>JAJYHJ010000176.1 GCA_021784785.1 Actinomycetes bacterium | reverse complement strand
ACCCTTATTGAGCTTATGGTGGTCGTGCTCATAATCGGAATCTTGATGGCTATTGCCATTCCAACCTTCCTAGGTGCACAGAAGTCAGCGCAGGATCGGTCTGCTCAGAGCAATCTAAAGGCCGTTCTAACTGCCGAGATCGCTTTTTATGACTCGCACGGTGCATATGCCGGAGCTGGATCAGGTCCTGGGACCTTAGGGGAGTCAGACCCTGAGTTTGCACCGCTGCTCAGCGCGACGGCACCTACCTCTTCAGCTGTGACTAACCCGATATATGTGGTCCTGGCCGCAGCTAGCGGTCAGTCGGCCCAGGCGTTTTGCGCTTTTGAGTACTCAAGCGGCGGCTCGGTCTATGGGGTTGAATCTGTGGCGATCGGTGGTTCTATGGGAAACTACTTCTATGCGGACGAGGCAAGTTCGGCCACTGTTCCAACTTCATGTAGCGTTCCTCCATCGGTAGGTGGCTCGATAAGCGCGGGCATATGGTCGTTAAACGCTCAGAGCGCAGGGTTTTGAGATGGCGTCTGTCACCCTTGCTATCTTTGGCGCACTTGTGGGGGCGGTGTTGGGCTCAACTATGAGTGCACTTGCATATCGAATTCCAGCGGGTATGAATATTGCTGTTGCTCGATCTGAGTGCCCGAGTTGCCATGTTCAAATAGCAGCATATGACAATATTCCGATCATCTCTTATATTTTGCTAAAAGGAAGATGTAGGAGTTGCCATGTTCAAATAGCAGCCTCTTATATTGTCCTTGAAGGTTCAATGGCACTTTTGTACGCCGTTCTTGTTCCTCTTTATCGATGGGGCATTACCGAAGTTGGAATCTATTTAGCCGTGTTCATCGCGGTGACTGGAGCGATAGTTGATCTAAAGGTGCGCAAGATACCCAATGTACTAACCTACTTTGGGATGCTTGCGGAGGCCTTGCTCGTAGTAGGGCGATCGATTGAGAGTCACTCTCTAGCACCTATTTTGCCGGCACTCATCGCTCTAATCATATTTGGTGGGTCTCTCTTTGTTATAGGTATCTTGACCAAGGGCATGGGTCTAGGCGATGCCAAGTTGGTGGGTGTGATCGCTTTAGCTTTGTCGTCTTTCGGCCTTTACTTCATTTTCTACGTCATTTTGGGCTCTTTTGCTCTGGGATCGTTGGTAGGAGTTGCACTGATGGTGACTGGCCGAGCCAGTAGGAAAAGCGCCATTCCGTTTGGCCCTTTTATAACCTTGAGCTTTCTAATAGCGCTACTTGTTGCAAAGCTCTGATTCAGATAGATCTTTTGGAAATGGAAGATAAAGTGCTCAAGGTTTGTGCGCAGATGTCGAGCACTTTAGTGTGAAGTGTGTTTTGATCTCCACCTTATTGGCTCGAGTATGACGGAGAGATTGGTATGACCGAAAGAGTGATAGGTCTAGATATAGGAAGCTTTGCTATAAAATTTGTCGAGGTTGAACTCAAAGGGTCTTCACTCACTCTAACAAAACTTGGACAACGAACTCTTCCTCGGGGCGCCGTTATCTCAGGTGAGGTGGTAGATGCCGATTTGGTTGCTGCTACTTTGAAGGAGCTTTTGGCCTCCGCTGACGTGCATACTAAACGATGTGTTGTCGGACTAGGTGGAACTAGGGTAGTGGTTAGATCGCTCGTCAATCCTGATATGTCAGACTCCGAACTTCGGGACGCGATCGCTTTTCAGGTTATCGAGTCCTTACCGATACCGGCTTCGGAGTTAGTGAGCGACTTTGAGAGACTTGGAGCGGTTGAGACAGACGATTCGAAGTTCATCAGGGTTCTTCTTGCCGGAGCACACGAGAGTGTAGTTAAACGATCTATTGAGGTTGTAAAAAGAGCCGGACTGTCTGTAGTTGGTGTAGACGTCAACTCCTTAGCCAGCGCACGTGCACTTCAAAATATCTTAGGAGAGGCTTCGGCAGAGGTCTTAGGTGACGGTAAGAACCCGAGACCCGAAAGATTCGCTGTTGTCGAGGTGGGTTCGGACGTTACCGATGTTGTACTTGCAGGGGCAGATGGTGTTAGGTTCGTACGAACACTGCAAGTCGGCGGGGGGGAGATAACCAAAAGAATTCAAGAGATAACTGGGTGCGATGAGTCGACGGCTGAGTGGTATAAGCGAGGTGGCCACTTAGAGGAAAGAAATGTAACAACAGAGGTTCGTGATGGGGTCTCATCTGCGATTCGTGAAGCTGTCGAGCAGCTCACACAAGAGGTGGCGAACTCTTTAGAGTACTACCTCTTGCAGTCAGACGACCTTGCTATAGAGAAGATCTTCTTGGGAGGTGGAGCTGGACTTATAGACGGGTTGGCAGAGTCTTTGTGCAACCGCTTATCTCTAAACGTCGAACTCATACCGACGTCAAGGTACTTAGATCTTGTCTGTGATGATGCAGTGTCGGATTCAGATCGCAAACTTCTGACCGTCTCTGGCCTTACCGCCTTAGGGCTTGCTCTTTGGAAGGCTCCAAGTGCAACTAAAGGTTCTCATCGAATTAACTTGATTCCTAAGCGAACGGCTTATAGGGAGTCTATCCGTAAAGAGGTCTCAGTCTTTGTCTTGGCGGCTCTACTTGTAGGGGTTGGCTTGGGCGTAGCGTCGGTACAAGAAAGTCACGCACTAGATGCAAACCAGGCAGCAGCCGATGCATTGGCCAGTCAGAGCAGTTCACTTCAGCAAAAGATCGACTCACTCTCTAACGTCTCAAAGCTAGAGAGCGTTGTGAGCACCCTAAAGGGAGAGGTCAAGTCCGATCTTCAGGGATCCATATCGTGGAGTGCCGTGATAGCAGAGATCGCATCCGTTACGCCTTCGGATTCATGGTGGACGCAACTTCAAACTACTCAAGCGGCGGTTGGTGCTCCGGCGTCTTTGACCTTTTCACTTACAGGTTGCTCTCAACAGGCACCAAAGAACTGGCTCTTGGCTCTATCTTCATTGAGTTTTGTGCAAAATGAGTGGGTCTCGTCGTCAAACTTGGCTCCAGCTTTCGCTTCAGGGCAGGCATGCCCCGGTTACTCTGGTGGTCCTGGACTTGGAGTTGAAGACGGAATTACGACATTCTCCTCGACTGCGACCTTGCCAGCTGGCTTTAGTTCAGGTAGAGCGTTGAGCTATCTAAACCAGGTGGTGAATAGGTAGTGCATGATAAAAGGGTTCGTTTAGTTGTCGGCACCGTGGCTTTAGTACTACTTATAGCGGGATGGTACTTTTTGTACTTTTCTCCACTATCTACTAAGGTGGCGCAGAGCGCGCAGACGGTCACTGTGGATCAAAGCAACATTATGACCTTGCAAAGTCGGTTGAACTCGTTGCTTGTGGCAAAAAAGACCTTGCCAACACTGAAGACAGAGGCGTCTTCATTGCAAAGTGCGCTTCCATCTACTGCTGACCTACCTGCGTTGTTTAACTCATTTACCAAAGCGGCAGCTGCCTCTGGGCTCCCACTAATTAACGTCACACCGACGCCACCGACGTCGACACCGCAGGCTTCAGCAACGACCTCCAAAGTGGCGCCAAAGACTTCAGGTCCTTCGATAGCTTTTTCGATCCAAACGGAAGGTGGCTACTTCCAGGTCGAGTCGTTTCTTAAGTCTTTAGATACGTTAAACCGTCTGGTCACCGTGGATTCTGTCACTATAACTTCAGTGGGTTCGCACATACCGGGTTACCCAACCTCAGATGGCGAGATCCTAAATGTGACTATTAAAGGTCAAGCCTTTGAAGCTCAAGGGGCTCCATAAAGGTCTACAAGGAGAGTCTATGTCGGTAACAGAACGAGAAGTAAAAGAGCAAGAGACAGCGGTAGAAGTCGGCGTAAAGAGCGAAACCAAGAAGGCAAAGCGGTTTTCAAGGGAACCTAGTGCAAGGTGGTTGATCGTGATCCTTTGCATCGTGGCTATATCGGCTGCAGCGTCACTTTACATATATAAAGGGGGTCTGTCTTCGTCGCATGTACATTTACCGGCCTCCCTGCCAGCTTTCCCAAAGACGTCTGGCCATAGACTACTTACTACAGCAACCAAGTCAAAACCGGTTGGTACTTCCTCAGGTAGTAAAACAACGACCAGTGCACCGACTCCAACTTCAAATAAGAATCCATTTACTCCTATTGTGAATACATCAAACAGTCCTGGCACTTCGTCAGCGGGCTAGTTCTAGTGATACGGGCATCGATCTTCTACTTCGGTTCAAATCAGTGAATTTATGGCTATCCTGGTTTTATGTTGAGGTTCATGACGGCCGGGGAGTCCCATGGCAAGGCACTTGTAGTTACCGTTGAAGGTGTACCATCGGGACTTTCAGTTACAAAGAAGGAGATTCAAACTGAGCTGGCTCGACGACGTCTAGGTTATGGACGTGGTCCAAGAATGCGCTTTGAAGCGGACGAGATCGAGATACTTTCAGGAGTTCGTCATGGGAGAACCTTGGGTTCACCGATTGCGGTGGTCATATACAACTCCGAGTGGGAGAAAAAGTGGACGGACGAGATGTCACCCGAACCAGGAGTTCCGTCCAAGATCCTCACTCAACCGCGTCCCGGTCATGCTGACTTGGCGGGAATGCTTAAGTATGGGTTTGCTGATGCACGAGACGTATTAGAGAGAGCCTCCGCTCGAGAGACAGCAGCGAGAGTTGCCGCGGGCGCTATCTTCAAACTTCTTCTCAGAGAGATTGGCGTTACGGTATTGAGTCATGTAGTGCAGATCGGAGCGGTAAGCGCGGATAATTCGCAAATACCCTTACCTAATGATCTAGAGGTCGTTGACTCGTCAGAGGTTCGCTGTTTTGACCATAAAGTGGAAGAGCGTATGATTGCAGAGATCAAAGCTGCCGCTAAAGTTGGAGACTCTTTAGGTGGAGCAGCTCAGGTGCTCGCGTATGGAGTACCAGTTGGCCTTGGGAGCCATGTTCACTGGGATCGTAAGTTAGACGGCCTTATAGGCCAAGCGCTCATGTCGATTCAAGCAGTCAAAGCAATCTCCATAGGAGATGCGATAGAGGTATCTCGTAAAAAGGGATCCGAGGCACATGACGCGATCTATTGGGACGAATCGGACAACTGTTACGTTAGAGCTACACATCGTGCTGGCGGGATTGAAGGTGGCATCTCCACGGGAGATCTCATATCTGCTACTGCTTGGATGAAGCCGCTAGCATCTTTGAACCGTCCTTCTATTGAGACGGTTGATGTGGTTACGAAAGAGAAGTCCTTTTCTTTTAAAGAGAGAACCGATGTAACCGCCGTCCCTGCTATGGGCGTGGTTGCAGAACACATGATGGCGTTTGTCCTAGCACGAGAGGCTCTTAGGAAGTTTGGGGGCGACTCAATTGGTGAATTTAAACGGAATCTCTCTTCGTTTCAATCTAACTTAGGTAGTACTGAGTCAAGTGTCGGAGAGTATGAGCATAAAAGCACCTGAGCTAGATCTGATCATCTTTGCAGGGATGATGGGGTCTGGGAAGTCAACGGTAGCGATGCGGTTGGCAAAGAGATTGAATTGGGATTTTATCGACTTGGACGGGGCTATAGAAGTCGAGATCGGGTCGTCTATCGCCTCTTACGTCTCCAAATTTGGAGAGGAACCTTTTAGAAACCTTGAGGCGCGGACTCTGGAGAGGGTTTTGATAAAAGGCGGCCCTTTAGTGCTCGCTCTTGGCGGAGGTACATTGATATCGACTCAAAGCCAAGAACTCATCCGTCAGCAAGAGTCGTTGGTTATTTGGTTAGACGTTGATCTTGATGTAATCTTGGGCAGATTGATGAAAGACACAGAAAGAGAGATTGATAGACGCCCGTTTCTGTCTAAGGACGATCTCTATAATTCACTAAAAGAGCGCCTGCTTCAAAGACGCACCGGCTACCAGCTTTGTAGCCATATTAGGTTGGAGTGTTCAACACTATCGGTAGATGAGATCGTTGACAAGGCGTTGAATGCTGCGTTGAAATCGGAACGACTAGCTGGACTAGGAAGTGGAGATAGGTGAACCAAGAAGCAATTGTGACGATCGAAGTGTCCTTGGGAGAGCGCAGCTACGCGGTGGTAGTTGGGCGAGGCTTGTTTGAGTATGTTGACCAGTACATCTCCAGTCGCTACGAAAAGGTCGCCGTCATTACCCAAGAAGAGATACCGTGGAGCCTGCAACTCTCAGTAGATTCGGAGGTATTTACGGTTCCAAAAGACGAGAGAGCAAAAAGCTTGCGAGTGGTCGATGAGGTTAGCTCCAAACTTGCCTTATTTGGGTTAAAGCGTAACCATTTGATCGTTGCACTTGGTGGCGGAGTCGTAACTGACCTAGGGGGTTTTGTCGCATCTACCTACTACCGAGGTACAGACTATATTAATGTCGCGACCACCCTACTTGGGATGGTTGACGCTGCAGTTGGAGGAAAGACGGCAGTTAACTTGAGACAAGGAAAAAACCTAGTCGGCTCTTTTTGGCAACCGAAGGCTGTGTTTTGCGATCTGAATACGCTTGAGACTCTCCCAGAGAACCAAAAGAGGTCTGGACTCGGAGAGATGGCAAAGTATTCATTTATATCACATGATACTTTAGAAGGCATGAGCCTCTTGGAACAAGTCGCAAGGTGTGTTGAGATCAAGGCAGAGTATGTAGCTAGCGACGAACGCGAGGGTGGTCGGAGAGCTCTTTTGAACTATGGGCACACTCTTGGTCATGCAGTTGAAGCGCAAGGCTTTGAACGCTCTCTCGGCGAGCAGCTTACCCATGGTGAGGCTGTCGCCGTCGGAATCTACTTCGCTGGCAAACTTGCCTTCAAGATGGGTCGAATAGACGAAGCTCGATTAGACGAACACCGAAAGGTACTTCACAGCTACGGTCTGAATCATCGACTACCTTCCTGGGCTGATAAAGACTCGCTTCTTGAGTACATGAAACGGGACAAAAAGTCAATGGGTACCTTGACCTTTGTCCTAGACGGACGAGACGGTCTTGAGGTCGTTCGAGACGTTGAAGAGTCGATGGTCAAAGATGTGATCCATGAGCTCTAACTCGGTGCTTCTTATGCATGGCCCCAACTTAGATGCCTTGGGCAAGCGACAGCCAGAGCTCTATGGAAGCTTCACATTGGCGGATGTTGAAAAGATGACAGGAGAGGTCGCTGCGGAGCTAGGGTTGTCTCTAGTGGCCATGCAGTCTAACTCTGAATCCTGTCTTGTACGAGAGGTGCATCAAGCCAAAGGGAACTACGATGCACTGATAGTGAATGCGGGAGCACTAACTCACTACTCTTGGGCGTTAGCTGATGCGCTGGCATATTTTGGAGGACCAATAGTGGAAGTTCATATAACGAATACCTATGCTCGAGAACCTTGGAGGCACACTTCGGTGCTGTCCCCGTATGTGAGCGGAAGTATTCTGGGTTTTGGCGTGGTTGGGTATGAGCTTGCTATGAGAGCTATAGGACACTTGCTGTCAAATGCCCCTTAGTCTGTCATAGTATTTAGTGAGTTTGGATATCGACT
This sequence comes from Actinomycetes bacterium, assembly GCA_021784785.1. GTDB lineage: Bacteria > Actinomycetota > Acidimicrobiia > Acidimicrobiales > Acidimicrobiaceae > Ferrithrix. The sequence goes on along the minus strand of JAJYHJ010000176.1, from coordinate 37,957 downwards.
TTGGAAGTTGGTTGGTAGGTTTTGAAAACGTATAGAGAAGCAGATCAAGGGAAAGATCCGTCAGAGATCGCAGACAAGAGACGTAAAAAGCTCCGTCGTAACTGGGGTTTTATCGTGATGGCGATCGCTTTAATCGCTATCATATTGAGCAACCTTCCCCAAGCGTCTACCACCGCGTCTAAACAAGCAGATATGAAGACGATGATGAGTCAGGTCCACTTCGACCTTCTTGGCTGCAATCAAGCTGTTTTAGACGCCTTCGACGCGTTACAAGCAGTGCAGAATCACACCGCGACGAATATAAAGACGGCTGACACGATTCTTTCTCAAGATCTTGCAGAGTGCACTATCGTGAACTCCGACCTAAATAACCTTGCGGACTACGTTCCAACGGGCGATTTAATAAGGCTTAATGTGCAGCCGGCGTTGAATGACTACTACAACTGGGCGTTCCCTAACGCTTCAGCTATTATCTCTTATGTCACTGAATTGACCAAGTATCCTAACGATCCGGTCTACATCGCGAAGATAAAAAGCCGCTTTCAAGTCATGGCTTATGATCTTCGTACGGCCAACTCGATCATAGCCTCGGTATGCAATGAGATCCATCTTGCACCAATATCTATATCGCTTTTTAGTTTGAAGAGCATTCCAAAGGGTGTATTGCCGTAAAGCTTCGGCGCCAAAGATTACCGATAGAGAGTCTACAGGAACTTCTTAGAACTCCAGAGCAGATCTCTTTAGAGGGTTGGTAACTCTAACCCTCTTTGGACCTCGGCCAAGACGCCATTTATGAATCGGCCAGAGTCTTCGGTGGAGAATGTCTTGGCGAGTTCGACCGCCTCTGAGATCGCAACTGCTGGTGTAACGTCGATGGCGTACACGAGTTCGTATACCGCCAAACGAAGGATGCTTCTGTCTATGGTAGGTAGTCTGTCAAGTTCCCAGTTGTTGAGATTCTTGGAACACCTAGAGTCGATCTCTTCGAGGTGGAGCGCTACTCCTAGAAGTCTTTGTGTGACGAAGTCTGTCTCAGGCACCTCGGATCTTTCTAAGACCTCATTGATGGATAGTTGCAGTATTTCAGCTTGATACAGAAGCGACATTATTCTTTCTCGCTCGGATCGTCTTATCTCGACGTTTCGCATCATCAAGCGTTATGCCCGCGTGATGTAGTCACCCGTACGAGTGTCTACCTTTACACGGTCTCCTGGGTTGATAAAAAGTGGTACTTGGATGACTAGTCCGGTCTCTAATGTTGCAGGCTTGCGGGCTCCAGAGACTCGATCACCTTGAAGCCCTGGTTCAGTCTCTTGAATAGATAGTTCCACGGAGGCGGGGAGCTCTGACGCTACTACCTGCCCTTCGTACATTGACAAGGTGATCGAGTCTCCTTCTTTCATGTAAGAGACGGCGGAGCCGATCACCGACTTGTCTACTTGTAGTTGATCGTAGCTAACGTTGTCCATGAATACGTAGTGTTCGCCTTCTCGGTATAAGAACTGCATCTCTCGTTTTTCGATGATGGCTTGGTCCATCTTCTCATCCGCGCGGTACGTGCGCTCAAGAACCTGTCCGGTTCTAAGATTCTTTAGCTTTGTGCGGACAAACGCCCCACCTTTTCCAGGTTTTACATGTTGAAACTCAACGATTGTAAACAACCCTTCTGATAGCTCTAGCGTCATTCCATTTTTGAAGTCATTCGTTGATGTTGAGATAGCCATAATTGCCTCGTATAGTCGATTGTCGATCGTTGATGTTTTGGCCTTCAGTTTAGTGATGACGAAGAGTTATTGACCGCATAGTGATATTGCGATGTTATAAGAGATGATTGTCATGAGATGATCCAGTCTTTATCGACCTTTGTCAACGCCTTTGATCCGTCTTTTGTCACCACCAAGGTGTCTTCAATGCGAACTCCGAAGAGCTCAGGCAGATACACGCCGGGCTCAACCGTGATAACGTATCTGGGGCTCAGCACCGTTTCGCTACGAGCAGATAGGAAAGGTTCTTCGTGTACTTCAAGGCCAACGCCATGTCCGAGACTATGGATGAAGAGGTGTTCTACACCACTTTTTCTGAGAACGTCCCGTGCGATTTCGTCTAAAGACTTGCAGCTGCTATCTGCCCTTACATGTGATATAACCTCGAGTTGAGCGCTAAGCACAAGATCATAAACCTCTTGCACCTGAGGAGTGGGTTCGCCTATGGAAAACGTTCGAGTGCAGTCGGAGTGATATCCGTTGTAGATTGCTCCAAAGTCGACTATCACCACGTCGCCTTCGGCTATGACCCTGTCGGTCGGATGTCCATGAGGGAGAGACGATCTCGGCCCACTAGCGACGATAGATGCAAAGGATCTCTCATCTGCACCGAGCTTCATCATCTGGTACTCTAATTCAACTGCGAAGTCTCGCTCCGACGTACCTTCGCGAAGTAATCCCTTTACTCGTATAAGCGCCTGGTCAGCGATCTCAGAGGCCCGTTCTATCGCTTGCAACTCTGCGTCGTCTTTTTTGCGCCGAAGCGACTCCACTACTCCGATGGAAGATTTAGTGTCGATGTGAGTGGCAAGAAAGGTGCCTAGCTCTTCGAGGGCGGAGACTCTCAGATCTGAAGACTCGATGAGTAAAGTTTGAATGTCGTGCCGTAACGCCTCTGAACTGACCTGTTCGAGCAACTTAGGCCCATTGGGACGACTTACCAAGACCTTGATGTCTTCGCAGTTCGAGGCGGTCAGTTGGATCGCCGACTGTTCTTCATAACGGCTATCTGTAAAGAAAATAGGCGATATGTCTTGGTGGGTGAAGACCAAGAGAGCGCCGTTGGATCCAGTGAATCCCGTCAGATATCTAACGTTTTCTAACTTAGATATAAAAATAGCTTCATCTTTACGATGTCGAAGAAGAGTTTTTAGATCTTCAACGCGATTTTTTGTGATAATCGGTCCCATTTCTTGGTTTTTTCTGTTAACTTTCTAAGTAAGGTTGTTGCTTTACTCTCAGACTAATGTTTCTTTACCTTTCCATAACTTAACTCATAGGCTAAGGTGGAGAATATAGAAAGTTCTACTCGGACAGTAAGCGGTTTACGGTAGCTGGTTTGAAAGTGAAGGGTGAATGGATTCGTATATATCGGCGTCAAAGGCAGTTCCCATCTCGCGGCAGTTACGGGGCTACGTGGCCCTTACGAAGCCGCGGATAATCGAGCTGCTTCTCATTACAACCGTTCCAGCGATGGTGGTGGCTAAAGGGGGAGTCCCATCTCTTTGGAAGATGGTGATAACTGTGATCGGCGGAACTTTGGCAGCGGGTGGGGCAAACGCTGTGAACATGTGGTTTGATCGTGACATAGATGCGGTTATGAAGCGAACACAACATCGACCACTGGTGACTGGAGATGTAACCCCAACAGGTGCACTTGTGTTTGCAGCGGCTTTAGAGGTCGTCGCATTCGCGATGCTCTACAGCGGCGACAACCTTCTTTCTGCTGTGCTTGCCTTATCAGCGGCGTTGTTCTATATTTTTATCTACACTTTGTGGCTAAAGCGGTCGACATCTCAAAACATTGTGATTGGTGGAGCGGCTGGAGCGGTGCCGGTGCTTGTTGGGTGGGCAGCAGTTCAAAATAATATAACTTTGTCTTCTCTACTTATGTTCCTGATAATCTTCCTGTGGACACCGCCACACTTTTGGGCTTTGGCTTTTAGATACAAAGAGGACTACTCAAAGGCGAATGTGCCGATGATGCCCTCCGTAACGTCGATGCGTTCTACATCTATTCAGATTATGGTTTATACGCTGATATTGACTGCGGTGACCCTGTTGCTAGGCCCTGTAGCTCACCTGGGTCTATTGTATGATTTGGCCGCGTTGACTTTAGGGGCTGGGTTCTTTGGTTACTCATACCGACTATTCAAGACCGAGAGTCCCAAGGTTGCTATGAGAGTGTTTTCTTACTCCATCACCTATCTCATGCTGCTGTTTATCTTTATGGGGGTGGATGTACTTGTCTACCACGTTTAAAGAGCGGGCTTCAGTGGTTCGAGGCCCGGAGCAGACTCGTACTTTTTTACCGCATTCACCAAAGAAAGTTCTTGCAATGGTCTTACTGGTGACGGCAATCTTCGTCGTGGTATTTGCAGTGTATCTTTCTACAGTCGTGGTAAAGGCACACGGTGCAACTAACAATCTTATTGCTAGTGAATCGGGTACCACTTTGACCGGTCCTTTACAGGGCAAACAACTACCGAACTTCTCGCTTGCTGGACTTCAAGGACCAGCGCAAATAGGTTCGAGCTTTGTGGCCGGTAAACCAGCGGTTATCAACTTCTTTGCGTCGTGGTGTACCTCTTGTCAAGCGGAGATGTCGACGCTGGCAACGACCTCTAAAGAATTCTCGAGTCGCGTTACGTTCTTGGGAGTGGACGAGAACGACGTGAGATCTTCAGCGACCAAGTTTCTTTCAAAGTACGGTGTTACGTACCCGGTTGCTTTCGATCCTAAGGTGTCTCTGCAGGGAGCCTTTAAGTTGGTGGGACTACCTACCACTTTGTTTGTTGAGCCCAGTGGCAAGATCTATCGAGAGATTCTTGGCACCATGAGTAAGAGTGTTTTAATGCAGAACCTGAAAGCATTAGAAAAGGTTTCTAAGTAGATGAGTTCTCAGATGCTTCGCATTAAGCCTCAGTCGAGTCTAAGGTTTTTCTCAGTGATAAGGTCTGAAGGGCGCGATGGGCCGAAGATCTACACGATGAAGGTTTTAAAGCAGAACGCCAAGTGGCTTGGTGAACTCTTTAAGGTTTCGGTTAGACCGCTCTTAGAGGATCGTGAAATCCTCTTTGGTGTGGACTACCGATGGGAAGGACCAGAAGCCTCTGTCACGGATCCAGATGGATCTTTCGACAGTGCTTCGGTCGCACGAGCAATGGATGCTCAAGTTGTTCAGTATAAGCATGGTAATTATTGGTTGACGCTAACTACTAACTGAAAAGGGGGTTAGGTTGTCGAAAGGAGCACGAGCGGGTCTCGTCTTAGTCGCCTTTGCAGCCGCTATAGGACTTATTCTATTCGGCATATTTGGTTATCTACGTACAAGTCCGCCAGTGGTATCGGCGGTGCCAGCTGCTACGCAGCCGAACACGGTAAACGTGACGATGCAAGTAGACGGTGCCGTGGGCGTTGGACCTCATCCTACATGGGTGGGTTATTGGATACAGGGAGCTAATGGACAGTACAAGCAGACAACGCTGTTTACGGTTCCCGTAAACACGTATGTGCATGTGAAACTATATGAGTACGACAGCGGTGGTGCACTTCGAAACCCGTATTGGGGTAAAGAGATTGGCACCGTTGGAAATGCAATCACTGTAAATGGACAGTCAGTAAGTCTGGTGAACTCCTATGCAGGAAATGGCGTTGCTCATAACTTTGATGTGCCGGGTCTTGGTGTAAACGTTGCGCTTCCTGGTGTAAACGGCGAAGCCAAGAACTTTTGTGAAGTCGGACCATGCAATCCGAGTGAGGCTCATAACCTTATCGAGTTCACCTTTTACTCAGGTAAAACTGTGCACAACTATCGGTGGCAGTGCTTTATCCCCTGTGGTCTTGGGTACTTGAATGGGAACGGCGGACCTATGCAAAGTATCGGTTACATGGCTGGATTTGTTGAGGTGGTGAAGTAGTGGCACTAAAAACAGAAGATAGTGGTTCTCCAGCAGCGATAGCCAGAAAGCACGGTTCTCGAATCGTAGCGATATGGTTTATCCTTTCGTTGATTACAGACCTGGTGGTTTGGTTCGTGTGGGGACCTCACATGCCTCCTGGTACCATGACGACATCTGCAGCAGGACAGCAGTTTGACTTCAAAGTTCTTACTGTTATGTCAGTGCCCGTGCTGTATATGGTCTGGGTATATGGAGCGTATGTAATAGTCAAGTTCCGCGATCGCGGCGATCACGAAGACGGCTACTACATGAAAGGCAATCGCAAGACTCAAGCGCTCTGGTACGCAGTTACCGCCGTCTTGGTTCTTACGCTAGCAGGGTTTGGAACCTACGAGTTGGTTATACCGGCTGGCGCAGGTGTTGGTGAAGGCCCTTCACCTATCTGGAAGCCAGCAGATACGACCCATATGCTTCAGGTTCAGGTAATAGCCCAGCAGTGGCGCTTTACTTACCGTTGGCCACAGTTTGGTGGAATGGAGACGACTTCGTTGGTTCTACCGGTAAATACCGAGATACAGTTCAACGTTACGTCTCTTGATGTTATCCATGACTTTTGGGCATATCAGCTTGGTGTGAAGGCTGACGCTAACCCTGAGGTTAATAACGTCGCTTATACCAAGACTCAGCAGACTGGTAGGTTCGTAGTGCGCTGTGACGAACTCTGTGGTATTTGGCATGGTGCAATGTATAACTACGGCAAAGTGGTGTCCCAGAGCGCTTTCTATCAGTGGGCGACCAGTATGGAAACGCAGAATGCGCCTTTGACGAAGCTCTTGCCGAAGTACTCAAGCGTATATGTTCCAAATGACAACGTCGCTGGTGGACAGTACTTCAATGGTTAAGCGAGTAACTCGTTTCGTAGTGGAGACAGAAGTTATTCTGGATCTCCAAGTTAATCAATCTCACGAATGGGAGGGAAATATTAATGGCGATTGATATGTCGCAGTCGACTGGCGTGGGTCAGTCTGGCGGTGCTGGCGGATCAACCGCAGTCAGATGGTTTGCCCGTGGGAACATAGTCTCAGCGACGATACTTGGCGCTGGTGGCTGGTTCTTTGGTCACTGGTGGGGCAATGTCATTGCAGGACATTATGCCTCAGTCCAAAACAGCGGAACAAACGACGTCTCTTGGCTGCTTGGTGCGATCTTCGCTACCGTGGCATGGTTTATCGGACTAGGTGCATTAAACCATCCGATAGCCAAGCTTTGGGGTGGCGAAGCTCCTATGCCGGAGAAGAAGGATAAGTACTCGCTATGGGAGTACTTCTCTTACTCAACTGACCATAAGGTAGTGGGTATTCAGTATCTTTTTGCGATGTTGCTGTACTTCTTCGTCGGTGGTCTCTTGGCGCTTGGTATTCGTACTGAGTTGCTATCGCCGACTTATCACATCTGGGGTCCTGACACCTACATTGAAATCGTAGGTGAACATGGCACGATGATGATGATGATGATGACTTCGGTCATTATGGGACCTTTTGGAAATTTTCTGATTCCACTTATGATCGGATCCAAGAGGATGGCGTTTCCTCGGCTAGAGGCAGTGTCGTTCTGGTTCACTGTTCCAGCGTTCTTCTTCCTGCTCTCTGCACTTTGGCAAGGTGGATTTCAGTCTGGTTGGACCGGTTACGCGCCTCTATCGATTCAAGGAGGAGTGGGGCAAGACGCCTATCTCTTTAGCTTTTCGCTGATGGCAATGTCTATGTTGGCGGCATCTACAAACATGGTTGCAACGATTATTAACTTTCGAGCGCCAGGTATGAGATGGAGTCGTCTCTCTATACTCACGTGGGGAATGATAACCACGGCGTTTACCATGATCTTGTCGGTGCCAGTTCTGATCGATGGACTCTATGTTATGGGTATGGATCGAGCGGCTCAAACCTCAATGCTCTATGGACAGCACGGTGGATCTCCGTTCTTATGGGAGAACCTCTTTTGGTTCTTCGGCCATCCTGAGGTATACCTGTTGGCGCTTCCAGGCTTTGCAATGACAACGGAGATTCTTCCGGTGTTTGCGCGCAAACCTATATTTGCCTTCAAAACCTCGGTCGCTGGAATGATCGGAGTGGCGACGCTAAGTTTCTTCGTTTGGCAGCACCATCTGTTCGCTTCAGGAATGAACCCAGACATGCGTCCACTGTTCATGTTGTCAACGGAGTTAATCTCCATTCCAACTGGTTTCTTGTACCTAGTAGGTATGGGAACGGTTTGGCGAGGAAGACTTCGTTTCAATGTGCCTATGTTGTTCATGTTGGCCGTGTTCTTCAACTTCCTCTGGGGTGGAATTACTGGGGTCTATAACTCCGACGTTCCTGTAGATGCGTTGGTTCATGGAAGCTTCTTCGTTATGGCTCACTTCCACTTTACGATTATGGGGCAGTTGATGTTCGCCGTCTTTGGTGCTATCTATTACTACACCCCATTACTCTTTGGAATTAAGCTCTCTGAGAAGCTTGGAAAGATCCATTTCTGGACGATGTTTGTGTTCTTCAACTCGACCTTCCTGCCTCTGTTTATCGTCGGATGGCTAGGTCAACCACGAAGAGTATTTGAATACGCGGCGAGACTACAAACCTTGAATCAGTGGGTATCGATATCTGCCTATGGTCTTGGTCTTTCGTTAGCGTTCTTTGTAGTGACCTTCATATGGCAGTTGGTGGTGACGAGACCGAAGTCCGAACCGAATCCTTGGGACTCTCGTGGTCTTGAGTGGCAGGTTGGTATTCCGGTTCCGAAGGATAACTTTGAGCGTATCCCTGTTATTCTTTCATCTCCGTATGAGTATGGTAACCCAAATGCTGGCCCAATGGCGGATCTTACACCATCGATTAGTTCAGTTGGGAGTGATGTATAGTGGCATCTAATGTTGATGAGAGGCCCGTAATCGATGAAGAGGCGTACTACCATGATGCATCACTAGGTGCGACATGGACGGCTTCAAGAACTGCCGTAGCTATGGTAGCGACATTATACGGTGGCTTGGCGTTTGCTTTCTTCTACCTTCAGTCGTTGAACTCAAATGGACAGTGGAACCCAAATCACATGACGGCATCAACGATTATAGGAACGACAATCATGGTTCTTATCGTTGCTGCAGCGTTTGTGAACTACTTTGGGGCTCGCAGGCTTCGGCGAGGTCTGGTAGTCGACTGGCAAGTGGCTGGGGCCTTCGCTGCTCTCTTTGTCATCGTCGCTGGTGGACTTCAGATATGGGAGCTTACGAGACTTCCTTTCCAACCATCCTCTTTTGGCTACGCGAGCGTCTTTGTTGCCTTTGGGCCGGTAAATGCGCTTGCGATACTGCTCACAGGATATGGGTTAGAGACAGAGGTTATGAAGTCGGTGAAGATCAAGAAGAAGGCTATAGCAGATGGTGGCCTCGGTCTTTCGAGCCTTCCGATTGCTGAGCAGTTCAGGGCTAACCTGGATGGTATATCATTCTTTTTGAATAGCTTTGCTGTAATTACCGTTGTCTTCTACGTCATATTTTACGTGGTTGCGTAGGTCGAAGTGATCTTGCTGAGGTTGTAGCGTTATGCTTTGACCTCGGCAAGATATTGGGTGAGAAGTTGAGATGTTCGTAGAAGGAGGTGCAGTTAGCGTGTTTGGCTTTATCGGATCGAACAGTCAAGCAGGTGCTGATTTGACTTATATCATCCCTATTGGGGTTTTTGTCGCAGCACTGATCTATGGTTTTTTTGTTAGAAAGCGTCCAACCAATAAGGTTTGATTGCGATTGGTTATTATGGACGGACCGTTGCGTTAGGTGACGGTCCGTTTTTTTAATTCTTCAGGCCGCTTTAACCTAACAGTCGCGTTAGTGGTTGGTCGATACTTCCTTTGGTATCTTTAGGAAGAGTATTAACTGATGTCTCACCAACCGGCATATTTCCTTGTAAGAATCGATGGTTACTCCCGTAGGTCGTTTATTGTCGATATCCAATTAATACTTCCTACTAGCGTTCACCTAAGTCGTGGTGCGAGTATGTCGCTGAATCCGGACCCTCAATCCGGAGATGTTTTGGCTCTAACGATGTTCGTGCGGCCTAGCTCGTCCTGTCGTAGGACGACTTCACCTCAACTGTCCCACAAGCTTAGTTTTAAGGCGGCAATTGGACTTGTGCAGCGTGGATGCTTAGGAGCGAATGAAGATGGCATGGACTTATTTGCCCAGCCCTTCAGGGCTTACAGGTTGCTGCATACGACCGGCGATTGGGAAGTGATAAAGGTGATAAGTATTGCCCGGAGATCTACTTGGGGAGCGAGTAAGTATTTCAACAGCGTAGAGGTTCAATTGGTCGGTTGCTTTGAGCCGAAGACTCACTTGTCGGGTTGGTGCAACTTAGACGACGTGTTAGATGGATCTGGCTAGCTACGTTGCAGTCCTATACGCTTGGCCGGTGGGCGTGGATTGCAAAGGTAGGTTCAGCACTGACAGCCTTTAACGCAATCATCAGATGCGTGTTCGATGTGTCCTAGCGCATGGGAGATAGCGTTTTACATGACGTGTTGCGGTTGGTTGTTGGAGTTCACCGTCTACAACATATCGTTCTACCAATGCAAAGGCAGAGTTGTTTGTTTTTAGAGGAACAATACGGACTTGGGCGACGTTTATAGGCTGAGAAAGGAATGATAATGTCGCGTGCGCTCGTGGTAATTGACGTCCAGAATGAATATGTGACAGGGAGTCTGCCTATTGAGTTCCCTTCGCTGAAGATCAGCTTGCCAAATATTGTCCGAGCGATGGACGCGGCTTGCGCAGCCAGCATTCCGATCGTTATTGTGCAACAAGTTGCAGCACCGGGCTCGCCTATCTTCGTGAAGGGTGGTGAAGGGTGGAAACTACACGAACTCGTTGCATCTCGGGCTCGAGACCATCTTATTGAAAAAAAGCTTCCTTCTTGTTTTGCTAACACTGACCTTGCGGAGTGGTTGGATAAGCGTGGAATCGATACTATCACGATAGTTGGCTATATGACGCAGAATTGTGATGAATCGACAGCACGTGACGCCGTGCATCGAGGCTTTTTCGTGGAATTTCTTTCCGACGCTACCGGAACTCTCGCGTTGAGCAATCAAGCGGGCGCTGTGAGTGCACAGGCACTTCATGAGGCGATTCTCGTGACACTGCAGTCCCGGTTTGCTGCTGTCGCTTCAACAGATGAGTGGTTGGCATCAATTGCTGATCATAGCGACTTGCCTAGATCAAATATATATGCAAGTACTGAAGTCGCGCGACTTCAGTAAAATTGAGAAGTCGAACATGACCTGAGTCAGAGAATCGACGTTTATGTGGCAGCTACCCACCTCAGTCTCAATTTTTGCCGAGTTTGTTGCGGTTACATTTGAGAGCCTGGCTGACCTCATCGTGCGTGGTGACTGAGAGCGGCAACTCGAACTGACACCTCTGCTGCAGCTCGTTCGATACTTGATTATCTTGACAGTATTGATTATGTGGATGTCTGATTGTGTAGGAGGTGAACGTCGAGATTACAGACGTCTTGAGCAACTTTTGTGATCGTTGGCACGAAACGTCGCTACTGATGCCGCCATCGACGTTTTGGGCTCCGATGCTGAAGGAGAGTCGGAACCATTGACTCATAACACCGTTGTCGCCTACGGGCGTACATCAGTATCGTCCGTGGCTTTGCGTTGGCGTGGCCCCGATATCGAGCCATCATGATCCCGCAAGCACGAGATGCAGCCAAAGCGATCGATTCAAGACACGTGGAATCGCTGCACTATAGTGCGTTCTGACCGACCTCACCGATCCGATGCCGATTGTCTTCTTCGTGGTAATCTTTGTCAGTGCTGGACTGACTGTGCAGGCGATATCAGGAGTGCCAAAGGTTTCATGGTTCGTGTAACGTACGCTTCGCCCAGTTGATGGCTTGCACTGACAGTAGAAAGAGGGATGTCACCTGTTCGAGATGCAGTGAGTGGAAGGTTTGCTTTGAGCCATGTTTATCCAGCAACGCGTTCTATATGGCCGTGGAAAGACACCGCTTTGCTTTGGTCGTGGTGGATAGGTTTGAGACCGAGTCTGACTTTGGTCTCAAACCTATGAAGGGCTATTTGTATGTGACATCCTCCCCGCCCTCACGGACGGGGCTTCCCAAGCTGCTTACGCAGCTTTAGGATTGGTGGTGCGCTTCGTTGGGTCGCTGTGCGATATCCCTCCACGCTCTGTGACCGCAAGCCCTGCGGCGGTTGAGATTATATTCTTAGCTGCATTTACGTCTGCGTTGTTTGTGTATCTGCACACTTTACAACAAAAGATAGCTTGGCTCTTGCGATTTCTTTTGTTCGTGTGACCACACTTGGAACAACGTTGACTTGTATATGCAGGATTGATTGTGATTATTTCAACTGGAGTCGTGGCGCTGCTGGCTTTATCTGTTAGCCGTTGACGAAACATACCCCAACTTTGTTCGAGAATAGATCTGTTTAGACCGGCTTTCTGAGCGACGTTCTTGCCTGGACTCTGGATTGTGCCCTTAGTTGATTTAGTCATGTTCTTAATCTTTAGATTCTCTAGTGCGATCAAGTCATAGCTTCTCACTAGATCAGTCGTCGTCTTTTCAATCCAATCCTTACGACGATCTGTCTCTTTAGCCGATAACTTAGCTAGATCTAGTTTGGTAACCTTACGACGATTAGAGCCTTTGACCTGTCGAGCAAGCTTTCTTTGTAGTCTTCGCTTACGTTGTTGTTCTGCTTCAGATAACAACTGTGGCATGTCGAGAAACCGTCCATTAGATTTAGTTATGGTGTGAGTAACACCCATATCTAAACCAATTATCTCGCCGGTTGAGACACGTTCTATTTGTGGAGCTGGATAAGTAAAGCTCACAAACCATCGTCCAGATCTATCTTTAGTGACTCGGGCTGAGGAAGAATGTTCTATGTCATTCCACTGTCGTGTAACACGGAACTTCACCCAACCACACTTGGGGATGAAGACCTGACCCCACTTGCGATTTAATCGTCGAACGGACAAGTCTCTAATGGCAAACCCTTCATTGATATCCTTCTTACGCCACGTGGGTCGTCCGAAGTGATCCGGTCGCTTCCACCAGTTTTGAAAGGCTCGGTCTAAGTCTCGTAAAGCCTGTTGCTAGATTGCAGAGGAACCTTCACTAAGCCAAGTCACTTTACGGACTTGTGCAAGTTCGTTGGCTTGTGTGTTGTAGGTAATATGCTGTGACCGTCCTCTAACCCATAAGTTGCGTTGTTCGAGCGCTAAGTTCCAGACATAACGAGCATCTGAGCAGTGGCGCACGAGAACGGATAGCTCCTGTTCTCGTGGGTACAGGCGCTCGCGAATGCTCATAATGCTATTTTACCTAGACGGTATTACGGAGGTCGCTCGACCACGCCCTTACAGACGGGGTTTGCGCTCCTGTTTGATCAACACTAGACCCGCTCTGACTGGTTCGATTTTTAAGATGGACATGCTCGAGGATCCCATGGTTGCAGTGGTTGATTCGACTGAGTCGCGGGAAGCGTGATTGGAGCCGTCACGGCTGTAGTGCTTGGTTGCGCGGTTTTGGCGGCAGTTGTTGTGGATGCGGCAGTTGTTGGAGTCGCACTAGTTGGTGAGGAAGATGATGCACTCGGAGGTGGAGCTACAACTAATCCGGTTCCGGTGACTAACTCGATGGGAGTACCGGTTGCGGTGTGTTGGACCATTCCCATAATAACCGCGCCGGATAGGGAGTTCAAGAGGACCTCGGCTTGTTGTTGGTGTCCAGGAGTGTATCGGATGATGGTCTCAGCGGGGGTGGAGCGAACCTTTGCGTTTCCAACCGTGCCAATCTTATATCCGAGAGCTCGAAGAGACTGTGAAACCTGGGTAGCTTGATCATAAGTTCCACTTCCATTCATTACAGAGACAGTGATTGCACTTGTTGGAATATTGGGAACTGTGAGACCTAGATACTTGTCGATTACTTGCTGATCTTGAGGCTGAGCCGGAAATACTACGTCTCCATAGTTTGCGTTATCGTAGACGAAGTTATTTTCAAGTGCGATTGGCAAGGTGATCGTTGGAGTATTTGAGAGATTTACGTTTCGAAACTGTTCTGCGATGGAGATCATGTCAGTTAATGTGAATCCGGAGTCGACGGTTAGATACTTGGTGACACCGCCTATGAGTGAGTTTAGCTCCAATGGATTTAATAGCCCCTTCGCCCTCACCTGAGCCGCTAGAACCTTTAGGAACTCATGGTCTCGACGAATGCGACTTAGGTCTCCGAGGGGATCTTCGGTCCAGACGCCGTTTTCGTAGTAGTAGAGGTGGCGAGCTCTAACAAGTTCAAGTGCTTGAAATCCATTCAACAGCTTACATCCTGGTGTCTTGACATTTAATCCTGAGTAGGCATCCTTTACCGGCATAGGGAAGTACATCTTCACCCCACCTAAAGCGTTCACGACGTTTTGAAACGAGTCAAAGTTCAACTCGACGTAGCGTTGAATTGGAATTCCGAGATCGTCTTCTATGGTTTTTACCAACTGCTCTGGTGACACATTGAGTGCGTCATCGACGCGATTTGCGGTGGTTGAGTTGGGTATCGGCATAAAAAGATCTCGAGGAATTGAAACTAGCGATACGGTAGAGTTGGCAGGGTTGAAGTGAGCGATCATGGTTACGTCGCTTCTTCCCCCTCCAACTTGAGCAGCCGTGCCAAAGTACTTGGCTTGTGCTGGATTGAGTCCCGTTCGCGTATTGTCGCCTACAAGGAGGATATTGAAAGGTTGAGATCCTATGGTCTTTGAGAGACTCGACACTCCCACTTTATTGATCTGATTGAATCGGAAAAGCGCATAGAGGTAGAAAGACCCTCCCAGCAATATGAGGACCAAAGCTATAATTAGTCCACTACGGCGGAGTCTTTTGGCTCGACTCTTTCTGGCCTTGTTGGAGTGGGTTGGCCTTGTTGGAGTGGGTTGGCCTGATTCTTGATAGGTCATTTTTACTTGTTTATTTCCTTTCAGTCGCCTGAAGTCTTATCAAGCTACTATGATGCTACAGGCACTTCCGTGAAGTGAGTCCTGAGAGGCTCATACGGTATAAGGAGGTTAGCGTGAATGCGCGAACTATCGGGCCTAGAGAAGACGAGGCTCATTTAGCATCCACTAAGACTTTGATCTTAGAGCAACAAGATATTAGGCGTGCTATCAAGCGGATGGCACATGAAGTTGTCGAGAAAAACCGAGGAGTGGAGGCCTTGGTGGTGGTCGGTATCGAAAAGGGCGGCACCTGGATTGCAAGGGATCTAGCCTTGGAACTTGCGAGGATTGAAAACTCTGATACGACCTTCTTCCCTTTGGATGTCGGCCACTTTAGAGATGACGTCCCTAGAACTCGATTTGAACGGGACTTTAGACCATGGGAGATGGTCGAAGGGAAAACCATACTACTGTGTGATGACGTCTTATACACCGGCCGAACGGTGCGCGCCGCCTTTGATGCACTGGCACAGTTTGGTCGCCCAGCCTCTGTCCAGCTAGCAGTTCTTGTAGATAGAGGACATCGGGAGTTTCCAATTAGGGCGGACTATGTGGGAAAGAACGTACCTACCTCACGTGACGAGTTTGTCAAAGTCTTTGAGGACCAAGTGGAGATTGAAAGAAGGGAGCGGTAGGTGGTGAGTGACGATAATAATTTGCAATCTACAACATCTAAGGACTTTCTAGCCATCTCCAAACTTACAAAACGAGACCTTCAAGACTTGGTGGATAAGGCTCTCGTGTACCAAGCTCGCTTTAAAGATGGTGAGCGCTCCTTCAAAGAACTTGAGAGCCACTCCGTGGTTTCGTTGTTCTATGAGAACTCAACTAGGACCAGGATGTCTTTTGAGAGAGCGACCAAGCTCTTAGGCGGTGAGTTCGCCTACTTTGATATAGCGTCGTCCTCAGTAGCTAAAGGCGAGTCCATACGAGATACCGCGGTAGTACTCGAAGCTCTTGGATTTTCAGCTGTGGTCGTAAGGCACTTTAGCGAAGGAGTCCCGCACCAGGTAGCAAAATGGCTAGAGATTCCTGTTCTAAACGCCGGCGATGGATGCCATGAGCACCCGTCTCAAGCAGTTGGTGACCTGGTTACTTTGGCAGAGCGTTATGGATCGTTAGACGCTCTTTATGGCATGAAAGTGGCCTTTGTTGGAGACGTTGGACACTCGCGAGTAGCACGTTCGGTCTCCTTGGCTCTTTCAATGTTTGGCGCTACCTCAATTTTTGTTGGGCCTCCTGAGATGGTACCGGCGGCAACCAAAGTTGAGACCTTTAGAGAGCTTGACGAAGTCGTTGACGAAGTGGACATAGCCTACATGCTTCGAGTTCAAAAAGAACGACTGATGGAGAGAGAGACTCTAGACGTAGTGAGTTACACAAAAAGGTTTCAATTGAACGATGCTAGAGCTGCGCGAATGAAGAAGGAAGCGGTAATAATGCACCCAGGTCCGATGAACGTTGGAGTTGAGGTTGACTCAACTGTTTCGAAAGCTATCGATCTATTGGCACCTGCACAGGTGAGAAACGGCGTATTTGCGCGGATGTCGATACTTTCAAAGCTGCTAGGAGGTGCATAAAGTGTCTGAGACTTGGATAAGGGGAGGCACGGTTTTTGGTGTTGGAGGGCTTAAAAAGGCCGACTTAGTCGTCACTGAAGTTGGCGCACATACTCCTAATGAAGGTGTCAATCCCCCAGCCACCGCTGCCGTTATTGATGCTCGGGGACTTTATGTAGGTCCAGCTTTTGTGGATCTTCATACCCATAGTCGCATTCCTGGGAAAGATGGTTCGGAATCTCCAGAGTCGCTTTCTCGAGCAGCTATAAAAGGGGGTTACGGTTCGGTGGTTGCAATGGCCAATACCGATCCTCCAGTTGACCATGTAGCGATCCTTGAACAGACTAAGAAGAGGTTTGATGGACTACCGATCCAAGTTATCCAAGGTGCCTCGGTTACGATTGGTCGTCAAGGAGAGCGACTGGTGGATATGGTAGCCCTAAAGGAACACGGAGCGGTGTTCTTCAGTGACGACGGAGATGTCATTGCAAGCGCTCGAGTAATGAGAAGGGCTCTTGAGTACTCAAGGGATCTCAATGTCTTGGTCGCTGAGCATGCTCAAGACTCGGAACTCGCATTAGGCGGAGTGATGAACGAGGGCGAGATATCTTACCTTCTCGGAGTACAAGGAATTGGAGAAGATGCTGAGAGCATAGTTGTTGCTCGTGACTTAGAGTTGAATCGTAAAATACGCGGAAATCTTCATCTTATGCACCTCAGTGCTTTAGGTTCGTTGGACCTACTTAAATATGCAAAAGCTAGCGGCATACCTTTTAGCAGTGAAGTAACGCCTCACCACCTCCTAATCTCAGATAGTGAACTTGCGACCTTTGATCCCAACTACAAGGTAAACCCGCCTCTAAGATCTAAAGATACGCGGATGGCTCTTAGGTCTGCCCTTCGTGAAGGCTTGATTGATGCTGTTGCAACCGATCATGCTCCGCACGCTAAGCATTTGAAGGAGCGTTCTATAAAGGAAGCTCCCTTTGGTCTGATTGGACTCCAAAGTGCTTTTGCAGCTACTTTCACTGCCATGATGCAAGACGTCAGCTTTGGCGAAGAGGAAGAGGACTCTATAGATACAGTTATCTCGCTGATATTTCGAACTATGTCTATCCGTCCGAGGGAGATCCTTCAAAAGGTCACGCAAAGCGAGATGCTGCCTAACTCTTACGTAGTGCTGGATCCAACTCTTGAGGTCTCTCAGCGTGAATCAGATATAGCGTCGTTGTCAAAAAATAGTCCGTACATAGATAGAAAGATGCATGGACAGGTAGTTTCACTTGTTCTTGGAGGAAAAGTAGTGTTGGAAAACTGCGAGTTGCAAGGAGAAGGTGCATAACGTTGAGTAAACGAACCAAAGGCTATGTAGTTCTCGCCGATGGAACTGTATTTCAAGGGACTGTTGCTACCAACGTACCCGACGAGCCAAGCGTGCTTGCGGTTGGCGAGGTCGTATTTAACACCGCGATGACTGGATATCAAGAAGTGATTACGGACCCCTCATACTCGGGTCAGGTGGTGACGTTCACCTACCCCCATATTGGAAACTACGGCGTCACAGATCATGATAATGAGTCTGGCAACATCCATGCTGAGGCTGTAGTCGTAAGAGATATCTCGACGACTTACTCCAACTGGCGGGGAGAGTCTTCTCTTATTGATCTCTTGAATGCAGAAGGCGTACCGCTCATTACAGACGTTGATACGAGAGCGCTCACACGACACATACGGGCGCACGGATCGCTAGGGGCGGTATTGGTTTCCAAAGAGGTAGAACTTGGCTTCTCAGAGTTAGGCCGTGCTCTTACAACCGAAGGAAGAGACCTCGTAACCGGTGTCACTACCAATGAGATATTGGAGTATGGATCAGGCGGACCCTTAGTGGTGGCTTATGACTTTGGAGTCAAGAGGTCGATGGTGCGTCTTCTCTCTCAGCGATTCAGGGTAGTGGTGGTACCGGCATACACAAAAGCCCACGAGGTGATGGACCTGAAACCAGATGGTATCTTCTTATCGAATGGACCGGGCGATCCAGCTGCGCTGGACGATGTCGCCTCTGAGATCCAAGACCTCATGGGACAGTCTCCAATGTTCGGTATATGTCTGGGTCACCAGATCATGGCCTCTGCACAAGGAGCGCGAACTATTCGTATGCGCTTTGGTCACCATGGCGCTAATCATCCAGTCTCTGACATATCTAACAAAAAGGTGGAGATCACTTCACAGAACCATAACTACGCGGTAGAGGAGAGTTCACTACTTGATGCCGACTCAAAGGTGAACGTATCGCACCGGAACCTAAACGACTCAGTCGTAGAAGGTGTGTCCTATCCGACAAGGTCCGCATTTTCTGTTCAGTACCACCCAGAGGCAGGACCAGGGCCGCATGACTCTCTATACCTCTTCGACAGATTCGAACAACTCATTAGGACGGGTGAACTTTAGTGCCAAAAAGACAAGATATCTCTTCTGTGTTAGTGATTGGGTCAGGGCCTATCGTTATTGGACAGGCATGCGAGTTCGACTACTCGGGCGTTCAAGCGTGTCGTGTTCTAAGGTCTGAAGGGATCAGGGTAGTACTAGCTAACTCGAACCCGGCGACGATTATGACTGATCCTGAGTTCGCAGACGCGACCTATATCGAACCGTTAGACGTTGAGATATTGGAGAAGATCATAGCAAAGGAGAGGCCTAGTGCACTGCTTCCTACGCTTGGAGGCCAGACTGCACTGAATCTTGCTATTGCGCTCGCGGAACGAGGAGTCTTGGAGAGCTACGGCGTTGAGATGATTGGAGCGAATGAAACTTCGATCAAGACCGCAGAAAATCGTGAGATGTTCAAGGTTGCGATGGCAGAGATTGGACTTACTACGCCTAGATCTCACTTGGTACACAGCTATGAAGAGGCGTTAAACGTCGCTTCTGAGCTTGGCTTTCCTCTTATGCTCAGGCCGTCATTTATTCTTGGCGGTGCTGGTACCGGCATTTGCAAGGATATAGAAAGCTTCTCTGAGATGGTAAGGGCGGGACTTCAGGCCTCTCCGGTACATGAGGTCTTACTTGAAGAGTCGATTGAGGGTTGGAAAGAGTTCGAACTTGAGCTGATGAGAGACAAAGCAGATAACTGCGTCGTGATCTGTTCCATTGAGAACTTTGATCCTATGGGTGTACATACGGGCGACTCCATAACTGTCGCTCCGGCCCAGACTCTAAGTGATGTCGAGTACCAGATGATGAGAGACGCCGCGTTCAAGGTCATTCGTCGCATCGGAGTGGAAACTGGAGGATCTAATATTCAATTTGCTATCAACCCTAATGATGGCAGGATGGTCGTAATTGAGATGAATCCTCGGGTGTCGAGATCATCCGCACTGGCCTCTAAGGCTACTGGGTTTCCGATAGCGAAAATTGCAACGAAGTTGGCACTTGGATACCTACTCGATGAGGTACAAAACGATATCACGCGGGTTACACCTGCGAGTTTTGAACCGACGATCGACTACGTCGTTACGAAGGTACCTAGATGGGTCTTTGAGAAGTTTCCCGGAGCGATCGACAGACTCGGCACCTCAATGCAGTCGGTGGGAGAGGTTATGGGGGTGGGCCGTAACTTCTGTGAGTCGTTGCAAAAGGCCCTGCGCTCGATCGAACGAGGCAGAGACGGTCTCAACGCGGATCTCCTTGAGCGTCAGTATGATAAGACAAATACGGTGCAACTCCTAGAAGAGGTAGCGGTTCCTACATCGGATCGAATCTTCAAAGTGGAGTCGTTGCTCCGGCGTGGATGTAGGACCAAGGAGCTTGCTGATCGTACCGGCATCGACCCATGGTTCTTAGACCAGATAGGTCGTATATCGCAGTTTCGAAATCAATTAGGCGCCCGGCTGAATCGAGATGGTTCTGATACTTTATCAGATGACGAGTTGTACACTGCCAAGAGGCTCGGGTTCTCCGATGCACAGCTTGCATATATAAGCGGTCTCAGTGAGGAGGAGATTGTAGCTAGACGTCGTCGTATGAATCTCGTAACCACCTATAAGGCGGTGGATACATGCGCCGCGGAGTTTGAAGCCTTTACGCCTTACTTCTACGCCACCTATGAGTCTGAGACTGAAGTCGTTCCATCTCAGGCTAAGAAGATAATAATCCTGGGTTCCGGACCAAATCGCATCGGGCAAGGTCTGGAGTTTGACTACTGCTGCGTCCACGCGAGTTTTGCGCTTAGAGAGGCGGGATATGAAACAGTTATGATCAACTGCAACCCTGAAACCGTGTCGACCGATTACGACACCTCTTCTAGGCTTTATGTGGAACCACTGACGAAAGAGGCGGTTAACGACGTTATCGAGACGGAGTCCCAAAGCGGACAGCTAGTTGGAGTGGTGGTGTCCTTTGGCGGTCAAACTCCTTTGAGATTGGCAAGTGATATCGACCCCGCTCTCGTTCTTGGCACATCACCTACCTCTATCGACTTGGCTGAGGACAGGGAGAGATGGAATGATCTTTGCGCGAGGCTCAACATTCCTCAGCCTCGAGGCGCAACCGTGCATACGATCATCGAGGCTAAAGCAGTTGTAGCTAGAATAGGTTTTCCGGTTCTGCTTCGTCCTAGTTACGTACTAGGTGGCCGAGCTATGGAGATCGTCTACGATGACAAACAACTCGAAACCGCCTTTGAACATCTTTTGACGCTTTCAGGCGAAGGTGCTAGGTCGCAAAGCGGCCCTGTATTGGTGGACAAGTTCCTTGAAGACGCTATTGAGGTCGACGTGGACGCAGTTAGAGACCTAGATGGCGACTTCTTCATAGGAGGCATCATGGAACACGTCGAAGAGGCCGGGGTCCACTCGGGTGACTCCGCATGTGCGCTTCCACCACAGACCCTCTCTGAGGAAACTTTGGCGGTGATTGAAGAGTACTCCAAATCTCTGGCAGACGAACTAAACGTTGTGGGCCTCATCAACATCCAGTTTGCTGTAAAGGCGGGTCAGGTCTTTGTAATCGAAGCGAACCCTAGAGCTTCAAGGACGGTTCCATTTGTGGCCAAAGCAACCGCTGTGCCCCTAGCTAAGGTCGCCTCCTTAGTGATGGTAGGAGAACGTCTGGAGACACTGAGAACCAAGGGAGTTCTAGGAACCGGAGAAAGACTCCTCCATGTAGCGGTAAAAGAAGCTGTACTACCCTTTAATCGCTTTCCTGATGCCGATACGTTGTTGGGACCTGAGATGCGCTCTACGGGTGAGGTTATGGGTATCGATCGATCGTTCCCCTTAGCGTTTTTAAAGAGTCAGTTGGGGGCAGGAACTCGACTTCCCCTTACGGGAACGGTGTTTCTCTCACTGGCCGATAGGGACAAGGTCGCAGGTGCCGAACTGGCTCAAGGCTTTCAACTCTTGGGGTATGAGATCTGCGCTACTCAAGGTACTGCTGAGCATCTGAGACGAAACGGGGTTGACGTTGATCTAGAGGTGGCTAAGGTCTCAGAGGAGCGCCCTACCTCAATGGGGCAGCCGGCCCTAAAAGAGTTCGAAGAGTTCGATGGTCGTGTAGATGCAGTGCGTCTCATATCCTCAGGACGGGTCTCTCTGGTCATAAATACACCGAGAGGCTCAGGACCTCGTGCCGATGGGTACAGGATAAGAAGCGCAGCGCAAAGACATTTGGTTCCAGCACTTACTACAATATCAGCGGCTAGAGCAGCCCTTATGGCTTTGAAAGAGTTGCGCGGTAGGGAGCTGGAGGTTCGCTCTATCCAAGAGTTTCATAAGGCGATGCAAGGTACATGAAGCGACGTTGGAGAGGGCAGCAAGATCGTTCGGTAGATCTGAGTACTTGGCTCTATGGTCGGAGGCTTCCTTCCCCTATTATGAGCGCTTCAGGGACCTCTGGGCACGGTGCTGAGCTTGCTGCCTTTGTTGATCTGTCTCAGATCGGAGCAGTGGTGGTAAAGTCGCTAGCGCACTTTCCAAACGACGGTAATCCTGCTCCGAGAGTCGGCGTCATTAGCACGGGGATGATCAACTCTGTTGGACTACCAGGACCGGGCGTAAGGCGTTGGATCGATGAGTACCTTCCCGATCTTATACGTTTAGGTGCAAACGTTGTCGTAAGTGTTTGGGGAAGGACGAGAGCCGACTATATAACAGCGGTAGAACAACTGGTACCCGTTGCGTCGCATCTACTGGCAGTCGAGGTCAATGTATCGTGCCCGAATACGGAAAAAGGTGGCGAGATGTTTGGTCACGACCCCAAAGAGACTAAAGAGATCGTAAGAGCTGTCTCACAGACGTGTTCGCTTCCTATCGGAGTGAAGCTCTCACCAAATACCGATAGATATATAAAGGTGGCAGAGGCGGCGTTAGAGGTAGGAGCCTCCACGTTAGTAGCCTCTAATACCTACCTCGGTCAAGTTCTTAGGGAGGGTTCGAGGAAGCCAGTCTTGGGGACAAAAAGCGGGGGTGGCGTATCTGGGATCGGAGTATTGCCACTTTCGCTAAGGATTGTGAAAGAGTTGAACAAGGCGTTCCCTGGTTGTGATATTGTCGGAGTCGGAGGTGTCTATAGTGCTAGTGACGCCCTAGCGTATCTCTTTGAAGGCGCCTCAGCGATACAGGTAGGAACAGCGACATTTATCGATCCGCGCTCTTTGCATAAGATCTCTGAGGAACTGAAAAAGACGATCAAAGAGCAGGGAGTTACAAACTTGAAAGATCTACTCAGCATAAAAAGGGAGTTCCTGAGTTTTTAGATCGAAGTGAGTTCCTACAGGGAGGAGTAAGGTTAAATTGAGTGGAGCTGAAGACAGGGCAAGGTCACGCCTTGCGTTGGCTCTCGACGTTGACGACCTGGTCGTTGCGTCACGATTAGCTAGAAGCATGACACCGTACTTTTCCACGGTGAAGGTCGGTTTAGAGCTATTTAGTGCTACGGGACCAGAGTCTGTTGCAGTGTTTTTAAACCAAGGCTTCAAGGTGTTCTTAGACCTAAAGCTTCATGACATTCCAACGACCGTTGGTAAATCGGCGAAGGTCTTAGGCGGCCTAGGAGCCTCGTATTTAACGCTACACGCATTTGGCGGCGTAGACATGTTGCGCGCAGGTGTAGAAGGCCTAGCAGAAGGTGCTGCGGAGACGGGTGCTGCGGTGCCAAAGGCTTTAGCTGTTACTATCTTGACCTCTGACGACGAAGCGCCGGGGCATGTTTTGCCAAAAAGACTTGAACTAGCTATGGCTGGTGGATGTCAGGGATATGTCTGTGCAGCTGTAGATCTTCCGATCGCAAAGGGCATCGCTCCGAAGTTGTTTGCGGCTGTCCCCGGCATAAGACCCAAAGGAGCGGATAGACACGACCAGAGGAGATCTTCGACTCCCGAGGAAGCGATTGCCAACGGTGCTGACCTACTTGTCGTGGGTCGCCCTGTCACCTTGGCTAGCGATCCGATAAAGGCCGCTGAGGCGCTTTTTACCTCAATTCTCTAAAAAATTGAGGATATTTTCGCGATTTTGAGGCAAAGTTCTCGAAAACCGTAGCAAACTCTCGCAAGATCGGTTATGTTGCGTACATGCCATTGCCACCATCATTAACACCAGAGCAGCGAGCAGCTGCACTAGAAAAAGCAGCCCAAGCCCGTAAAGCGAGGGCAGAACTTAAAGAAAAGCTCAAGATGGGTCAGATCACCCTTGCCTCTTTGCTGGAAAAGGCGTCGACTGACGATCTTGTAGGGAAAATGAAGGTTATCTCGGTTTTGGAGTCCTTGCCTGGTATCGGTAAGGTAAAGGCGAGAAAACTGATGGACGAGATTGGAGTCGCTGAAACTCGAAGGCTCCAGGGTCTTGGATCAAACCAGAGAGAACGTCTCATTCAAGAGACATCGAAGTCCTGATAGTAGTTCTTTGTGGGCCGGGCGGGGTAGGTAAAGGTACCGTCGCCGCCCGGCTTGTGAAGGAAGTTGAAGGCCTTGAGCTCTCTAGATCGTGGACCACTAGGCCAAGGCGAAGTGGTGAAGATCAGAGTGCTTATACATTCGTGTCTCGGCAAGAGTTTCGTAAAGCGATTGACGAGGGCAGGTTTCTTGAATGGGCTGAGTTCAACGAGAACCTGTACGGAACCCCGATCCCAATGCATATGGAAGACAAGGACCTTCTACTAGAGATCGACTCTCAGGGAGCACACTCGATTAGAAGCCTTTTCTCTCATGCGCTTATTGTTCTTATACTTTCTCCATCGGAAGAGTCGCTCGAAGATCGAATGAGGTCTCGTGGAGACGACGAGTCTCACATTCAGGCCCGTTTGAGCTTGGCTGCGAAGGAGATAGCTGCTGCTAGAGAAATCGCTGACTTCGAGGTTGTCAACTCGGATCTAGATAGTGCTGTTAGAGAAATTGCGTCTATGATCTATAAAGCTAGAGAGTCAAAGTTTTAAAGGCTAAGGAGATATAAGTGGCTGAATCTAACCGTTCTATGATGGTTCCTCCTATTGAGACCCTTTTGGAGCGAGCTGGATCAAAGTTTGTGCTTGTCTCGTTGGCTTCGCAACGAGCTCGACAGATCAACGACTACTACTCAAAACTTGGAGAGGGGCTAGGCTCTATCGTTCCTCCTCAGGTGGAGTCGACCTCTGCTAAGTCGCTGTCCATAGCGTTTGATGAGATAGCGGCCGGAAAGATTGTGCCTGAACCGATTGAAGAGGAGTCCGGAGAGGCAGAGTGACCCCTTCTACGAGAGCCAACTGATCTAGGGGATCGGAAGCTTTGGCGAAGATAGTGCTGGGAGTGGGAGGGGGTATAGCTGCTTACAAAGCGGTGTACCTACTTAGAGCACTGATGGGCGAAGGTCACTTTGTAACCCCTGTACTAACGGAGTCTGCCACAAAGTTCGTTGGATCAGTGACTTTTTCAGCTTTGGCTTCGGAAAAGGCAAAAGTATCACTTTTTGAGGATTCGGACGCAATTCCACACACTCATCTCGGCCGATCTGCGGATCTCATATGCATCGCTCCAGCCACGGCCGATATTATCTTTAAGCTGGCGAACGGGGTCGCTGATGACATATTGAGCGCAACGGTTATGGCGTCCAAGGCACAAGTGGTATTAGCACCAGCGATGCATGAGGAGATGTGGGATAACTTTGCCGTTCAAAAAAATATAAAGGCCCTTTCTGACGCGGGTTACATGATTGTCCCTCCAGCTCATGGATCTTTAGCAGCAGGGGATAGTGGAGTCGGAAGAATGGCCGAGCCTGAGGTAATTGCGACGTTCGTCCGCTTTGCCTTAGTTGAAGAGAGTGTCAACCTAGCAGGGAAAAAGATTGTAGTAAGCGCCGGTGGAACTCGAGAGGCTATCGATCCAGTTCGCTTTATTGGAAATCGTTCAAGTGGTAAACAGGGATTGGCGTTTGCGAAGGTGGCGGCTTGTTGGGGGGCGGAAGTGGTCTTGGTTACTACGAACTCCGTAAGCGAGTTTCCCAGAGTGAGACAGGTGTTAGTCAGCTCGGCTGATGAGATGTCTGAAGCTATGCACTCAGAGCGAGCTCACGCGGATCTAGTCGTTATGGCTGCAGCGGTCTCAGACTTCAGAGTCGCAAGCTTCTCGTCATCGAAGATCAAGCGGGAAGTACGGACCAATATGACTCTTGAACTTGAGGCTAATCTTGATATTTTGACTTCGCTGACCTCGTCGGAGTCGGGCGACTGTATCTATATTGGTTTTGCTGCAGAGACCGACGCACTGGAGGAAAACTTAACAAAGAAACTCCACTCCAAAGGAGTGGATATTATCGTCGGCAACGACGTGACCAAGCCAGGAGCTGGATTTGATACCGATACCAACTCAGTCACTGTGCTTTCGAAGTTGGGTGATCGTTTTTCCCTTGAAGATGTCTCCAAAGAGGCTGTAGCTGTAAAGGTCTTAGCTTTGGCGCACACAATGTTCGAAAGATCCTAGGGTATATCCGACAGGTTTTGTAGATAAGAAAAGAAAGACAGGAGACGAGATGTCAGACCGACGATTTACCTTTACTTCGGAGTCTGTTACTGAAGGTCATCCGGATAAGATGGCCGATCAGATCTCAGACTCGATCTTGGATGCGATTATACGGCAAGATCCTCAAGGAAGGGTAGCTTGTGAGACCCTTTTGACCACAGGTCTAGTGGTGGTAGCAGGTGAGGTGTCAACGACCGGATACGTCGAGATCCCAAAGATTGTGCGCCAGACGATCTGCAATATTGGGTATGACAGAGAGGACTTCGGTTTTGACGGAAATACCTGTGGCGTCGTGGTCTCTTTGGATGAGCAGTCTCCCGATATCGCTCAAGGTGTAGACGGCTCATACGAGACTCGAGAAGAAGAATCCGAAGACGAGCTCTCTAAACTTGGAGCTGGAGATCAAGGGATGATGTTTGGCTTCGCTTGTGATGAGACTCCTGATCTAATGCCTCTTCCGATATGGCTAGCCCACAGGATGGCTCAAAGGCTATCTGAGGTTAGAAAGGCTAACGTTTTACCGTATCTTCGACCAGATGGGAAGACCCAGATAACGGTCGAGTATGAAGGGTATGAACCTAAGGCGATAAAGACAGTACTCGTATCTACGCAACACCAGCCAGGAATCGATCTAAAGACACTCTTGCTTCCAGACCTTAGAGACTCTGTAATACTTCCGATGCTTCCAGACACGTTGGATAGATCAGATATGATGATCCTTACAAATCCAACGGGAAGGTTTGAAATCGGTGGACCTCATGCAGATGCTGGTCTGACGGGCCGAAAGATTATCGTTGATACCTATGGAGGGTCTGCTCGCCACGGAGGGGGAGCGTTTTCAGGTAAGGACCCATCGAAAGTCGATCGCTCAGCTGCTTATGCCGCAAGGTGGGTTGCAAAGCACGTAGTTGCATCGGGAGCTGCCCGAAGATGTGAGATTCAGGTGGCCTATGCAATAGGCGTTGCTCACCCTGTATCTATTATGGTAGAGACGTTCGGCACAGAGACAGTCGATCCATCCAAGATAGAAAAAGCGGTACGAGACGTATTTGATCTGCGACCGGGAGCTATTATTCAGGAGTTAAATCTCCGAAGACCTATCTACAAAAAGACAGCAGCTTATGGCCACTTTGGTAGGAACGAGAAGGGCTTTACCTGGGAGGAAACCTCGAAGTTGGCAGATTTTCGCTCTGCTCTTTCATTGTAAGCGCATAGTGACATTAGGTCTGAGGTCGAGATAGATCGGGAAGGCACCTTGAACGTCGACGTCTTGCCCAAGACCGGACCGCGTAGTAAGGCTTTGACTTACCTTTGGCCAGAGTCTTTAGGCGTGCCTGAAGTTGGGATGCGCGTTAGGGTGCCTTTGCGCTCTTTAGTACAAGAAGGCTGGATAGTAAAGGTTGGAGCGGAAGCCTCAAACTTTCATCTCAAACCAGTTCGGTCAAAGATCAGCCCCGGTCCGCCGGCTCCATTGGTGGATTTTTGTCTTGCACTGGGTGAGTTGTATCGGGTATCCCCTTCGTACTTTTTGCAGATGGCGAGCCCAAAGGATCATGGATCCAAAGATTTTAGATACGACCGGAAACCTCCCTATGTGAGGCGCTATGGCTATGATGGTGGTGCTGACGCTTTAGAGTTGCTCGAGATGTCCAACCAGCCAGTTCTTTACTGGACACCCTCTGACAGTTCACTCCTTCATGTGTTAAGACAGCGAGTCGATCATCACCTCTATAACGGTGGATCGATCGTCGTGGTTGTGCCAAACTATTTACGCCTTCGTGAGGTGGAGACTGTTCTTGAAGGGCAGGGGTACGTACTTCATGTCTACGACAACGACTGGATAGATATAGCTGCTTGTTCTACAAAACAGGTGGTAATTGGCCCTCGAAGTGCTGTCATGGCACCAGTTGCGAATCTACGCGCGCTGATAGTAGTGGATCCTCTTGATCGCTCAATGCGAGAACAGCGAACCCCGTTCTATGAGCTTTGGGAGATAGCAAAGTACCGTGCTCAATTTGATAACTTGGAGCTAGAGGTAGTGACGACGATGCCGCCAATTAGTGTGCTGCGATCTGTAAAGGTGATGAAGGCGCCCAAAGTTACCATGGCTAAAGGCTTTGGACGTGTCTATCTACATAACTCATACGACTTTGGCTCATATCTTGAGATCGTTCCTAAGGTGTTCGACATCTCAAACAGACAGAGTCAATATCTGAGCGATGACCTTGACGCTACGTTGATTGTAGTCTTCAACAAGAAGGGCTTCATTCTTCGAGTGAGGTGCAAGTCATGTAAGGAAGTCCAGGCCTGTGAGAGCTGCAGCCAACCGCTCGTAGGTGTCACCAGTGTGTCTGATGCAGGGGCCGAGAACTCTAGTCGCGTAACTCTGGCTAAAGAGAGGGCGAAATTAAGTGGTTTATACTGCGCAAGTTGCAAGGTAACATATCCACCTATCTGCGCGAGATGTCGCTCTTTTGAACTTAGAAGTGCATCTAAGGGAACTCAGAAAGTTTCACAGGAGTTGCAGACGATACTAGGTGACAAAGTCAAAGTGGTAGAGCTTGAATCTTTAGAGAGTGTAGATACTAAGTCTCGATTCGATGTATTGGTCGCGACAGAGTCGGTACTTCTTGGATCTTATAAAGCATCGTCAGTATTGTTTTTAGACTTTGACCAGCTCATATACCCTAACTCTGAGGGAAGCACTTACCTAATGTATCTCCTGTCTCGAGCCTCTAGTGTTGTGCAAGGTTCTAAGGGGTCGATTCACCTCCAGGGAAGATATCTAAACTCAGAACTTGTTCAGGCCCTCCATAGAGGTAAAGGGGTAGACTATATTAGAGAACTGTATAAAGAGCGAGAAAGATTTGGTCTTCCACCGTTCTCTGACGTCGCGAAGTTAGATCAAGAGAGTGCAAGACGCTTTCAGTCTTATATCGACGCTTCGTTGGAAAGTGGAGTCGATCTAGGCGTCTTTGTAGGGGATGTCGATGAACAAGAGGTCTACGTAAGTGCTGGTTCTCGAAGAGATTTACTCCAGGCAGTTCGATCCTTTGAACGCGACAGTAGATATAAGGTTAAGCGATTTGAACTTTCACCTCGAGGAGTTGGGTTCTTGTAGAAAGTATCGCCTAGATGCAATTAGTCTCTGAGGACGGTTGTATAGCTAGATCGATACCTTGAAGACGTCGTAGGCCGGAAAGGAAAAGAATGCAAAGTTCGACATATCTATACCTTATTGCTGCCATTTTCATAGTACTTGTAGCTACATCTGTCCATATAGTCGGCTTTAGACGACTGGCGGCGAAGGTTAAGGCGTCTCACTCCTCCGTATTTGAGAGGTCGGCCTTGAGACGGCTGAAAAAGCCAAGTCGTGTCCTTATTCCGCTGCTACTTTTGGAGGCTTTTCTTCCAACTTTTCGTCTCCCTTCAGATTTAACCTCCGAACTCCTACACGCTGGTGGCATAGCATTAATCGTGATCTTGGCATGGACTGCGGTTGTCATGACCTACGTTTTTGAAGACGTTGTGCTTGCACGTTACCGCATCGATGTTACCGATAACTTGAAGGCAAGGCGAATTCACACTCAGATCATCGTACTTAGAAGGGTAGCGGTGGCAGCCATCTCGGTAATAGCGATCGGGATGGTGCTACTTACTTTTGGACAGGTTAGAGCCTTAGGAACCGGACTTCTTGCTTCTGCTGGACTAGTCGGTATCGTAGCAGCGGTAGCAGCTAAACCTACGGCCACGAACGTTGTAGCGGGTATTCAGATCGCAATATCTCAACCTATTCGCATAGACGACGTGGTAGTGGTTGACGGTCATTGGGGCAGGATAGAGGAGATAGCCCTTACATATGTGGTTGTGCGAGTTTGGGACATGAGAAGACTTGTTCTCCCTATCTCTTACCTCATAACCAATCCTTTTGAGAACTGGACTAAGTCCTCTTCGGATATCTTAGGGTGGGTGCTGCTCGATGTGGACTTCAAAGCCCCGATCGAAGAGATACGTCAAGCTTTTGTGCAGATTTTGGCGACGTCACCTAACTGGGATAAAAACTTGGCGAGATTGCAGGTTGTTAGTTCTAGCTCTACAACTATGCAACTTAGGGCGCTGATGAGTGCAAGAGACAGTTCAACCTCCTGGGATCTTCAGTGCGAAGTCCGAGAGAGACTGATCGACTTTATTGCGTCGAACTATCCTGATGCCTTGCCGAGGACGAGAACCGAGTTCAGTAGAGGCTTGCAGAAATAGTGCCTTTGACCTTGAGGGCGTGATCGCAATGCCGTGTTGTTTCGTTTTGATCGTCTGACAAATACCGAACCATAAACCCCGCCATTTGATTAGCACTCTGAGAGTTACCTGAAACACCTAACGTGAAGTGTGATCTCGATAAGCCATCAGTGGCTTATATTAAGATATAACTTATTTAATGCTGAGTATAAGCCGATAGATACGTAAGTCAAAAATCAAGCATTAACTCCGTGGGAGGTTAAATTGCTAAAGTCATCGAAGTACGTTGGTGTTAGAGCTGCAGTAGGTGCCGTTGGATTGGTCGGCGCTGTTTCTCTTTTTAGTACTGCTGCGTGGGCGAGCGGGTCGTCAACTCCGCCCAGTTCTGCTACCGCACCAGTGGCCCCCGGTTTTTCTACGGTGGTTGCCACGCAGGTGATAGCGCCTTCGACTAATGTGCAAGTTGTCTCTACGACGGCAAACGGTAATAATGTGACTATATCGATTCCTGCGGGTGCTTTTGGGAATACAACGGTTCAGGTAGTTGTAACTGAGCCGACGTTATCTCAGCTACAAGGATCGCTTTCCGCTTTGAATCTGAGCAGTTATTCGATCGGTTCTGGAGTTGGCATAGAGATCGTAGATCCTTCCACCGGTGCGGCACTAAGTGGAAACTTTGCATATCCTCTAACGGTGAAGATTCAAGCAAGTGCTATAACATCACAGTCTAAAGTGATCGAGTTTCCGACATCCGGATCGCCGGTAATTTACAGTAATGCGACTACAGGTTCTGGATCGGCTGTAATTACATTTTCATCAGATCCTGGTTTTGCAGTGGCTAATCCCGTTTCGGCTACGGTTCCTGGGGCCACTTCCCCCGTAACTGGTAAGAATTTTCTCCCTGAAGGTGTGACCGCGGGTATCTTGGTTTTGGGCGGCGCGGCGGTGATCTACTCTGCGAGGAGACGAACATCTTCGGTCCGCTAACTATACATACGCCTAAATTTATCCTAGCTTTTTTGGCAGTTACTGCTGTGCTTTCAAGTTGCGGTTCACAAGCCACGTCTGCAAAGACGCCGCAGTCAAAGCACGCAACTGCAAAACCGGAGAAGATTCTGGGAGTCCCGGCAAACTCCCTTTCCCTCGGTCCTTTACAGTCTAATGGTGAAATTGCGCTTTTGGCAGGCTCGGAAAAATCAATGGGTGTTTTCGTATTTAATCTCGCCGACTCCAAGGAACTATCTAGTTTTTCGGTGTCGAATGCAGCGACGAGTATAACGGAGCTTCCCAACGGCGTGATAGGAGTTGGCCTAGCGAACGGCAGTGCTGGTGCTGTTGATCTTTATCAAATTAGCGGGGCTAAGGTAGCGACGGTTCCGATGTCGGGCCCTGTAATCGGCATGAGCGCCGATGGAAATGGATCTACAATGCTAGTCTTAGTGGGTAGCGCGAATGTTCGAGCTGTCGCGTTCTTGGATACAAATACCAACCAAGCAACTTCTTCGATACCTCTAGTCTCAAACACCGTATCTGTCTGCATGTCTGTCGGTGGAAATTACTTATATGGCTTGGAAAGTGGAGGAATGATGGACGTTTACGCGGTATCGACCGCTCAAAAGGTGGGGCAGTTCCGGGTGGGACACTCGGGCATAAGTACTGTAATGTCACCGTCGGGGACGCAGATGTTTGTGCTCAAGGGACGAAACGGCATTCGTAACGTAGCTGTTGTTGACCTAAATACCGAGTCAGATGTTCGAGCATTACCGGCTCCCACAGGGTCAGTATCTTTGACTACCGACCTTGCGGGAAAGAGTCTTATAGAGCTGGCAACTAAATCAGGTAAGTCGAACCTCCAGGAGTGGCCAGTACATTGAGTACTGGGGTAATCCTACCATCTGATACTGAGACCGAAGAGGTTGTTGCTTCCAGTTTGGAGTCCTCGAGATATGGGTACCCAGTTCAAGTCGCGAGTTGGATCTTAGTAGGGGCAGTACTTATTCTTTGGGGGCTTCGTTTCGGAGTCGCTATGCAGTTAAGCCCTTGGTACTCGGTGGCGGATGTGATCTCGATCGCATCAGGATTGACGGTTATAGTAGGAGCGCCCTACCTGGCTCGCAAGGGTTGGGATGGAGCCTTACTCTGGGTGGTTGTTGGAATCGTAGTTGCTGCTTTTTGCGCATGGAGTTACCAAGAGATCTTGTTGAGTCCTAGCTATGCCACAGACGAGTTAGCTTTCGATCAATTCGCGGCTCATCTTTTCCTGCACGGGATAGATCCATATGGAGTTTCCCTTGGCGCAGCCTTTCAACGGTATCAAGTGTCGCCAGACGCCTACACTCTCACTTTCCAAGGACATCCGGTGACAATGCTGTCGTATCCGTCGCTGTCGTTTCTTCTTTATGTGCCGCTTATGTTTTTGGGGTTTCATGCTCAAGCCGGGGAAATTATGGATATCTCGGCTTGGGCTGTTTCAATTGTGCTCTCTGTCGTGTATGTAAAAGATTCGTGGCGAACTCTAGTACTAGTACTTGGAAGCCTGTCTGCTTACATAGCGTACGCTGTTGGAGGTGTTACCGATGCACTGTTTCTTCCGTTTCTCATCTGCTCGATCGCCTATACAGGCAGATTCGTAGACGGAAAACGCTGGGGTTTTATTTCGCCCGTGATGCTAGGAGTAGCTATGGCGGTTAAGCAAACTCCGTGGTTAGTAGCTCCGTTTCTGGCTGTAGTTGTAGTAAGGTGGTCCGCCGACACAGCTGGTTGGGCGAAGGCGCGGACATGTCTAGTGCGCTTCGTGGCTTTAGCTGGGCTTGGATTCGGTATATGGCAGCTTCCATTCATGGTGATTGATTTCCACTCGTGGATACTGGGAATTATGACTCCTCTTAGGGGCTCGATCGTGCCATCCGGCCAGGGTCTCGTGGCTCTCACCTTGAGTTTTGGAGTCGGCGGTGGCGGCATAGAGTGGCTCACGGTTATGTCAGTGTTGGCTATGGTCGGTGGGTGTGTATTTCTTTGGTTTGACTGGAAGTCCTCGGCATGGATGTCGTTCATGCTTCCGTCAATTGCACTATTTTTTGCAACTCGATCCTTTGGCTCCTATTTCGTAAGCCTGATACCAGCTACAATGGTTGTACTGTCGCAGTGGCCAAGATACAAAATAGCAAGAAGGTCGAGAATCGTAGCTCCTGCGGTGATTATCTCATCATCTCTCCTACTCGTAACGCTTGGGGTATGGGCGCTATCGGCGCCACCTGAACAACTCAAAATTGTTGGCATACATACCTCTGGTCAGTTAGCTACGGTTGATAGTGTGACGCTACAAGTTGCTAATCCAGGTAGTAGACCGATCACCCCTGTGTACACTTCTGAGTTTTTAGGTTCTTTTACCTCACCTTGGACCTTGCTCTCGGGCCCTCGAACAATCGCTCCTGGTTCAACGGGATACGTGAAGCTTGGATCTCCTAACTTTCCAGCACAACCATCTCTACTTGGAGGTTTTCAGATGGTAGCGTTCTCGACCCATACTATTTCAGTGACCTCAGTTTACAAACCGGAACTTCTACACGTTGCTCTCGTTCCCGATGCAGTAGATCAGTCGATTAAGGTGGATGCGCCGATAGAAATAAGGGCAGAGCTTTTGAATAGGTTTGACCAGAGAGTCAAGGTAGCGGGAGTGCCAGTATTTTTGGGACAAGTCATCTACGCCCAAAGAGGACTCGTATACTCCAGTGCAAGCATCAATAAGTCATCGCCTGGTGCGACACCTGTCGAGGAACTTACTAATGCGACAGGAGTTGCAGTCTTTAGAGTCGTTGATCGCTTTGCTGAGAGCAACCCGGTTAGCTTTGAAGCGAACCTGGTTTCGAGTTCAGGATTCTATCCGTACGGGTACTCACAGATAGTACCAGTACGTTTCGTTCAAAGGTAGCGGGAAAGTTCGGTCGTCGTGCGAGTTTTAGATGAGAGTAGATCGTGACTATTACTGAACTGCAATCTGAGCATAAAACTGAGCGTATAGCTAAAAGGACTTTTGACAAGGCTATGTTAGCTTCAGCAACGATCTCCGTGATTCAATTTGTAGTGCTTGTATATGAGAGTGAGATGCTGTATGCTCGCGGTGAATTAACTAGCGATTACGAGAGCTTCGCCGGTGCGGTAATGCAAATCGCTCGTGGTGTTACTAACCCTACGGTATTAATTGGCACCCCGATACCATATATATCTAGCCATTTCGAGCTCATAACCTGGCCCATTGCTTATATGTTCGTCGATATTTTGCGTTTACCAGTTCACGTTGTGCTGTTGGATCTTCTACAGGCGCTGCCGACAGCATCGATCGGTTTTCTGGCTTCGATATGGGCTAAAAGAGCAGCACATAGAGGTGGGGTTCACGGAAGTAATAGGGTGATCGTTATTCTAGCTCCGTCGTTCATAGCACTTGGCGATGTCTGGTTATATAAAGCGGATAGTTTTGACTTTCACTACCAGGCATTGGAGGCATCTCTAGCCGTTTTGGCGATTTTGATGTTTGACGACGACAAGATATGGTGGGGGTATACGTTTATCTCGTTGCTTGCTCTCACAGGAGATACAAGTGCTCTGCTTCTACTCTTGATAGGAGTTTGGCTGTTTGTACGGAAAAAGACTCGCCTTGCATCTATCGTCATAGGTGTATCGCTTTTAGTATTGGGCGTTCCGGCATTACTGCATGACAACCGAAGCGATAGGCTTGCCCTTTTAAACATTAGTCACCTCCTTGGTTTAAGGAATGGATCCTTTATAACTTTAGCGCTAGGTGCTATTACTCATCCCTTGGTTATCGTTAAGGCTCTGATCTCTGGTTGGCCTCAGCAGTGGGCGATACTAGGAGGATCCGGCATCATAGGAGCATTTTCTCTCATCGGAGTTACAGCTATTGTTATAGTAGCGTCACCTATAACTCTCTCGGGCATATTAGTGTCTTACGCTGGCTCGTTTCAAGTAGTTCCAGAGATCGCATTTATTGTATTTGGGACTGGTCCCGTACTCTCCTTCCTCTTTGCGCGGAGTCAGCGGTTGAGTCGCGTGGTTGCCTTGGGATCTTTATTGAGTACCGTCGCGTGGTTGAGTCTATTTGGGACTCATATGGTGGGATCTATCACGAATACGTCGAACTTAGAGGTGGGAGCGTCTCTGCGTTACGTGAGCGCGGCGATAGGCCCTAATGACGAGGTTGTATCTCCAAATGCGTCACTTGGAGCGCTAGCTAGCCATTCAAGCCATCTGCAACAACTAAACTGTCATCTAAGTAAAATTCCCTTAGACGGTCGTGTCGTAGACGTAGTCGCCGACCCGTGGCGTGGGATCCAACTCTGTTCACCGGCTGAGATTCTTGGCTCTTTGTCTTATGTAGCTAATTTGGTTGGGGCTAAAGTAGTTGGTCCACTTCCTGGTGGCGTGTATTGGGTGAGGTGGAACCCTGGCCCAGCAAGAGGTGTCTTGTCCATAGCGTCAAGCAACTTTATATTGGCAGGATTGCTGCACGGCTCTCCTTTTGCTACAGGTTTGAGTGGCACCGGTTCTATGAGTGGTACCCTTGTAAATCGACCGGAGGATGGCATGGTAGCTCAAGGGGTCGTTGGATATATCAAGCCTAACGGACGCGGTGTAGCAGTTGTCCGTATTTCGGTAAGTGGAGTAGCTCAGGTGCAGGTTTTTGACGATGCTACAGGGCAGTTGCTCGCAAGAAGATATCTGCGAGGTACGGGGGCCTCAGAGATGGTCACCTTGCCCTTCGAGGCGCCAAAGTTCATGGACCCTAGCGGATTTTACGAGGGCATATGGCCCTTCGTGACGAGGTTTTATCCGCCAAATTTCGAAGACCCTATAGAGGTTCGTGTTTGGTCTCCGATTGGGTCCAATTCGAGCGTTACCGTGACGTCTTTGTGGGTTGGTGTACCAAGTGAGGTTCCCTCCTAATGAGAGGTCGTCATACTTCACATCAAGGTGGGGTACGGAAGATGAGTTTGTTTGCCGGAATCGTGCTTGTCGTTATGGGACTGGTGATATTTGGCCGGATCGCTTGGTTCTACTACGACTATCATAAGGTCGGGCAACAATTAGCAACTCAAGTAGAACATGTTGGTTTAAAGAGACAGTGGCCTAGTAACGTTATAGCGCTACTAAAAATACCAGAATTGAGCCTCGTTGCTCCCGTGGAACAAGGAACAGGGGATGTTGTTTTGAACGTAGCAATCGGCCACTTGGCTGCCAGTGTGCCTGTTGGTTCTCCGGGTACCTCCGTATTAGCGGCTCACAATGTGAGTTGGTTTTCAAATCTGAACAAGCTTACCATCGGTTCTTACTTCGAGATCGATACTCGGTCTCATGAGGATGTTTTCCGTGTCGCGTGGCATAAGGTCGTACCGGTTGGATATGCGCTTAGAAACAGTCAGAGTCCAAGCGTCGTTCTCGAAGCTTGCTGGCCCCTGAATGCCCTTTACCTAACGCCGAACCGATACTTAGTTGGTGCTAACCTAATTGCAAGCGTTCAACTCGGAACGCCTCCACCTGTTCCTAGAGCTACGTCCTACCAAGTATCGGGAATGCCACAACCGTTTGCCTCCCAAAATCTTTCACTGATTGATAACTATCTTCCAATGGGCTCATTCGACATCTCGGGAACAACCAGTCAAAGATGGGAAGGATCAAGCGCTCCTTATCTACTGGCGGGTAAGGAGGTATCGTGGTTAATCGCGCTGCTTCATGCGATCGCAACTAAGAACCCTAGCGAGATTGAAGACGTTGGAAAGCTGCCGCTTCAAACGGCGACGACTCTGGCCGCTGGACTTACGAGGTTTGATTCACTGGCGAATCTCGTTGAAGATGTTAAAGGTAATCAGGCGAATGGTGGAAGTGGAACCTTTACTGCGACCTTTGGCGATCATACCCTTACGATTACGGAACATTATCGTGTAGCAGGTTCTAAAGTCATGTTGATCTATACAACAACTTCGTCGCCGTAAACCCCCTTCCGTAAGGGAGAGGTCAAGCAACCTTATCCTTTTGAGCCTGCACCCGTGTGCGTCCACAGACTTGGGCGCAGGTCATAGCAAACAATGAGGTCAGATATGACCTAGTCCGAGCGTCGAGCTCGCGATAGCTAACCGATGTGAGTCCGGTCCGAGGAGACGCCAGAGTCCTTGGTAGCGAAGCCTTGGGGTTTGAAAGAGATATCAGGGTCGAAGCGAGGTCGAACAAATGATTGTGTGCCGAGCTATGTGCAAATTGCCCGTGACATCTTTGAACGTCTCTAGCTTAGAGGCCGCGCGGATAGGCACATAGCTTCTTAGCTGGTATTTCATAGTGGTATATGTCTCTTCTGGTCGTGTAGCTTCTGCTTCTTAGATGTAGGTGTGAATAAAAGATCACAACCAATGGTGACTATGCAACTATGTG
>JAJYHJ010000124.1 GCA_021784785.1 Actinomycetes bacterium | reverse complement strand
AAGGCGAACTCCATCCGTGAAACGTGCAACCTCAAGTCCGAAAAGCGCTGCTAGATCCCGCAGCAGCTCGCCTACGTTAGAGTAACTGGTCGTATTTATAAATGACGCCAAGCGTACGAACCCAGCGTCATGGTCGCAACGCGAACTAACTCCGCCAGAGAGATCTATGTCAAAGCTTGATAGAACCTCTTTGAGCCCCTCTAGCGACATAGGCAAGGAACCAGCCGACTCAGGCAGATCATCTGACCTGTACTCATTAGGTAACTTACATAAAACAATGCGAGAAGGCGATGCTTTTTTAACCAGCAACCTTGCCACACTGACCAGCAGATCCCGAGGTGTAACGAAAGCTACATAAGCGTCTAGGCCATATATCTGGATGTACCTACCATAAGTAACATCAGGACCAGAGTCAGACACCTCGTTGGTTTTACTTCTTATGAGACTTGAGACCAGATCCAACGGGTCCTCCACTCAAAGGTACAGCCAGAGCGCAGAACTCGCCAGTCTTAGTCAATCCTACTTCTGAGCAGCCTTTTTAGATCTCTCTCCGTATCGTCGTTGGAATCGCTCAACTCTTCCACCTGTATCGACAAGCTTCTGCTTGCCGGTATAGTAAGGATGACACTCGTTACATAGCTCCACGTGAAGTTCAGGCTTTGTCGAACGGGTCATGAAGATGTTCCCACAAGAACATGACACCTTACATGCAACGTAGTTCGGGTGAATATCACTTTTCATAATCTCTGCTCCTCCTAGAACATCAAACAATAGCGCCTAGCCGGCCGGACTCTTTTGAATTTCGGCGAGAAATTCAGCGTTTGAACGGGTGGATCTAATCTTATCGATCAACAACTCAAGTGCTGGAGCAGAAGATCCCTCACCAGAGAGTGCGTTCATAACTCTTCTCAACTTCCAAACTAGGTTCAATTCTTCACGAGTAAATAGTAGTTCCTCATGTCGAGTAGAAGACGCATTCACGTCAATTGCAGGGTAAAGCCTACGCTCCGCTAGTCTCCTATCAAGCTTTAGCTCCATATTACCAGTACCTTTAAACTCCTCAAAGATGACTTCGTCCATCTTTGAACCCGTCTCGACAAGCGCTGTTGCCAAGATGGTGAGAGAGCCGCCCTCTTCAACATTGCGAGCCGCACCAAAAAACTTCTTAGGCGGATATAGGGCACCTGAGTCAACACCACCTGACATAATTCTACCTGTTGCTGGCTGTGCCAGGTTATATGCTCGTGCCAGACGGGTAATTCCATCTAGCATAATTACAACGTCTCGCCCCTTTTCGACCATCCTCTTTGCTCGTTCGATCGCTAGCTCAGCAACGACGGTATGCTCTTCCGCTGGTCTATCGAACGTTGATGCTACAACCTCTCCCTGGACCGAACGGCGAATATCGGTAACCTCTTCGGGTCTCTCATCTACAAGAAGAAACATGAGGTGGACCTCAGGATTATTGGTCTCAATAGCGTGTGCCAACTGCTTCATGATCGTCGTCTTTCCGGCCTTAGGTGGAGAGACGATCAGGCCACGCTGACCTTTCCCAATCGGAGATATTAAGTCTATGACCCTAGCCGTTAGGTTCGCAATTGGGTCAGCGTGAGAATCACTCCTCTTGCTCTCCAGGCGCAAGTTCTCATCCGGGAAAAGCGGAGTCAGGTCTTCGAATCGAGGTCTAGCTTTAGACTCGTCCGGATCAGAACCGGAAACTTGGTCAACCCTAACGACCGCAGAGTACTTTTCGTTAGCATTGGCTGGACGCGCGCCACCTACTAAGAAGTCGCCTTTTCGAAGGCCATACCGCCTAACGATAGCAGCAGATACGTAGATATCTTTGGGTGAAGGAAGATACCCGCTAGCTCTTATAAATCCAAATCCCTCATCTCTAAGGTCTAAGATCCCCGAAACATCTGATAGTTCAACAGGGACACTAAGTTCTGCCTGTACAGACTCGCCCCGTTCTTGGCTTCGGTTGCTATCTCTTCCCCGTCGTCGCCTCGATCGCCTCGATCCACTCTCTCCCTCGATACGAGTCGTAGAAGTTGGCGTTGTATCTGGCGCAGAGGAGATTGCGGGTAACTCTGACTGAATCCCAACTTCGAGCTTTGGTGTTTCCGTAGAAGTAGATGTCGACTCATTAGCGACAGTACCATCGTCAGGACTGCTCTTAGGAGACATGGCTCTCTCAGGAGACCTCGGCGTATCGTTACTTTTAGTCTTGGGCACCACGGTAATTGGAGGAAATAGAGGTTGTGTGTTTACTTTCGCCTTGGAACCGTTATCGCTGGTGTCACTTGATACGGTGGAACCACCGGTCGCTGATTCCTCTCCAGTGCCTTCTTTATCAGCGCTATGAACGTCATCAGAGGTTTTCCGTCTCTTATCACTGGAACTATTGCGACTCGAAGTTTGTGTAGCCGATCCGTTACTGTGCTCACCAAGACTAACGTTTCCAATACTTTGAGAAGGCAACGCGACAGACATGATCATCTCAATGATGTCAGCCTTCTTATTGCGCATGCTCACCTTCAACTGAAGCTCCTTGCCTATCGCAAGGAGCCGATCTTTTTCCATTTTTTCTAGATCGGAACGATCTATCTGAGCAACAGTGCTCATCAACACCTCACATAATCATTGGGTTATCTCTTCGGGTCCAACACGACACTTGAAACAAATGTACAAATTGGGATCCCATACGCCGAGCGAAACTTGTTAAGGCGACTTTGCAAAAGGCTTTTGTACTCTTCGTGTTCACTCCATCGAAGGACTCTATTAATCTACACGCCCTAGGAAAAGTTCCTTCGCATTTCTCTAACTATATACACGGCTAGTTGGATGATCAACCTTAGAAACAGTATATAGTCTGCTAAATTCCAACCTCCTTAGAAATTGCTTCTAATGTAGCCTCAACAGCAGCTGGAACTTCGATTTGAGTAATCGCCGTATCTGGATCTTTTAGCCCATGTCCGGTCAAGACACAGACAACGGTTGCACCAAGAGGAACCGTTGTCTTCATTAGGCCTGCAACAGATGCCGCTGACGCTGGCTCGCAAAATATCGACTCTTCCCTAGCAAGATAGGTGTATGCATATAGAATCTCCTTATCAGAGACAGCCCCTATCGCACCATCTGACTCTGATGCAGCTAGCAACGCACCCTTCCAAGAAGCTGGATTACCTATCCGAATCGCAGTAGCGACCGTCTCCGGAAAGTGCACGATTTTGCCGTCCACGATAGGTGCGGCGCCCTCTGCTTGGAATCCCATCATCTTGGGTAATGTCGAACACCTGCCATCTGCAAAATATTCATTGTATCCCTTCCAATATGCAGAGATATTCCCCGCGTTTCCCACCGGGATAAAATGATGAGTAGGAGCGAAACCCAGAGCATCAACGATCTCGAAAGCTCCAGTTTTTTGCCCTTCTATCCGATACGGGTTGATGGAGTTGACCACGGTAACAAGTCCTGTTTCACCTAGTTCGCGCACGATCTCCAATGCTCGATCGAAGTTTCCTTTAATTTGAACGACCTTTGCGCCGTAGATCAAAGCTTGAGCTAGCTTTCCAAGTGCAATGTAACCAGAGGGAATCAATACAATGCTTCGCAATTGCGCGCGTGCTGCATATGCTGCTGACGCCGCGGAGGTATTACCCGTAGAGGCACAGACTACCGCTTTTGCCCCACTTTGTTTAGCCATAGTCATAGCCACAGTCATGCCACGATCTTTAAACGATCCCGTTGGGTTCGCTCCTTCAAACTTCAAAAAGACGTCTGAACCTTTTAACTTTGACAGACGCGAAGCATAGTAAAGCGGCGTCCCACCTTCACGCAACGTTACTACTTCAGCCTCCTTGGGTACAGGGAGATACTTACGGTATGCTTCTATAACGCCTGGCCAGTTCAGCCTGGCTGCTCGATCGTCCTCTGCAGTGGTCACGCGTTTTCTGCCTCCTTGTGGCGCAACTTATTATCCTTCTATGACACGAAGGAACCGATGAATCTCACGAACTGGTTCGAGTCGGGAAAGAGCCTCAATCGTAGAGATCATGGCTCTTTCTTTTGCTGGATGAGTAAGAAACACCAATCTCGCTTCCTCCCCCAACCCTGACTGTTCCATTGATGCAATTGAAACACCACACTCGCCGAATACTGTCGCTACCTGTGCCAAGACGCCCGGTTGATCTGCAACCTCCAAAGCTATGTAAAAGTTTGATTCGAGAGCCTCCACCGGAACCACATTCACCTCCGAGCGTCTTAGCCGTCTCTCCGTAGATCCAAAGTGTAGGTTTTGGGCCGCATCGATAACATCTCCCATAACAGCCGAGGCAGTAGGTAATCCACCTGCTCCTCTACCATAAAACATTAACTCTCCAACGGCCTCACCTTCAACGAATATCGCATTAAAAGCGTCACGAACCGAACTTAGCGGATGTGTAGCTGGCAATAATGCTGGAAATACCCGAACTGATAACCTTTGTTCACCCTCATAGTCCACACGAGCACACTCTGCAATTAGTTTGATAACAAAACCATGTCGGCGTGCGAACTCTACGTCATGTGCTGATACGTTTGTGATACCTTCACAGAGAACGTCTTGAAATCGGACCTTCATGCCAAAAGCAATAGAGGAGAGTATTGCGGCCTTTGCCGCGGCGTCATATCCTTCCAGGTCAGCTCTAGGGTCAGACTCAGCGTATCCATACTTCTGCGCCAAGGTTAGAGCATCATCAAAGGCCAAGGAGTCTTCATGCATCCGCGTCAGAATAAAGTTCGTAGTACCGTTCACAATTCCGGTTACTCTAGAGAGTCGCTCTCCTACTAGGGACACTCTGAGCGATCTGATCAGCGGTATGCCCCCTGCTACAGCTGCTTCAAAAAAGACGTCTCGTCCAACCTCCTCCGCCAACTCTTCAATCTCAAAGTAGTGTTCCGCCAGCAGTGCTTTGTTAGCAGTCACGACCGACTTTCCATTTCTAAGAGATGTCTCAATCAGTTCCTTTGAGGGTTGTACATCTCCAATTACCTCAACCACGATGTCGATATCTGGGTCCGTAACCAGCCTTTGCGCATCAGTTGTCAAAAGCGAACGATCAATCCAAGGGTCTCGTTCCCTTTTTGTATCACGCACAAGTATCTTAGCGATCTCTAAATTTTCACCAATCTTCTCTTTTATTGAATCGCCATTGTCAATAAGGATTTTGACAAAGGCGGAACCCACATTCCCACAGCCAAGCAGTCCTATCTTCAAACAGATCTCCTACACAAACCCTTAATCTCTCTACTAGATATCGCTACGTACTAGGTCTTCTAAAGTCTCCCGCCTTACAACAACCCTATATCCAGTCTCATCAATAAAGACAACAGCTGGGCGAGGAACTTTGTTGTAGTTTGAG
Source organism: Actinomycetes bacterium (assembly GCA_021784785.1). Lineage (GTDB taxonomy): Bacteria > Actinomycetota > Acidimicrobiia > Acidimicrobiales > Acidimicrobiaceae > Ferrithrix. The sequence goes on along the minus strand of JAJYHJ010000124.1, from coordinate 5,434 downwards.
CTCATCGAATATCCATATGCGCCGGTTACGGGCGTCACTAGAAGTTCATTTTTTTCGATGTCGGACGGCAAAAAGGCGTCTCTGACTATGACATCCCCAGATTCACAATGCTTTCCTGCAACTGAGTACTTCGCATCATGAGGATCAAGCATTCTTTCAACCATAAATGCTTCATACCCGCTTCCATAAAGAACAGGGCGAGGATTGTCACTCATACCACCGTCAACAGAGACGTAGTCCCTGACTCCAGGGATTCTTTTGATCGTTCCAATCTCATACACCGTCATTCCCGCCGTAGCGACAATCGATCTACCAGGCTCTATGACCAATGTACGACCATTAGCCAAACCGGTCTTTACTCCATATTCATCCAAAACACGTGTCCACTGATCTATAGAAGGTGCTTCTTCGCCCCTAACGTAAGGGACGCCTAATCCTCCACCTAATATGACTTCCTCGATGTCGACATCGACGAGCAACTGACTCAAAACCTCAACCTCTTGGCTAAAGGAGTCGAGTGAAAAGATCTGCGAACCAATATGAGCGTGCACTCCTACCAAGTCCAGAACCGCAGACTTTGATATTTTCTCTATGGCAAGTTCAGCATCACCGTTTTGGACGTTAAATCCAAACTTAGAGTCATCCTGACCCGTGCGGATAAACTCGTGTGTGTGAGCCTCGATACCGGGGGTAATCCGAACTCCAACTCGAATTTTCCTATCCGCTAGCGCCTCAAGTCTCTCCATCTCATCAAAAGAATCCACAACAATGAGTCCCACGTCACGTGAGAGAGCGAAACGGAGTTCGTCAGTCGACTTATTATTACCATGAAAGACTATTTTCTCCGGAGCTACTCCTCCGGCCAAGGCAACAAACATCTCTCCCATAGATGAGGCGTCTAAGAAAACATCCTCTTCCGAGACGATCTCTGCCATAGCCTTACAAAAAAATGCTTTCGCCGCGTAAACGACCTTCCCTGAAAAACTCTCTTTCGAAAGCCTCAATCTGCGTCTAATATGAGCTGAGTCATATACGAATAACGGAGTGGAGAACTCATGGGCTAGGTGTGCAACGGGCACGCCATGTAGAAGGAGTTCTCCTTCACTTGAGATCGTCGCACCGTCTGGCAATAGATACGGCGGTATCGTGTAACTCTCACGCGAATCGTACAACTACATCTCCTCTACTGCGTCAGCGCCGACTAGTTCAAGTCCAACTCGCAGCGCTATCTGAGTCGCTCTCACCAATGCCAGACGGCTCTGAACAACCTCGTCCGAAAGGCCGTCAGAAAGAATTGGGCAGTCGTGATAAAAACCATGGAAGCTACTGGCTACACCTTTGAGCCAGGTAGCTACTTTGTGAGGAGCCCTTTCTTTAGCAGCCGTCTCGACTACCTCAGGCAACAGAGTAACTTCCTTCATAAGCTTGATCTCGCGGGCGTGAGTAAGAACTGAAAGTTCCTCCACTGAACGCTCACTTAACGTCACATCCCTTTGCGCCGCCATTCTCAACAAAGAAGCTATGCGAGCGTGTGCGTATTGTATATAGAATGCAGGATTTTCCATAGATTTCTCGACTGCCTTCGTAAGATCCAACACAGTCGCTTTGTCTAAGGAAGACGAGAGACACAGTATTCTGGTCGCCGACACTCCAAGTTTGTCCACTACAAATGAGAGAGGAATTGAGGTTCCCGCTCTTTTAGACATCTTAACGACCTGATTGGACTCCACTACAGACACCATTTGCCCTAAGAGTATCTCAAGGCGCATAGGGTCTATTCCAAGTGCATACATTGCAGCCTTCTGAGATGCAACCTGCCCATGATGGTCAGCTCCGAAAATATCGATGACGCGATCAAATCCACGAACCAGGAACTTGTTTCGATGGTACGCGATATCTCCAGCGAGGTACGTGAAGTCCCCATTTGACTTTCGGAGTACACGATCTCTTGAGTCTCCAATATCGCTCGTGCGTATCCACAGCGCTCCATCATGTTCGTAGACAAAGCCTTTGGCATCAAGTTCAGAGATAGTCTCCTCTACCGCTCCTGACTCTTCAATCGACGCCTGCGAATACCACACGTCAAACTCCACGCCAAAGTTCTCTAAAGACACTCTGATCTCGTCTATAATTCGCTCTGCAGCCCATTTCCCAGCGGCCTCGACTTCGAGCTCTCCATAGTAGTTACTCGCTAACTCCACCACATAGTCACCCAGGTAGCCCCCTTCTGGCGGTTCAGATCCTTCTTTACGAGCGAGAATCGACTCGCCGAGGCTCCTTATCTGGCCACCAGTGTCATTCACGTAGTACTCTTTCGATACGTCATATCCGCTTCGTTTTAAAACCCGAGAAAGAGCGTCACCATACGCCGCCCACCAACCGTTCCCGATGTGCAATGGTCCGGTTGGGTTAGCCGAGACGAACTCAACTTGAACCTTCTCGTTTCGTCCTACATCCACACGTCCAAAGGATTCTTCGCCCTCTTCCAAGACTTGGCAGACTTGCATATGGAGATGCACGGGCTTCATCTTGAAGTTGATAAATCCTGGTCCCGCTACTTGATATCCTTGTGTAAATGGGAATGAATTGAACACAGACGTGTCAATAAGTTCAGAAGCAAAATCTCGCGGACTTTTACCAAGTCTCTTTCCAAGCACCAACGCTGCATTGGTTGAAAACTCTCCGAACTCTTCGTTTTGCGGTCTCTCTACTACAAATTCAACGTCCAACCGTTGAACCCCTACCTCAATAAGAGCCGCCTCAATGAGTTCACGGAGCTCAAGCTCCCACCTTAACATCTCTCCTCCTTGTTACGACCTCGTGGCGGCGCAACGTTTGGACATAGCCTAAAGCACATGCGAGGTAAAACTGGCACCTACCATTGGCAGACCACGCATGTCTTTGGGTGAACTCGAAATATCAGGGAAAATCGAAGTTTGCAGTCCCCGGCTATGCTTCTTCAAGTAGTCTTGATAGACAGTTTTGCCCTCGTAGCTCAGTGGATAGAGCGCTGGCCTCCGGAGCCAGGCGCGCAGGTTCGAGTCCTGCCGAGGGCGCTTAAGTTTGCTTGAAGACCTTTCCTACCTAACACATAGAGACGCTCAAATCTCCTTAGGACTGACTAAATTCCCCACTGAAATCCGAAGTCCCCGTAAATTCCGTCACCCGGTATCGCAGGGCGCCCACCTGGATCACATGGGAGAGATCATGGGTTCGGCGTGCTTCGACTTTGAGAGCGAAGTGGTGGAGTTTAACGCCGATTCAAACCATATACACCCGCTGGTGAACATCTCCACCAAAGGTATCGGTATCGAGACTGGTAAACGACTTGAAAGGTGTCTCTGTGTGGAGGCTCCGTCAAGACTTCTGTGAAGTTCCGACAACACTACTGGCGAGCGAACAAGCTCTGGTCTGGTTCTTTCTTTGGAGGATCCGTCGGCGGAGCGTCATTGTCGTTTCTCCGTCGATACACCTCCCAACAGAGTCGGCCAGACACGTAATTGGCGATTCACACCACCCCAAAGGGAGTCGACTGCACTGTGGTCAGATGTGCTCTCTTAGGTTCGTGCGCGGCCAAAAGTGTTCGGACTCGGAACTTCACAAAGTTCCCCATCCCAGGTAACTGCGCTTATTTCGTTTTATGAGCTTGTTCATGGACTCTCCCGTGTGACCCTATTCGATGGACGACGCGGTTCACACTCCATCCCGGTCGAGGGACCTTGAGTCACCCAATAAGAACCACTTCATCGTGACACTTGCATAAGTGTCGGCCAGACTTGCGGAAACGACATTGTCTGCACTAAATTGATGAATTGACTCAAAGTGGCGCCGGACTGTCGAAGAAGTGCTGATAGTGCCACTCGGGCGAGTTCCCGATTAGTCAATTAGGACAATCACAGTTCTGCCTCCTTGATCGCGCAGTCGCACGGTCCACCCCGTTCGCCGATTTGTGCAAAACCAATCTTCACGAGCCAAGCGACGGCCTCTTGACCGGAGCCAACGAGCAGCGCGGGATCGCTCAGGTCGATACAGTAGTGATGATCGGTGACTCCATTGAGTCGGGAAGGTCCTCCTCTTCGAAGCACAAGCCCAGCGCTTCTTCGAGATTCGCGAGAGCCTCATCAACAGTCTCACCCTGACTTACTACGTCGACGTCAAGGCACCTGGCGACATACCGGGGCCCTCGTGGGTGACCACCACAGTGAAATTCATAATTCAAATCGCACCAGCGGCCTGTGTCATCGGACATTGTTCGTATTCTGATCGGGAGTGGACGGCTTTCAAACCTCTACGAGCTACTGACAGCGCTCATTGAATAATTCACAGACTTGTAGACGAGTCCGGGTGCAAGCCGATCTTGGGGCCCACCTGTCACCGCGAGTAAGGCGCTGAAGACAACTTCAGATCGAAGCCTTTGGTGAGTATTGCCTCCTGTTCGTAGGAGGGTGCGATCAGTGCATGTCAACATGAGGAAATATCAGATACCTTCGATGGGATCACTGGATTTCAACCGTTACCCTTCAGAAGATTTGGCCACACACGCATTATCTATGCGGTGGTCGATGTGAACGTGCCGACGGCAAGTTTTGCGCCGACCGCTCCCAATAGTGCTCCGGTAACCCACCGCTGCAACTTGACCCAAGAGGGACGATTCTTCATAAACATGGCAATTGCGCCCGCCGCGAAGATGATTGCAGCGTTGACAACCATACTGACCGATATTTGGACCGCACCCAGAACGAAACCCTGGACAACGACACTACCTGCGCTCGGGTGTATGAACTGAGGGATGAGTGCCACGTACATGATCGCGGCCTTGGGATTCAACAGGTTCGTGGTTAAACCCATGCGGAAGAGTCTCCGCCGTGAATCCAGGGCCAGCCTGCGAGTTTCGAACAACGAGTGTCCGCCTGGTTTGAGAGTTTGCCAGGCTAGGTGGAACAGGTAACCGGCGCCAACGGCTTTAAGGCCGATGTATAGCCAGGGCACGACCGCAAAAACCGCTGCCATCCCTAAGTTCGCCATGGCCAAATAGATGACAAACCCGACGCCCGTACCGCAAAGCGAAACCAACCCGGCTGTCCGACCCTGGCTGATACTTCGAGACACCAAGTACATCATGTTAGGTCCCGGAGTGAGCACCATTCCGAGCGCTATGACAGCCATTCCTATAAGGGCGGAATCATGTGGCACAACTGAGCCTTTCTCTGAAAACCATCGAACCGTGGAACGTGTCAACAGACTTTGGACGACCTTCAACCCAGTTTAATGGCTTATAGGTGACTTTCTTCTGGAGTTAGGGGCATTGAGCGCCACGAGGCGCCATTAGACCCTGTGGAGATGAAAGGACTCCACCTTGGACCTGTCGCAGCAGGTCTATGAAGTTATGGGCAGTCTAAACCTGGAAACGCAGGCAAAGATGGCAAGCAGCCCT
>JAJYHJ010000170.1 GCA_021784785.1 Actinomycetes bacterium | reverse complement strand
TAGTAGGCATGGCGGCTGATCCAGCTACCGGGGGTTACTGGCTTGTAGCGTCAGACGGCGGTGTGTTCTCATTCAATGCACCTTTCTATGGTTCTATGGGCGGTAAGCCGTTGAACCAGCCGATAGTCGGCATGGCCTCTACTCCTGATGGAAAGGGTTACTGGCTTGTAGCGTCAGACGGCGGTGTATTTAGCTTTGGAGACGCCAACTTCTATGGTTCTATGGGCGGTAAGCCGCTAAATAAGCCCGTCGTCGGCATGGCCTCTACTCCTGATGGAAAGGGTTACTGGCTTGTAGCGTCAGACGGCGGTGTATTTAGCTTTGGAGACGCCAACTTCTATGGTTCTATGGGCGGAACTTACTTAGGCGAAAACGTGACTGCAATTGCAAGCGGTCCGTCAGGTTATCAAATAGTTTCGGATCTGGGTGGTACCTTTGGTTTTGGGGGTAATGCGTACCTTGGATCGGCGGAACTGTATCCACTAAATCGCCCTATTGTGGGAGCCGCTTATGTGTCGTAGTTCGAGATAAAGTTCTCGACTAGCTCCATGTAGAACGCTCGTTCTTCCCAAAACGGCATATGGGAAGAGTTCTCGAATACGTGCAGTTTGCTGCCGCTAATTCCTTTGAGAAGCGGTTCTTGAATGTCAGGAGCAGCCTCATCGTATCTGCCACAGATGAGCAGGGTTGGAGATGTGATCAAATGTAACCGACCGGCGCTCGTCCAATCCTTGGCGGTACCAATTACATGAAACTCCGAAGGACCGTTCATCGTATAGTACACGGTTGGATCTTCGTCGAGCAGTTCAAAGGATCTTTTTACTTCTTTCGGGTACTCCTTTAGTCGGCAGACGTGTCTTCGGTAAAATACCTCGCAAGCTTGTTGATACTCTGGATCTGAGTATGTTTGCGCGTTTTCATGACGCTGAAGAGCGTCCTGAACGTCTTTTGGTAACTTCATGATCCACCTTCCAGCCGCCTCTTGAAAGGCTGGGAACGAGGACGTCGTGTTGGAAAGGACTAGGGAGCATAGCTTCTCGGGCTGGGTAATGGCGAACTCTTGCGCTAACATACCTCCCCAAGACTGACCTAAGAGATGATATCCATTGGTGCAAAGGGGAAGAGCTGCTACAAGGTTGATTAACTCATCACGAAATAGCTCAGGTGTCCAAAAAGATGGATCTACATCGGGGATGTGGCTAGAGTTTCCACAGCCCAGCTGGTCGTAGAAGATAACGGGCCGACCCATGGATGCGATATCTGAGATGGATAGCAGGTAGTTGTGGGGAACCCCCGGACCACCGTGTGCTACTACGAGCGGAAGTTTGTTGGATGACACGTTTGCTGGTATATGTATCTGGTACCAAGTACGATAGCCTAAATAAGGAATCGCTCCATCGATGACGTTTACCTCTGTTTCCATGTAGACAATCTAGTAGGACATCAGGGTGTGAATTAATCTTAGTAGGTGGATGACTTGAGTAATGTTTCTAGCTGTTCAAGGTTGTTCTTCCAGATCCGCTCAAGGATCGGCTTGGCCACTTTTGCCCCGACCGGACCGAGAAGAAATGGCGGGAAAACGATCTTTTCACTCCATTGAATCTCGCAGTACTCCGGCGAGAGGTGTCGCAAGGACAAGGTGCCTTCTCCTTTAAAGATTCCTTTGTGAACAACGGTGATAGAGTTTGGCTCTTCCCAATTAATTATCTTCATACGATCTCTGACTTTGATAGGTCCTACTCTTGTCAAACAGTCGAACTCGACTTTATCTCCGACCTTTTCAGTCGTTAGGAACTCGATGCGTTCAGCGTCCGTCATCCAAAGCGAGTGTCGTTCTATTGCGGAGATCTCCCTCCACACAACAGACTTAGGGAAGGGTAGGGAGCGTTTGATACTTACTCTCATGGTAGCGCTAACCCTACTTTCCAGTGTTTGTCCCGTCAAGCTCTTCTGTGCCTAGTAGAACCCGGGTGGCGAGCTCAGGTGAGATTATGTTGATCGAAACTCCTGTACCAAGTTCAAAGCCAGCTTTGGTGGTGAGTTTCGGGAATAGATGTACGTGCCAGTGAAAGTTCCCGATAGCCCGATAGGGAGACGAGTGAAACACTAAGTTATATGCCACGTCTCCGACTTGATCTCTCAACTTTTTCAGCGCCTTCTTGATGGCGATACCAGTCGACTTTAGTTCGTAAGGCGAAGACGTATGTAGGTGTGGTCCATGGCTTTTTGGTACTATAAGCATCTCAAACGCACTTTGTGCCCAATAAGGTGAAATCACAGCCGCCTCTTCCTCCTCAACGACGACCCTCTCACCTATAGTCTTTTCGAGTTCAACCGTGGCACACAATAGACATCCTCCAACAAAACGCGAAAACCCTGCTTGTTCATCAGCAAGTTCTCTAGGGACGAAAGATATTCCTAAAAGCTGCGCGTGTGGATGTTCTAAGGAAGCTCCAGCTGCTCTCCCTTGATTCAAGATTATTTGAGAGTACCGTATGACGCTTGAGTGCAAATGCGCATCCATACGATCCCTCATAGCCGCCATCACGACCCCTATTTGGTCTTGGTCGAGGTCCGCCCAAGTGGCCTTGTGGTCCTGTGAGAGAATCAGCACCTCGTGGATCCCCGAAGCTGGAGCTTGCGTAAAGACAGGACCTTTTGACACTGTTACCATAGGTTCATCTTCACTAAATGCTGGATAAAGATTTGGTACAACTCTTACGGTCCAACTGCCAGATGGACCGTAAGTTTCAAGAGCTGGTGGTGTGTCCTCTTCTGCACCTGGGCAAAATGGACAGTTACGATCTGAAGGGATGTGTTCACTAGCAGGAGCGGGGAAAAAGGCGGATGGCCTATAGGACCTGCCTTCGGCGACGGCGATCCAGCGACCTGTTAGTGGATCTAACCTAAGTTGATTTTTGGCTTTCATAGACTACCTTCTGATTCCGACGTTCAACCTTGGGACACTTCCATGTACTTAGAGCCGACTCACTACCTATCTTAGCCAGAAAGTATTCCTTGGTCAGAAGTTACGGTGTTTTGCCTTTTCGCCGGGTTTGGGAGGTCATCTAGGCTCACGTTGCTATTGAGGTAGTCCCTGAATAAAAGACGTATGTTATGTTCCTAGAGATGTTTGACGTATTTGCTATCTTTAGCTCCTTCAGGTCGGAGGTGACTATAGATCATCAGCCTTCGACTTTTGCATCTTCGTATCGCGAAAATTCCCAGGGTAGCGACAGATTGCCTCACGTGCGAAGACTCTGAAACTGTACTGAATTATTTTAGCTTCAAAGTGGTCGTAACAAGATGACTAGATAGCATGACTTGTGTGACGATCTACTTGGATAACGCTGCTACTACAAAGATCTCTGACTTATCACTCTACGAATACGTTAGAGTGCAAAGGGATTACTTCGGAAATCCAAATGGGGTTCATCAGATCTCTCAAGCTGCAAAGACAATACTAGAAGACAAGCGCGAGTTTTTTGCCAAAGCTGTGGGAGCTGATGTAAGGGGCACAATTTTCACCGCGTCCGGAACCGAAGCTTGCAACTTAGCAATCAAAGGTGGGAAAGGCGACCTCGCGGTTGCGATAGTATCAAGCGTTGAGCATCACTGCGTTTTGGAGCCGATAAAGACATATCCAACGAGACGTGCGGTCAGAAGCAACTCAGATGGCACCTTAGACCTAAACGATTTGGAAAAAGTTTTAAAGGAGACTGGAGACACCGTTGACTTGTTTGCACTCATGGCGGTCAATAATGAAACGGGAGTTATACAGCCATTTGAGGAGGCATATCGATTAGTACGCCATCATGCAAAGCGAGCGAAGATACTTGTAGATGCGGTGCAGGCCGCACCGTGGTTGGATCTTGAGAACCTGTACTCCTTTGCAGATATGATGGTTATCTCCGCGCATAAGTTTCACGGACCTAAAGGTTTGGGGGTGTTATTCTCGCGCCACCCAAGCGATCTAGTTCCAATCATCTCTGGTGGTGGCCAGGAGTATGAAAAGCGCAGCGGCACTCAAGATGTGGCTGCTATTGCGGCTAGTGCGGTTGCTTTGGAAGATATGCAAAGTAGTCGAGTGCAAAACTTATCCAAGGTGAAGACGCTGAAAACCGTTTTTATGGACTCGTTGGAACAAGAGGACGTGGAGTTCGTGGTAAATGGCAATGGAGAATACAGTATCGACGCGATCGTTAATATTTGCTTTCCTGGCGTGCGTAATGAAGAACTAATATTCCTGGCAGATCAAGAAGGTGTCGCGATCTCAGCTGGAGCAGCTTGTGCGTCAGGTGCTATGCAGCCTTCTCATGTATTGTTAGGCATGGGTCTGACGAAGAGTCAGGCGACGAGTTCCATAAGGATAAGTTTTGGAACGGACAATACACCTGAGGAGTGTATAGAGGCAGCCCAATGTCTCTCCACTATTGCTTCAAAGCTGAGGACAAAACGTGTTGAGTAATCGTTCGCCTATCTACGATACGCTGCTGATCCTACACGTTCTAGTTGGAATGCTTGGCTACGGTGCCGTAATCTTTAGTGGGGTCTTCTCGAGAAAGTTATTAAAAGATGGGCCTTTACCGTCTACGCTTAAGTACTTCGATGGCTCCCCTAATATTCCGGGCATGTTTGTCGGACTAGTGCCAGTTTTTGGAGTTATAGTTCTACTGCTTGGGAGAGGCAATCTACCCGACCTAACTAAAGGGTGGTTTGACATAGCTGTTGGAATATGGGTGCTCTCAGCTGCCATCGCTTTCATGAGGGTCTTTCCTCCGGAACGAAAGCTGCATCAAGCCATCACAGAGGAGTCAGATAACATTGGGACTTTAGCGAAATCTATTTCACGTGCCTCTGGCGTCTGTTCGGTCCTCTATGTAGTTGCCTTCTATCTGATGTTGTTCAAGCCGCGCTTTTAACCTAAGCACCCGAAGCTAAGACCCAATGAGGCTACTTAACCGCGCCCGCAGTTTGGTCTCTTGCCGTGGTTAGCTTTCTTTTTGGTTCTAAGTTTTCTTTTATTGGTTCTTTTTGACATAGCTCACCCAATATAGTTGCCCGCTAGATGGAGCGCTGCATATATCGATGGTTATGATGTTGTGGCCAAAACCAAAGCCAAAGCCAACTTGCTTAACAAAGTTCGAGGGTCCAATGGATATGGAAGTCGCTTATGTTGTGTAGGTTGTAGTTGTATGCCATGGCTGTTGAACAGCGGTTCAGTTTTAGCTTCGACGGAGCGTGTAAGCATCCTGCGAGGAGTTTGGTTGCTATCGATTGGCCCGTCCGAAGTTGTTGTTGCTCGTGCAACGCGACTTCCAGCGATAGCAACCTTTCAAAGGCCGGGTTTTGTGCTGGTTTTAGACCGTGAAATGAAGGTGTTATCTTTGGCAACCTTGCGACCCTGGCATTTTTCTAGGGTTCCGACGAAAATGTATTGGTTGGTCATTGCTCCACCTGAGATAAGTAGTACCTGGGGCGTGCGAGTTGGTGATCAGCTTGAACTTGTAGAGAGTAGACGAAGTGAGTGACGACCTAAAAGGTGTTCTCTATGTGGTCGCTACGCCGATTGGTAACCTTGGAGATATCTCCAAACGGGCATTATCGGTTCTTGGAATGACTGATCGTATAGTTGCGGAGGACACTAGAGTAACCTCTAAGCTTCTGCGCCTGTTAGGGATCTCCTACAAGGAGATCTATCCGCTCAGGGGAAATAGTGCGATTGGCGCTACAACGGTGGCTCGGTGGCTGCGTAATGGAGAGGTAGTTTCTCTCGTGAGTGATGCAGGCACGCCAAATATCTCTGATCCAGGTAGAGAGGTTGTAGGTGCAGCCCTTTCTGAGGGACTAACACCATATGCCATTCCAGGACCATCTGCAGTCACGGCGATTCTCTCACTGTGCGACTTTCGCTCAGAGAAGTTCTACTTTGGTGGATTTCTACCAAGTAAGAGCGCTCAACGGGTTTCGCTCTTAGAGCAGCTTGTGCGACGGAGCGAGGCGATCGTGGTCTTTGAAGCTCCTCATCGAATAGAAGATACTCTTTTGGATCTCGCGGCTACCTTCCCTCACGATCGAAGAGTTTTGGTCGGTCGAGAACTGACAAAGATGCATGAGCAGTGCTTCTATGGAACCGTAGGCACGGTTCGCGAATCGGTACTATCAGCTCCTAGGAAAGGAGAGTTCGTTCTTGCGATTCAAGGTGCTCCTGAGGTAAAAGACCAAGGTTTGGACGCTACGCTGGTAGCCTTGGCTGAGGAACTCTTAAGCAGGGCGATGGGTGTCAGATCGGTGGTCGACATTTTAGTCAAGCTTTATGGTGTACCAAAGTCTGAGTATTACGAGAGATGTCTTCAAATTCAAGATGCTCTCGATGGGTGACTTTGAAAGTGGTAGTCGAGCTATTGATGCGTTGCTAGGTTTTATCTATTGTGTAGTTTATATTTACCGAATTCGACAATATTATTGTCGCTGGGTATGACGTGTAAAGGTCTCGGTCAATAATTAGATGCTTGAAAAATGTCCAGATGCTTTTTATATAACAACTCCGATCTACTACGTGAACGGAACGCCTCATGTAGGTACCACATATACGATGGTAGTTGCCGATGCTTTGGCAAGGTGGAATAGGTTGTGGGGCCGCGACACCTTTTTTTTGACTGGAACTGATGAGCATGGTTTGAAGGTCTCTCAGGTTGCTGGTGAACATAGTATGACTCCGAAACAGTGGGTTGATCATATGGCGACGAGGTTTATAGATGCTTGGAATAGCCTCGGAATCGCCTACGATCGTTTCATTCGTACGACTGAACCAGAGCACTATAAGACGGTACAGAGCTTTCTTTCCCAAATATATGAGAACGGTTTCATCTATAAGGATCTTTACAGGGGTCCTTACTGTGTAGCGTGCGAAGCCTACTATAACGAGTCAGAACTTTTAGATGGCGTTAACTGCCCGGTTCATCAGCGACCCGTGACCGAGATGACGGAGGAAAATTACTTTTTCAAACTCTCTGCATTTGAGGATCGTCTCAAGAAGTGGTATGACGACTTCCCGGAGGCTGTTATTCCACCAACTAGACGTAATGAGGCGTTAGGTTTAATACTTCAAGGACTTGAGGATATCTCGATTACTCGCACATCAATTGATTGGGGAGTACCTGTACCTTGGGATCATGAACACGTCTTTTACGTATGGTACGATGCACTGATAAACTATCTCACGGCGATCGGATATGGCTCTGATGACCAGAGCTTTGAGAAGTACTGGCCGCACGTTCATCATCTATTGGGGAAAGACATACTGAGGTTTCACTGCGTGTGGTGGCCTGCTATGTGCATGGCAGCCGGAATAGATCCTCCATACAAGTTGATCGTGCATGGGTGGTTATTGGTTGGGGGTGAAAAGATCTCCAAGAGTAGCGGGGTAACGGTAGATCCTTTAGAGATAGCTGATGAGTACGGCATCGATGTAATGAGATACTACTTGTTGAAAGAGACACATCTTGGTTCTGACGGAGACTTCTCTATTGAGGGAATGGTCTCGACTTACAACGCAGATATTGCAAATAACTTGGGTAATCTTCTGCAAAGATGTTTGGCTCTAGTCGTGTCCAAGCTAGGCGGAGTTACACCTGCTTGTTCTTTGGAACCACCAGAGGTATTTGCGTTCCAAGAAAGAGTTGATCGGGCAGTCCGTTTTTGGGAGAGTTTCCAACCAATGGGCGCGCTTGAAGCATCGATGGAACTACTCAGAAGTGCGAACGTTTACCTAGAACAAACAGAACCATGGAAGTCGTCATCTGTAGAGTATGTAGCTGTCGTGATCGGTGCGGTATTAGAGCTTCTAAGAGTGGTTTCTTTACTCTTGCTTCCGGCCGTCCCAGAGTCAAGTGGAAGGGTTCTCAGTCGTTTAGGTCTTGAGACTCCTATAGATATACGGGACGAATTAACCTTTGGAAAATATAGAGGTGGAACGCCTATCCAGCGGTCTGCGCCTTTGTTTCCACGTCTAGAAGTGGAGTGAAATGACGGTCATAGTTCATGATTTTTACTTTTAATGGTGATTGTAGTTGGGAGACTTTGTGAGCTGGTTTGATAGTCACTGCCATCCTGAGGTTGAGAACCTTGAAACAGAGCTTGCTTTTGCGAAAGAGTGTAACGTGATGGGACTGATTGCGGTGGGCACGACCCCGGAAAAGTCTGAAAATGTCCTTGACTATGTACGTGCTCTTCGTCATCGAGACGCCGGTGTGTCAGCCTTCGCGTCAGTCGGAATTCACCCTCATGATGCTTATTCGAGCAGTCAGCGGGGTCTCGATTTCCTTGAAACCCTTTTGGTGGCGGACGAAGAGCGACTGATTGTTGGCGTCGGCGAGTGTGGCTTGGACTACTACTATGAACGCTCACCTAGAGATGTCCAGATTGAGATCTTTAGAGCCCAAATCGAACTGGCTCGAAGGTATAACAAGACCTTGGTTATTCACACACGCGACGCTTGGGAAGACACTTTTGAAGTGCTAGACTCTGTGTCGTTGCCAGAACGTGTGATATTTCACTGCTTTGTTGGCACCGAAAAAGAAGCTAAGGCAGCCAACGATTACGGTATCTACATGTCGTTCTCAGGAATCGTAACCTTTAAGAACTCTGATGCTTTAAGGCGAGCAGCTCTTATAGCAAAGCGAGAGCTCATACTTATCGAGACCGATGCGCCATACCTTGCACCGGTGCCATTGAGAGGAAAACCTAACCAGTTTGCAAACGTATCGATTACGGGCGAGTATCTCTCAAATCATCTGGCAATACCAAAGGAGGAGTTCCAGGAGCTGGTATGGAAAAATACAGTCAAGGCCTTCGCCATCTAGTGACATCGAATCGTCTTTTGCATGACCCTCTCAGCTGAAATGGAGGATGAGAGTGATAGATCATTTGAGGACTTGTCGAAGGTGTTGTTCCTAATGACGAAGCCGAGATTATCGCTGGCGTTGGGCAGATGGTAGATGGCGTAGGTGCATCGGAGTTAAGATCTCTACTTGGACAAGGTCTTCTTACCCCGTCTAAGGCTCTGGGCCAGAACTTTCTAGTAGATCCAAACGTTGCGCAAAAGATCGCCCGTATTGCATCTTTGGGAGAATATGGTCAGGTCCTAGAGATTGGACCTGGGGTAGGTTCGCTTACCGTGTTCTTGTCTAAGTACTTCGACTCGGTGGTAGCGGTTGATCTCGATCGCTATATATTCGATCCTCTAGGGAAAACTCTTTCAAGTCGTGGAATTGAAAATGTTTCATTAGTGCACGCGGATGCGTTGAAAGACGATCTATCTCGATATCTTCAGCCAGATAAAGAATACGTCTTAGCTGCTAACTTACCCTATAACGTAGCCTCACATGTCATCGTCAAAGTGTTGGAAACTATGAAGATGGTAAAACGCCTAGTAGTCATGGTGCAGTTTGAAGTCGCGCAGAGGTTGTGTGCCTCAATCTCATCAAAGGACTACTCGTCTCTCACTGTTAAAGTAGGTTACTATGCGAAGTCGAAAGTCGTTATGAAGGTGCCCCCAACGGTATTTATTCCCAAACCTAACGTCAACTCCGCTGTCGTCGAGTTGGTGCGCCTGCCAGATAGAGATATTACAGCAAACGAGTGCGACTGGACCTTTTTACTAGTAAAAGAGGCTTTTTCGCACAGGCGACAGATGTTGCGAAGGTCACTCCTTAGATACGGGGGTGAGGAGTTGTTGGAGGGTGTGGGAGTTGATCCGACGTTGAGAGCTGAAAATCTCGATGTAGAGGTGTGGATTCGCCTCGGTAGATTAGCCGCACTTGGAAAGAGTGGATTATAAAAGAGATGGAAGAAAGAGTTGAACTGGCTCCCGCGAAGCTAACCAAGACCCTCTCTATTGTGGGTTCAAGAGACGACGGACTCCATCTCATCGAGTCGGAAATGGTAACTGTATCTCTATACGATGAAGTCACGCTCACATCGGACCAAGGAAACTGCGACATTGTAGACCCTGAAGGCTACGTTACTTTTCTAGAACGTCGCTTTGGCCAGATTCCGAGGGATAGGCGTAACATAGGCGTTCAGGTGCTCGAGGTACTTGGGGCTAAAGCGGGGCTGAAGATACTGAAAAGGATTCCTTTTGGTGCTGGTCTGGGTGGTGGATCTTCAGATGCAGCAGCTGTATTTCGCCTTCTTGGGAAAGAGTCAGAACTAACGATAGCCGCTCAGATCGGATCGGATGTGCCGTTTTGTGTTGTAGGAGGTCGCGCTCGGGTATCAGGTATCGGGGAAGTGATTGTGCCTCTTCCTTTTTTGGAAGAGGAGTTCTTATTGTTCATGACACCAGTTCTATGTCCCACCGGAGCGATATATCGAAAGTTCGACGAAGTCGGCAGTGATAACTCAGGAAACGATCTTCTTAGAGCGTCCCTGAGCGTCTCTAGCGAGCTTCAACAGGTTTTTGAGAACCTGCGTAAGTCTTTAGATGCAGAAGTGAAAATGGCGGGAAGTGGTTCGACATTTTTCTTGGATCAGAGCGATAAGGACGCCTTTGACTCGGCCTGTTTGAAACTTGGCTTGCACGAGGATAGTTCGGTTAGGATTAACTTACTTGGATCGGATCTGGTTATAAAGCGCGTAAAGTCCGTCCTTCTATGAAAAGGACGATCGTAGGATACCGGGATGTTTTGACATCCCGGTATTAGTTACTTACCTGCTCGGCGCTGCCAACGAGTCTTCTTCAGCATCTTCTTATGCTTCTTTTTTCTCATCCGCTTACGTCGTTTTTTAATTAATGAACCCATGACTTGGACAACCTAGCCGGTTTGCACATAGATCAGTGCGTCTTGCAGATAACTTGTGTCGG
>JAJYHJ010000075.1 GCA_021784785.1 Actinomycetes bacterium | reverse complement strand
ACTCCTTATAGAAGACTTCACTTACTCTATTTTCTCACATATGACGGCAAATCGCGAACTTAGACTGCACAAATTACTACATTACCTAGCATGTTTTGATGATCGCAAGTAGAGGGCTTCAATGACCTATATCACCACGAAAGACGCCAGTCACCTAGGCGGCCGCCAACCGGGGCAGCTCCCGCTCCACCGCCCGCCGCGATCCCTTGAAGGTGAGGGTGAGGCGTCCTGCCGCACCTTCCCCTCGGCGTCGCGGTCCAGGTACACCGGTAGCTGCCAGGTACCGGACTTGCCAGCGACCTCACGAGGGCCCGCTGCCATCTGCCTCGCCTCCTCCAGAGAAGCCAACACCTTGTTGGCTTTCTACGGGACGACCCTACACCGGAGGTGTGACAGCGACCCGAAATATGTCTCGACCATCCCTTTCGTCCAGCGCGCTCGGAGAGACTCGAACTCCCAACCTTCTGATCCGTAGTCAGATGCTCTATCCGTTGAGCTACGAGCGCCACTTACGAACAAACATCCTATATACAACTTCAGCAATATCAGTCAAGCGGCGGATCCACTGTAATAACGTTGCTCCGCCATTTGTGAGCTGATAAGCATCGATTCACCCACGGAGAAGACAAGCTCGCTCCTACTTCCACATTGAACCCAACGTACTCTTTATCTCAACAAAAGATCATGAACTCAATAAGATGCTTTGGAAGCAGCTGCCACGCAAAGCATCTCGCGGTTGCACCGATCGACGAGCTGTCTTGTCGAGAAAATATGACCATAATAGTCAACTAGATTAGGCAAAGAATTACTTTTCGGTCGACTTTTCCATAGCCAACTGCACGTTGACGTCTGGGAGTGCACCTTGTTTATAGGTCGTTTGAGTTTAGTATGGACGTTCGCATTTTCAACTTTCCTCGTACTTTTTGTGCTGATATTGCTCGGTCAGCAAGGGTCGTCGCCCTCCGCACCAAAACTCACTTGGCGGTTAAGTACACAAGCCGTCATCGGCATCCAACTTTAGATCTCTATACATTTAAACAACTAGATACTGGGAGGTTTCGCTCTACCACGAACGACTAGCACCTGAGCCCATTGGGTTCCTGCATCAGCTCTTAGCCGCCTCTACCTCAATGGTCTCACCACCTACATACCGCTTGAGTCCATCTCGACTAATCACCCAAGCGCTACCTTTCCCCATCACCTCATAGACAACATCCGAGCCAACTAGTGCCGTCTCCTCATCTACTCCGATAAGCAACGTTTCGCCCAGCGACTGGATGCTACGTTTTAAAATCGAGTCGGTTATACGGTTCCTCACACGATCGAAGTGAGGTACTATCGCCACATTTCGCGCTAACCCTATGCCATTTTGAAATCTAGGAGGAATTCGATGGAAACTCAGGCTATAGGCGCCTAACGCCATCGCCCCCGCACTACATCCAGCAACAGCGGCACCTCGTTCAAAAGCTCGAACGATACGCTGTTCAAGCAATGTACCTTCTATCGTGGAGATAAGGTGGCTTGGGCTACCGCCCGAGAAGTAGATGAGCCCAGCTGAGTCAATAGGTTCGACCAATTTGTAGTCGTTTGCGGCTTCTCTATCTAAGATCGAAAGCGGAACCGCTTTCACACCTAGGCGTTCCGCCTGGGCCAGGCCAAGGTCGATCCAGTATTGGATTCGCTTCGGGCCCTCGAGGCCTGCAGCAGTGGAGATCTGCACATATATAGGTGCACGTCCAGAGATCAATCGTTTCTCCACTTCTAACATTGATGGTAGGTACTCTCCCGACCCCACAAGCCCTATTAGACCGCTCAAAACTCCTCCTTTGTCTCTGATCCTATCACCGGTCGAGTTCACAGATACTTACATAGATTGCGCTCGCACCAGATCATAAAGCGTGCTTTGGCCTAGCTCGAATTATGCTACTTCCGGAATACCAACGGGGGTATAAGCGTTCTAAGTCACATTGGACGTTCGGAAGTAAGTAACTGGAGGAATTAATGGCGACCGTCACGTTAACAGCGGAAAACTTTGAAGACACAATCAACTCAAGCGATATCGTATTCGTGGACTTTTGGGCGGCCTGGTGCGGCCCATGTCGCATGTTCGCTCCAGTCTTTGAAGCTGCTTCAGAGAAGAATCAAGACATTGTATTTGGTAAGGTCGACACCGAGGCAGAGCAGCAGTTAGCCGCATCATTTGGCATTATGTCTATACCTACCCTAATGGTCTTTCGAGAGAAGATACTCATCTTCTCTCAACCTGGAGCACTTCCTGCACCGACCTTTGAGCAACTTATTCAACAGGTGCGCGACGTAGACATGGAAGAGGTCCACAAAAAAGTCGCCGAAGCTCAAGCATCTAAAAGCTGAACCTCTTCATAAGGAGAAAGTTGGGATCGATCATCAATCAATTCCTACTTTCTCTCATATGGAAAGTTAAACCTCTTTCCTTACCAGGGGACGGACTATCCAGCATTAAAAGAATCTATAAAAAGTTTCTTACCTTTTATTACCTCAGTTACCTTTACGGGAGACCCGTCAATGTTGCCGGATAAGGTAACTGATATAGGGGTAACACCTCTAACATTCTCAGACACCTGTAATGGGGAGCTCTGAACGACCGGTCGTCCGGCGAATACGGCTGGGAAAGTAGCACCTGGTGCAAACTCACTCCACCACGAACTCTGATTAGCTTCTATGGTATGTATCGCCGCAAACCAACCTTCAAGTGCTACACCGTCTAGCTGCAGAGGAGCATCAGATTCGATAAAAGCCTGAGAGGGAGTCCCCTGAAAGCTCATAAGCCCTAAGGGCTGTGTATTGTTTTGAAGTTCTAGACTTGAAAATGGAAGACCGCTTGGATCATTGATGCTAAGACCTTGAGTAAGATTCACAGCGCTACTGATCTTCACAGCTGCCGGGTCTTGGGGCAGAGTTTTTACGTAACTAGCGGTCACGACATACCTATCTGGAGTAAAAAACAATGCGTTCGGGGGCCAACATGTATCCATGACAATGGCCCCTCCTCCTGGCACAGAGATCTGCTTCCCCGGAGCACTAACCACCGCTTGGGAGACCTTAAACTCATATGTCGCACACGGCACGGTATAAGTAACAATACTTCCATTTTTCAGCCGATTGAGTTCAGAGAAGAAACTCACATCGTGAGCTGCTAGCAAAGTTGCCGAACTCGGTCCCGGCCAAGCTGTTGAGGGATCGTGCCCAATGGCCACGTTTAAAACTGAGTTCGATAACCCTTGCTGCACAGGAGCGGTTAAATCTAGGGAAGGAATGTTCAAAACGCCTGGACCAGGCTGTGCTTTACAACTCTTTCCCCGATATGTATTCTTTAGAGCAATAGCTAGTTTATGATTTTGTGACTTTAGGAGCTTCTCGGCACCTGTTGCCGACCTATTGTTCCACCATATTGGATAGGTTGCTCCTACAACAGCAAGCGATAGCAACACTATTCCGACGAACAGTCTTGCCGTGAAGAACCTATGAGACGACTTAGAAGAATGTTTGGAATTCAACGCCTAGATGCACCCTCAGTGACAATTGCAATATAATATTACTATAAGTAGTAACATCTTCACTATCCTCAAGTAACTTTAGCATGAATCCACAACAGCGACAGCTTGAGGAAACAATGTACAAGGGAGAATGCAACGAGAATTTATGGTTCTAGAGAAAACGTGTAACAGTTTGTAGCTTACAAACGACACCAACTTGAGATAGTTGTACATTGCGTATGAACTTTGTTATACAAAGAAACGTTAGAAGTAATTAATTAAATTAACCTATAACTGTAAAGTAAATAATTTATTAAGTGAGATAAATTTTATGAAGAAAGTGTCCGGGAATGAGTCTTATTAGCACGACAAACAAAAATAATAAGCCTCGAAAACGCGACTTGACAAAAAGTTCCCTAATAATCGCTTCGGCCAAAGCCTTCTCTCTGTATGGGTATCACAATACAACAATTGCGCAGATAGCTCAGCTAGCCGGGGTTACAGAGAGAACCTTCTATCGTTATTTCTCTAGTAAGGAAGGTACAATTCTTGACGAGATAACAAGATTAAATGACCTGTTCCTATCTCTGCTCAACGAACAGCCCGACTCAATCGAGATACTCGATGCAGTAGATCGAGTCCTTTCAGAGATGAACCCCCGATACGGAATGGCATCCAGCACTATGTTAGTTATCTCTCAAGGCGGTTTCGACGACCAGCTTGCTAAAGATCTAGCCCGCATCTCTTGGCTCTACGAAGAGCAGCTCCAAGCGGAACTTGAAAAACGAATAACCAAGAGCTTTCCTTACATCGAAGCCGAGGAAGCAAGGGTGAGTTCCATTGCTTTATCGAGAGCGATTAGCGGTGGCATACGCTTTGCCCTTTTAGAGTGTGCACAATCTGGAATCGAAGAGGCGACCAAAAGCCCGCTCTTCATGCAGAGTTACCGACGTTTCATAGGCGTCTACGAAAGGTCTCTCCGAATGAGACCGACTCCGATAGACACGCCCGTATCCTCATCCTCAGGTCAGTATTAGCAAGATTTAGCCACCCACGAATCCAGACCTTGGCAGTCCCCGGGAAAGTTGAATGGCAATAGTTCATACAACTACACCGCGTTGCCACAGTGGAGTACTGATAGACCAGATTGAAGAGTTAGCGTTCTGAATCTCCTCTTCGATACTGCAGTGTCATCTGATCAAGACGCGACTTTAGATCTGGATCGATATTGAAGTCGAGAGCTCGAAGCGAATCATCCAGTTGCTCAACTCTAGACGCACCAACTATAGGTGCGCTAACCGCTGGATTAGCTGCAACCCACGCGACGGCCATAGTAACGATAGGGACTCCGGCTTCATCGGCAACGGCTTTCAGCGCCTTGACCATTTCAAACATGTCTTCGTGCCAATAGCGTTCCCGATAAAGCTGTGAAGCACGAGATGAGTTAAACCTCGTTCCTACCTCCGGTTCAACTTTGAGGTTGTGTTTTGCAGAGAGTAGTCCTCCTGCAATGGGGTTATATGGGATGACTCCTACGCCTTCCTCTTCGCAAAGCGGTAGAAGTTCTCGTTCAATCTCTCTAAAAAGTAGGTTATAGCGAGGTTGCACAGAGTCAAAACGCGACAACCCGAGACTTTCAGACTTTCCAAGAGCTCGTGCAAGTTGCCATGCCTTAAAGTTTGAACAGCCAACATAGCGAACCTTCCCAACATGGACCAAGTAATCAAGAGCTGAGAGTGACTCCTCGATAGGTGTTTCTGAATCATAACTATGCAGTTGATAAAGGTCTATATAATCTGTATTGAGACGTCGCAAGGATGCGTCAACTGCGTCCAAAATATGCTTTCGAGAAGCTCCTCTTTGATGCGCAAGTGGCCCCACTTCACCAACACACTTTGTAGCTAAAATTATCTCATCCCTGTGACTTGGCAGCCATTTTCCAATAATGGCTTCGGTCGTACCTGATAATTCCTTTCCCCCGCCTAAAGGATACACGTCCGCAGTATCAAAAAAGTTGACTCCTGCATCTAAGGCTCTATCCATGATGGCGAAAGATGCCGTCTCGTCTGCCTGAGTTCCAAAGGTCATAGTGCCTAAACAAAGTCTCGAAACTTTCAGCCCAGTGCGGCCAAGGCGAACAGCCTTACCAGTACTCAAGGTGACCTCCTAGTTCTTTGTATACACATTGATACTACTTCGAGAGGCTTCTAGTCTCAGTCACGCCTACCTTAGTCGCACGTTTCGTTTAGCGCTTTAACCATAAGCGCTATCATCATGTGTGTGAAAACTCAACAACAATTTGGATACGAGTAGTTGCCAGCAAAGCTCACCGTTGCCACCGAGCTTTGCACTGCGTTGGGCACCTTGGGGTATGAGACTCTCAAAGAGATTCCAGCCTCTCCACCAACGGAGTTAGACCGTGTAGGTCCTTCAGATTGGCAAAATCTTCTCGCGTCCCTAAACAACTCAGATCACTTCACAACTCTATCAAATGCTCTGACCAACGGAAATGCCTTCTTAAAGGCGAATTCTGCCTTACGAGGACGACTCCCACGAAGGATTGAGTGGAGAGGACCTACAAGAACAACGGGTTTTGAGATGGTTCCAGCGGATCTCCGAATTGATCACGTATATCTAGTGTCATGCAAGTATGCTTCCAACGTCCTCATAAATCCCTCGCCAATGCACCTCTTTGACAACCTACTGCAGATCAGACCCACAAGTACTGCAAAGAACTGGTATCACGAAGTCGCACAAGACGAATTCGTTACCCTTTTTCAAAAGACCAAAACCTATATCGAAAACTCACTTCCGTCGTCATATTTGCCTGACTTTCCTTCATCACTTAAGCCAAATGACAAGGCTCTTATCAAAGAGATGCTCTCAGAAAGTAGGTGGCCACCACAACTTCTCCCCTACTACCAGAGTCTCTGCGACGCAGTCGCTACAAACACCGCTAACCGTTGGAGAAAGAATCTATCGGATCTAAAAACCCAAGAACTCCTCCTTTGGAGAATGCTGAGAATCTCTGAAGCCCCTTACTTTATGCTCGGTGTTGCAAAAGATGCAAGAGAAACGTTACGGCTCAGAATAGGGACTCCTTGGGATTGGAACTCACTTTTTAAGTTGAAAACTTTTGAGGTATCTCCCAAAATTGCCGGACAACCAACTGTTTCTTGGAGAGCTATCGTCAAGGAGAAAGCTACGCTAAACGAACTTTGCATCAAGGGACACGTTGAGATTAGGTGGAGCCACGGACGATTTATCCAAAATCCAGAGGCCAAGGTCTATTTAGATACGCCCTACAAAGAGATACCTGGATACTTCAGCATCGAAGATGAGGTCCCGTCAAACCGCCAGGGACCACATAACAACTCTTTCTTTTCTCTCTTTGATTGAAACCATCGTTTTCTTGTGACCAGACAAATTACCACAGATACGCTACCTCGGCACAGACGATAGTACCGGACACCAGTAGGTCCCTTGTTATAACGTTAGATCTAATCGACACGCCGTCGAACCTAAATTTGGATACTTGATCGCCTGGTTACGCCTGACACATTGCCTTCGCTATATCCAAAAATTAATATTACCTATAGGGATGCACATTTGGAAACTCTTTGTATATTAAGGTATCCTAATAAAGCTTGAAATGAAATAGCTTGCCTTATATCGGCAGCCTGTACGGGTTACTATATGACGCCCTACCTGCAAGTTTAAATGGAATTCAAGGGGCAATGAAGGTTGATAGGTTAGATACGATGCGTAGAAGAGAACATGGCTCAATCGCACTTGGGGGCTTCTCGAGTGGCGGCTAGCGAGAATCTACATGATAACTCAAATGATGATTCTTCTGAAGAAAACTCAGCAGCACATCAGGAATATGACGGTGGATTACAACAGGTCACTCCTGTTCAAAGCGGGGAAAAGAGGCATGGTCCACTCATTTCCTCCCCAATCCCCTCAAAAAGAAGTGCTTTGGAACAGCCCAATACGCGTCCTGACCCCGCAGAGCCAAACCTTAAGTTTTGGCTAGCTTTAATCTTGGTAGGGATAGCTACAGGTCTATTTGGGGACTTGATGATGGTCGTACTTTTTGGAGTTCAGCACATCGCCTATAACTACCACAGTGGATCCTATCAGACCGCAGTAGAACACGTCTCAGGAGCTCATAGAGTCGCCTCACTCATGATTGCTGGAGCGTTTGGAGGGATCGCATGGTATCTGCTTAGGAAGTACACCAAAGGAGAAAGCACAGAAGCGGATAACATCTTGTGGCTAGGTAAAGGCAAACTTTCATTTAGAAGAAGCTTCCTCACCTCTATTATCTCTGAGATCGTCATCGGCATGGGTGCCTCAATCGGAAGAGAGGCTGCCCCTAAGTTAATGGGGGCAGTCTCGGGAGACTACGTGGCTCGATGGACGAAAATGACCCCCCATCAGAGACGTCTATTGATCGCATGTGGCGCTGGAGCAGGACTTGCAGCGGTGTATAACGTTCCTTTAGGTGGTGCTCTGTTTGCTGCGGAACTACTTTATGGAAGTCTTTCGATTTCGGTTGTACTTCCCGCGCTCGCTACATCGCTGATCGCCACCGTAACTTCTTGGGTATACTTACCCAATCACGTAACGTATCTTGGTCTTGGAAACTTTCACTTTACGACCTCCCAACTGATTTGGGCGATCGTTGTAGGGCCTATCTTCGGGGTGCTGTCAGTGGGTTACGTGCGCATGATGGCATGGGTAAGCCACTACCGCATGAGTGGAAAGAAAATCATTGCGGCACCGTTTGTAGCCTTCACCATCTTGGGCGTTGTTGGCATTCGCTACCCTGAGTTATTTGGCAACGGAAAAGATATGGCCCACTCAGTGTTTCTCGATGGGGGCTCACTTACGCTACTTCTTGCATTATTTGCCCTGAAACCCTTGGTAACCGCCCTATGTGTGGGAAGCGGCGCATCTGGAGGTCTTTTTACCCCTACCCTTAGCACAGGGGCGGTTTTAGGGGGAGCTTTAGGGCTCTTATGGTCTATGTTTTGGCCCGGTGCTTCAGTTGGCAGTTATGCTTTTATCGGGGCGGCGGCCATCATGGGATCCGGTATGCAGGCACCACTTGCCGCCATCGTCTTAATGCTTGAACTAACACACACTGGCCTCGGTATTGTTGTTCCCCTCATAGTAGCAACGGTTCTCGCCACTCTAGTAGCAAGAACTATCGATGGATACTCCATATACTCCGCACGTCTTCCTGAGATCGAGTACTAGAAGAGTCTTTGCGTTAGTCATCTCGTACGAACACCGAGGAACCTAGACATCTAGTTCTAAGAGACATCGAGTTCAAAGTAGTTTGTAACTGATGCCGCCTAACATAGACATACGGACTGCTAGAAAAGGTATGGTTCAATGGAGTTTGACGTAGGTACACCAAAATGAAGGATATTCATAGATGACTGAACCTAAGGGAAATCAACGCACCTCCACAAGATCCTACGGAAGTGGCAAGCGGGAGGGGCATGACGCTTCGTCCTTTTACAACAGGTTCGCACCTCCACAGCTTTCTGATGATGAACATATCGGACAATGTTCAGTCCCTAATACACTTTGGCGTTGTGACAGTAGAGACCTTTCTTTCATCGAAGATAACAGTGTGGCTCTTGTAGTCACCTCACCCCCATACTTTGTCGGGAAAGAGTATGAGCTCGAGGTGGCAGCCGGATCTCCAACCTCATATATCGAGTATCTTGAGATGTTGGGAGACGTCTTCGCTGAGTGTTACCGAGTGTTGGAACCCGGAGGTCGAATCGCCATAAACGTCGCCAACCTCGGTCGAAAGCCGTACCGTTCACTTTCAGGAGACATACTAACAATCCTTCAAGACTCTTTAGGGTTCTTGCTAAGAGGCGAAATACTTTGGATCAAAGGAAAAGGTGCGAACGGATCCTGTGCATGGGGTAGCTACTCTTCTGCCTCGAATCCTGTACTTAGAGATGTGAGCGAGAGAATAATATTAGCGTCAAAAGGGCGCTTCGCAAGAGCGCTAGATAAAAAAAGGAGACAGGAGCGAGGACTGCCATATCTCGACACAATATCATCCGATGACTTCCGATCTTGGACACTAGATACCTGGTACATGCCCCCCGCTTCTGCAAGGAGGCTAGAACATCCTGCTCCCTTCCCCACTGAGTTACCGTCAAGACTTATACAACTCTACACCTATGAACATGATGTAGTGCTTGATCCTTTCGGTGGCGTTGCTCAGACCGCAATCGCCTGTCTCGAAACCAATCGTCGCTACATATGTGTCGACTCCGAAACACGCTACATCGATATCGCGGAGGAACGAATCAGGTCCTGGAAAGAACGAAACCACACGTAGTTCGCCGTTGCACGCCTGCTCTCGGCAACAGCTTGTTGCGGTTAAATCCTTTATCACAGCGGCAATCACAAGTTATCACCAAAGCAACGTACGTACGTCAACTAACGCCTAGAACCATACCGAGAAGCAGATCCTTTGACCCTACGCATAGCAGCTATAACAGAGGTTAACCAGGATCCATAACGGGTATCGGATCCGACGACGCATCACTCACTAAAGATGCAATAACAAAGATCCGACGAAAAGGAAACAGAGTACCAAATGGGGTTTTAGGATAGGCCCCCCGTAGAAGTTGTGCGTATTCGGTTAAAAACTCTGACTGATCACGTGGTGACAGAGCCTTTAAAATAGGCCTCAAAGTCGTGCCTTTTGTCCATTCAAGTACCGGATCCTCACCTTGAAGCACATGTATATAAGTTGTCTCCCATGCCGAAACATTAAACCCCATCTCCGCAAGAAGATTTACATAGTCTGTGGCCGAGTTCAAAGCTCTTGGTTTGTCCAGATTTTCTCCTATCACTGGACACCACTTTGGGCTCTCTGTCAAAAAGTCGATAATTCTATGCGACGGTGCATCAAAATTACCAGGGACCTGAAAGGCTATTACTCCTTTCAAGCTCAGCCAGCCGATAAGCTTTTTTATGAAGTTCACATGGTCAGGTATCCATTGCAACGCCGCATTCGATACGATCAAATCTATCGGCCCAACCGGCTCCCACGCAGTCATATCTATTAGGCGAAAAGTAAGTCGATTAGGAACTTCCAAGACACTCGCGCGCGCTATCATTTCCGGAGAACTATCAACGCCAACGACTTCCGCAGATGGCCACCTACTAATCAAGGTGGCAGTCAGATCCCCAGTACCACAACCGAGGTCGACGACAGAATTGGGATTAGATCGAATCCGGACCATAAGATCAAAGTCCGGATGATCTAGCGCACACCACAAATGTATGTAATGCTTGTTGTGGGGCCATCGCGTGAGCCATCGAACGTTTCTTGCAGCCTTTGTTGCGCGATCAAAGTCTGA
>JAJYHJ010000003.1 GCA_021784785.1 Actinomycetes bacterium | reverse complement strand
GGTAAAGTACCCACACGATACCACTTATATGCTGTCTGAGGATGTATGCCTTGGGACAGTGCCTACTTAGGTAAGTTCACCACTGTTTAGTATGGTACATATGTTCGTCAACTGTTGTGAACCCTAGTTTTACAATACCCAAACATAATGGCTGGTCTAAGATAAGTTACGAACACTACCCTGTTGTATATCAAAAAGCCTGTTGCCTGTTTTTTTGGCCGATCCCCCAAAACACTGTCTCTCTTGCATTACCAAAGAACTGCTCGGCTAGGATTTGGCTCTTGAACGTAAAATACGTCGTATCCCGCCAGAGAACGTTGCTATCTTAAATACCATATGTCTCAATCTCTTCATGAAGCTCTAGGTTTAACGGACGACGAGTTCGAGATGATCCAAGAAGTCCTGCAGAGGCCTCCAAACCCGTTGGAACTTGCTATGTACTCGGTCATGTGGTCTGAGCACTGTTCCTACAAGTCATCACGAATTCACCTTAGAAGACTTCCAACAGAAGGTGAATCTGTAATTATGGGACCGGGAGAAAACGCGGGCGTACTTGATCTTGGAGATAACTTTGCCCTTGCAATTCGCATGGAGAGTCACAACCATCCGTCCGCAATTGAACCGTACCAAGGCGCAGCAACAGGTGTTGGAGGAATTCTTAGAGACATCTTCACTGTAGGTGCTAGGCCGATAGCGTTGCTAGATAGCCTCTGGATGGGTCCTCAAGATGATCCCAAATCTCGTTGGATATTCAAGGGTGTCGTTTCAGGGATCTCTGGATACGGAAACGCAGTCGGTGTTCCAACAGTTGGAGGTGAGACACACTTCGAAGAAAAGTTTGCCTACAATCCGTTAGTCAACGTAGCAGCTATCGGCATAGCGATCAAAGAGCATTTGATCAGAGCGGCCGCGACTGGAGCCGGAAATAAGGTAGTGCTACTTGGTGCACCAACTGGGAGAGACGGAATTGGAGGTGTATCAGTTTTAGCTTCAGCTGGGTTTGACAACACATCTGACTCCTCTAAGAGGCCATCAGTACAGGTTGGGGATCCTTTTGAAGAGAAAAAACTTATTGAACTCTGCTTAGATCTACTTCGCTCTGATCTACTAGTTGGCATACAAGATCTCGGAGGAGCAGGTCTTTCGTGTGCCACCTCAGAGACTGCTGCAAAGGGTAGATCCTCGATGGACGTTTATTTAGACAAAGTGCCAAGACGAGAAGAGAACATGGAACCCTTCGAGGTTATGATCTCAGAGTCCCAGGAACGGATGCTTGCAATAGTAACTCCCGACAACCTTGAGAAGGTTCTATCTCTGGCCAAACACTGGGAGGTAGAGGCGGCCGTCATTGGAGAGGTTAAAGAACCCACATCTTGGCTAGGTGGTGCCGCTCGCGGCATTCTCCGAGTCTACGATAGAGAAGGTGGAGAACTCCTCGGAGAGGTCCCTGCCAGCTCTTTAGCTGACGAAGCACCGCTTTACGATCGAGAGAAGGTGGAACCGTCATGGTGGAAGTCACAGCTCCAGAAGGAACCTCTCCTTAGCGCTCTCAGCGACCAAGTCAAAAAATATCTATCCCAAAAAGAGTTTGACCCGAGTGTCGTATATCGACAATACGACCACCAACTATTCCTCAATACGATCGTACCGCCAGGTTCAGACGCCGCTTTACTTCAAGTGTCAGCTCCCGGAGTTGGTAGAGCACAAAGTGCCTTTGGAGTCTCGGTCGATGGTAATCCGCGATGGTGCAGCGTACACCCTTATAGAGGCGCTGCAGCAACCGTTGTGGAGTCTGCAATGAACATAGCCTGTGTCGGAGCTAAAGCCATAGCGCTAGTCGACTGCTTGAACTTTGGAAATCCAACCCACCCTCATGTCATGTGGCAGCTCTCAGAGACTGTGGATGGACTTGCCGAGGCCTGCAAAGCGTTGGATATAGCGGTTGTCGGGGGTAACGTTAGTCTCTATAATGAAGCAAACGGGACTGATATTGACCCAACCCCCACTATCACGACAGTTGGTACTGCTCAAATACCCGAACTACCCTACCCGTCACTTTCACGTGCCCAAGTAGGATCCTATCTTTATCTGCTAGGATCTGCATGCTACACCTTATCCGGCTCCGAAGTCGCAGTAGAGCACCTCAAAGAGGTCGGCGGCAGTCTATTCGACTTCAACTACGATGCAGTTAGAGCGCTCCTAGGCCTCACAATCGAGTTATTCGATCATGCAGCCACTCTACAAGTTCAAGTCCTACATAACATAAGTTCCGGTGGAGTTCTCCGTGCAACCAGAGAGATCTGTTCATCATCGATGGTTGGATGCAAATTAAATGAGTCACGGCTTACCCTAACTGAGCTGCTGGGAGAAACGCCAGATCGGATACTAGTCGTTACCTCATCTCCAGAGATCTTTGAACAGTTCCTAACCGGTCAAAGCGTTCCCTTTGCTCTTATAGGAGAATTCCAAGGTGATAGCGTCGACTATGGAGACGAATTAAGTATTCATCTCTAGGGAGACAGATATTTGGAGTTCTATCGCATACACAACCCCCATACTCTGACCTGCTCGTAGAACCGAGAAAGACGTAGTGGGATGGTTTTGCCGAGGTAGTCGATACGTTCTTTTCCTGTTGGCTCAGTCGTTGTAATGACTAAGCCATGTTCAATGAAAGCGTCGCCCTACACCGTGTCGTACAGCACATTCTTCAGAATTGAACTCAACGGAATCGAGAGAAAGTACAAGGACCATATACACAATGGCTCTTGTGCTAACTACTCCATATGACAGCCTTGGACCCAATAACGAGTTACCTGCCGTATTCGCCATAGCATACCCGCCGGGAGGAACATCTTTGAATCAAGGAGTTCCTGCCAAATCAAAGAAATAGTCTCTCCAATTAATGCGTCAATGAGCGGTAAGTTCCTTTAGCATGAACATGCCATATGGAGATAAACACGCCCAAAAAAGCAATTAAAATGACCTTTTGGAGTATTTCAGCCTGTTAGACGAAGAGACGCCCAAGCAGATAGTCAACGTAGCCTTCAGGGATCGAGAGATCGCCTTCTCCAACGCCTGGGTTCAGTCCAACCTTGAATGTGCCGTGGTAGTCCGAACCTCCAGTTGGAGAGAGTCCAACCTCCATTGCTAATTCAACCAAGTCCTCACGAATCCTTGGTTCATATCGTGAGTAGTGACACTCAAGGCCAAAGAGTCCTTGATCTTTCAAACCATAGAGCATCCTACGAAGACCAGCTCGATCAATACGCAACGTAAGAGGATGAGCAATAGAAGCCAAGGCATTAGAACGTTCAACCAGAACCAGAAGTTCATCGATAGTTAAACCTTCCTTTTCTATATAGAAAGGGGAAGTATCGCCAAGGTATCGATCGAATGCCTCATCAATGGTTTCTACGACTCCAAGATCTATCAGCACAGCGGCAAAGTGTGGCCTGGCAACGTTTCCTTCTTTCGCCTTGGCCTCGACCATCTCTAAAGTAATCTCAATACCCGAGTCCCTTAGAGATCTCACTAACCTCTCATTCCTATCTTGACGTTGAGATCGAAGTTCGCCAAAACGCTCCTCAAGCGGGGTTTTGGTGCCCGTAGGAAGATAGACCAGCACATGAAAGGTGCCTAACTCTTTGACTGGAATAGATACCTCTACACCCTTTATAAGCGTCATCCCATAGGTTTCGGCTCGAGTCAAGGCTTCTGCAACACCATCTGTACTGTCATGATCTGTCAACGCTATGACATCACACCCGTACTGATGGGCTCTATCTACAAGTTCAGACGGGGTATCTGACCCGTCAGAAAAGGTGCTGTGTAAGTGAAGGTCTGCTCTCACTGCTTTACAAGCTAGTCGGCTAGGTCTACAACGATACGCTCTAGGAAATTATTGGGATTCTCGGTCGTCTATTGCGTATATAAAGTCATCTCCGCTTCCAAGATAATATGATCTCGTCGTAGCGGATGCTAACCTATAGTAGTGAAGTTATCACTTGAACACGAACCATTAGGGATACCTCGGTCGATGTTCGCCAGGGGGGCGAGCCTTGACATTAGCTGATAAACCCGAGGAGGCCTGCGGCGTCTTCGCTGTTTATGCACCAGGGCGAAAAGTCGCCAACCTAACCTTCGACGGTCTGTACGCTCTGCAGCACAGAGGACAAGAGTCCGCTGGTATGGCGGTCTCGGATCATCAGTCGGTAACCGTCTACAAAAACATGGGGCTCGTAAGCCATGTTTTTGACGACCGGACCCTGGCATCCCTTCCGGGAGACCTAGCCATCGGACATACGAGGTACTCTACCACGGGCGCATCGAATTGGAGAAACGCTCAACCCGTATATCGCTCGGTTGGACCATATGGATTTGCTGTTGCCCATAATGGAAATCTGACCAACACCATCGCACTTGCAGAGAAAATTGGAATGCTACCCGGAATGGTATCTTCCGACTCAGATCTAATGGCAGAACTCATAGCTATGCGATTCCCAAAAGATAAGCCAGACAGCGTAGATCCCTCTATAAAGCCAGGAGAGGCCCTCATTGATGCCACGATGGAGGTCATACAGGACCTTGAGGGTGCTTACTCGCTCGTACTGATGGACTCTGAAGTCATTGTCGCAGTGAGAGACCCGAGCGGATTCCGCCCGCTTTGTCTAGGCAAGCTAGAAGCTGGGGGTTATGTATTCGCCTCTGAAACTCCAGCTTTAGATGTCGTTGGTGCTCGATTTATCAGAGAGATTGATCCTGGGGAGATGGTCGTGGCAGGGGCCTTTGGAGTTAAATCTTATCACCCTTTCCTCAAGTCAAAGATCGATCCTAAACTCTGCATCTTCGAGTTCGTTTACTTCGCTCGCCCTGACTCCAGGCTTTTAGACCAAGAAGTGCATGGGGCTCGACGAAGAATGGGCATCTACCTTTCACGAACCCTCCCAGTCGAAGCCGACATGGTCATGGGTGTACCCGACTCAGGAGTACCAGCAGCCGAGGGATACGCATATGAGTCCAAGATTCCCTATGGACAAGGACTTGTGAAAAACAGGTATATCGGCCGAACCTTCATATCGCCTGATCCGTCCTCTCGGGTTAGTGCAGTTAGGCGCAAGCTGAACCCACTAAGTGAAAATATTACAGGGAAACGGCTCGTCGTAGTAGACGACTCGATCGTTCGAGGCACCACCACTAGATCTATGGTTAAGATGCTCAAAGCAGCAGGCGCGTCGGAGGTTCATCTTCGAATCTCTTCCCCACCATACAAGTGGCCGTGCTTTTATGGTATCAATACACCATCTAGAAAAGACCTCTTAGCAGCAAAGTATGATATGGAAGAGATGCGGACTTACTTAGAGGCAGACTCGTTGGCATTTCTTTCTCTACCCGATCTGAGAGCTGCGATTGGCTTCGAAGACGGGTTCTGTGACGCTTGTCTTACAGGAAACTATCCGACTTTCATCTCCATAGAAAATTGAACACGGGTCTAAACTTATCATGCACAACTACAAAATGTGGAATTGTAAAGGAAGTTTCGTTTGAGTACCTACAGAGAGGCCGGAGTAGATGTCTCTGCTGGCGAAGCGGCAGTCTCTTTGTTCGCTTCAAAGGTGAGCAGGAGCTTTGACGACCGCGTCCTAAACGATGTAGGTGGATTCGGAGCACTCTACAGCATCAGCAACTTAGGAGTCAATAACCCCGCGTTAGTCTCATCCACTGATGGAGTAGGAACGAAGACTCAGCTAGCTCGCTATCTCGGTCAATACAGCAGCATCGGACAGGACCTGGTAGCTATGTGCGTCGATGACATAGCGTGTTATGGTGCAAAACCACTATTTTTCTTAGACTATCTCTCAGTAGGCAAGCAGATCCCCGAGGTTGTTTCACAACTGGTAACGGGCATCGCCGATGCCTGCGTAAAAGCAAGATGCTCCCTTATAGGTGGCGAGACAGCTGAACATCCTGGAGTGATGGACCCTGGCGACTTCGACTTGGGAGGTTTTGTCGTCGGGGTAGTCGATACAAAGAAGCTCTGGAGCCCAGACCGAGTTCAAAAAGGTGACGTACTTCTTGGACTGTCTTCACCAAATCTGCGGTCAAACGGCTTCTCTCTAGTTAGAAAGATATACGGACTCGATGCCTCAAACAAAGACAGGGGCGGTTCCGAGGCGAACACCCCTTTCCTCGAACAACTACTAGAACCTTCTGTAATCTACAGTCCATACTTAACCGATATGCCACTTCACGAAAGAGTACACGCGGCCTCACATATAACCGGAGGAGGACTACTTCACAACCTTGCTCGGTCCGTGCCAAAGGGTCTATGCGCTCGGGTAGATCAGAGAAGCTGGCAAGTTCCCGGTGTCTTTGAACAGATAAGACGCGATGGACATATCTCTGAGAATGAAATGTACCGAGTTTTCAACATGGGAATTGGAATGATACTAATCATCCCCGAAGATGTTTTAGGTGAGATAGCCGCCTACTTCGAAAGACTCGGGCTAAAGGCGTATGAGATTGGATATGTGGCCGAACCTACGGCAGATGAGGAAAGGTCGTCGTGGATTGAGTAGTTTTGAGCAACTAAGATCAGAAGATGATGAGTCATTAAAGACAAGGCTCCGAAAGCTTATATTGCGGGACTCGATCCTAAGAGGAGAGTTCGTTCTCAAGTCAGGCATAAAATCGACTTGGTTTATCGACGTCAAAAACACGGTCTGTCGGCCTGAAGGACTCGCGATCGTCTCTCTTCTTATACTCCGACACCTTCCACACGAAGTGACAGCCATAGGAGGACAAACGATGGGAGCCGACCCAATTGCATTTGGAACAGCTGGTGTTGCGACCTCTCTCGGACGCAGCATTCGAAGTTTCTCGATCAGGAAAGAACCGAAAGATCATGGTCCCGGCGGAATGATTGCAGGAGTACTTGAACAAAGCGACAATGCGCTGTTGGTTGAAGATGCCGCTTCTAGAGGAACATCTACTTTGGCCGCAGTCCAAGCAGTTCGAAATACTGGCGCTAGCATTGCGTATGCTATCGCAGTCGTAGATAGGGGTGGCACTGCAAAGAAACTTCTTGGCCAACATGGAGTTGAGTTTCGAGCACTTCTCACAGCTTCAGATCTCGACTTACCGTTTGAAGGTGGCATGACCTCTTAGTAGATTCATAGAGAAAGTAGCTCCCTAGCAGCTTTCTCTATAGTAGTTAGACTCATAACACGTAAAGCCCCTTGAGTTTGAGCGAGCTCAGAGATCGGGCCCACGACACCATATAGGACTTTAATTGGTGCGTCAAGTTCCCAAAAACTTCTCTCCGATATATAGCTTGCGACACGAGTCGCGAAGTCGCCTTCCCTTTCGCCAAGTATTAGCACTTTTGAACATCGAGTTACCGAGGCTGATATTGCTTCAGTGTCAAAAAAGTTGAGTGATCTCAGATCGATGACCTCGACATAAGCCTCTCCAAAGAGCTGTTCAGCCACGCTATGGGCGTGGTGCCGTAAAATTCCACAGGTAATAATAGTTAGGTCTCTACCTTCCCCAATTACATCCGCTTTACCGACTCTTATCCGATAGTTACTCTCCGGAGTCTCACCTCTAACCATACTTCGTGCCTGTCGATTCTCTAAGACTACTATCGGCTCTTTACACGCAAACGCCTGAGTAACAAGGCCCACTGCATCGGCTGGAGTCGAAGGTACGACGCTGATAAGGGACTGAGCCAGCACAGTTACGTCCGCCATGCTATAAAGTCCATCGTTATAGTCGGTCTCTCGTCCACCATAGACTGCCCGTATCACAAGCGGCAGATCGACCAAGTTGTGAGTTCTAGAGATGATCAAACTATGCTCGCGGGAAAGGTGTTGAAGTACCGTGCTCGGAGACTCTGAGTCAACGACCTCAACTATTGGACGTGTGCCAGCTAAAGACATACCAAGCGCAAGCTGCATTCGAGCGTCTGCTCTGAAATTGACGGTTATTGTTTTGCCTTCAGAGGGTTCAAGACCATCCGTTAGCTCCATTTGAGCCACTTTGTGTCGTAGTTCATCAGATACAAGAACGACGTCTTTATTTTCGCTGAGCATGCTGCTAAAGGTGTGATCTAGCGCCTCTCCAAGCGAACCGAGATGCCTTGGACCTTGGTACTCGTCGAAGCTAAGGTCGTTGTATGGTTCACCTAATACACTCGCCTGATCTTCGATGGTAGCACCTTGGCTCTGACCCAGATACCGGCCCTCTCTTTCGCGTTTGAGTTCGTCTAGGATTGAGGACTCAAAACTATCAAGATCAACTAACTCAACCCTATCATCCTCCATTAGTCGGCCCTTTAAACATTCCAAGGTATCAGGCATCAGCGATACATATCCGCTTGACTGCATCACCTCAACAATCTGGTGATCTAGATGATCGCAACTAGTGGCTATGACCACTACCGGACCACCTCCAGAGGTCGCCACTTTCTTAGCTTCTGTGAGCTTTACAATCAGATCATCTGGATCACATGAGCAGGCAGAAGACACAGCAACGGCGTCGGCGTAACTATCGATCTCGTGCTTCACTACCGCCAATACACCGCTAGATGGTGCAGATAAAGATCGATCTAATACAACTATCACCACTGGAAGCTGGTACTTTCGACTATGAGCCATCGCTTCGACAAATTCGAGACTATGAAGTTGATCTGAGGTGAGTACACAAAACACGGCGTCCAATACAGCGTTACGCTTCTTCCCATGAGCAAAGCCAACGCTCTGAATTAGATGCGCACAACGAGCAGAGGAACCCCCAAAAGGCAGTTTACGTTTATATTCTTCGTGGCCGCTAAGCTCAGCGAAGGCACTCAGTGCAATCTGTAAAGCCAGTACTAGGTCACCCGGGAACACCTCATCACTCTCTAGGTTTAATACCTTCACCAGGGCTGCAAACACTACCTCTGAGGAGATCGCTCCCGCTATCGGTGATGATGGTGTTACCCGCGTCAACTCAATCATCGAAGTCGTAACACTTCTAGAGATCAAAGCCGCTTTGAAGATCTGAAGCTTCTCTTCCAACGTCATGAACTGTTCAGTCTTTGGAGTATCAATACTCACAGGAGTAATAAACTCGGGATCAGAGTTCGATGGACTCGATCCATCTTTTTTCCGTCTCTTCCAAAACGCCAAGTCTTTCACCCCATTTAATACTTTAAGACACTAAGTGCTCTCTTAGACTTAGAGATAGAGTACCGCTTTCATGCTACCGACAGTGACTCTTGGTCCATTAGAAGTATCTCCATCTACGATCAACGCCCCCAAGATGTTAAATTGGAATCTTTTTGTCACCAATGTATTTCACAACTTTCACAACTTCGGCTAGTCTTAGGCATCATGGTCACTCCAAATGTTTCATACTCAGTCGTTCTACGCGTTGAATTAAGTCATAAGCCAGGCACGTTAGGACGTTTAACCACAGCTATCGGTGATTCGGGCGGAAATATATTAGGCGTCGACATCGTAGAAGTCTCAGACGACGTAATTATTAGAGACATCACCGTTCTAGCGGTAGGCGTCGATCACGCAAACGTAATTCGTGAAGCCGCCGAACAAGTCGAAGGTGTGCATGTCAGAAGTGTGATGGATCGTACCTTCAGGCTTCATCTAGGAGGTAAAATTGAGGTCAAGGGAAAGGTCCCGATCGAGAACCGTGACGATCTGTCCATGGCATACACTCCAGGTGTGGCACGAGTTTCACTAGAGATAGCAGCGAAACCTGTCCAGGTTCATAAGTATACAATAAAGTCAAATACGGTGGCAGTAGTAACCAACGGAACTGCTGTCCTTGGATTGGGTAACATTGGTCCCTACGCAGCACTACCCGTAATGGAGGGAAAGGCCCAGCTCTTTAAGGAGTTTGCCGGAATAGATGCGTTTCCAATCTGCCTAAACACCACCTCAATCGATGAGGTAGTCGAAACAGTAGAACGGTTAGAGCCGGTCTTTGGCGGGATCAACCTCGAAGATATAGCCGCTCCAGACTGCTTCGAGATTGAAGACCGACTCAAAGGGTCACTTGACATTCCAGTATTTCATGACGACCAACACGGAACCTCGGTTGTCGTTCTAGCTGCACTACGAAACGCAGTGAAGGTAGTCAACAAGAAGATGTCGGACCTATCGGTCGTCATCGCAGGAGCAGGAGCCGCAGGAGTCGCAATCGCCAAGATCCTCAACAACGCTGGCGTTCCCAACGTTATGGTTGCCGACAGAAGAGGTCTGATATTTGACGGCAGAGAAGACTTCGACGACGCTAAAAGGTGGCTCGCCGAAAACAGTAATCCTGAAAAGAGAATGGGGTCTGTTTCAGACGCTCTGAGAGGCGCCGACGTCTTTGTCGGTGTGAGCGGACCAGGTATCGTGCATAGAGAGGATATCGAGCAGATGGCTGCCAAGTCCATCGTCTTTGGGTTGGCCAACCCGACGCCGGAAGTAATGCCTGAAGAGGTCGAAGGAGTCGCTGCAGTCATCGCAACGGGACGGTCCGACTATCCAAACCAGATAAACAACGTTCTGTGTTTTCCAGGTATCTTTAGAGGCGCTTTGGATGCGAACGCGCTTTCGATCACCGAGAATATGAAGCTCGCCGCTGCCAACGCAATCGCTGCAGCCGTTCCCGAAGAGGAACTTTCACCAAGTTACATTGTACCTTCGGTATTCAACCGTGCAGTCGTTGGGGCGGTAGCCACCGCCGTAGCAGAGGCTGCACGCACAGAGGGCGTCATAAGATACGATCCAGAAGTCTAACCCTCTAAAAGTTGTATGAGGGGTGAAGCGGTAGCTTCACCCCTCATTGGTGGTCTAGACCGGCGTCGATCCGGTGACACCACGCTTTTCAGGCGTGTGCTCTACCAACTGAGCTACTAGACCACAGCGGACCTGACGGGATTTGA
>JAJYHJ010000116.1 GCA_021784785.1 Actinomycetes bacterium | reverse complement strand
AGAACAATCCAACTCCGGACGCCAAAGATAGATAGTTAATTGATACTTCGAATGGCCCTGTCATTTAACCTACTTAGTGCCAGCGTATTATAACACTATCAAATAGCTCGTGTTTAAGACAATCATCTATTCGTTTCTGCCTATAAGGTCCTGATTACATATCTTGAGTTATTTATTATGGTCTACGATTATGAGATGGCTTCTAACGACTCGTTCATGCATATCGTCAATCTGTTTGAGCTATTGAGCGCGACTAAGCGCCCTTTGTCCTATGAAGAGATCGTTCAGGAGTTACCCGATCTGCCAAGCGGTACGGCTGCAAAGAGACAGGCCTTTGAACGAGCTAAGAGTTCGTTGAAGTCTTTGGGAATACCGATACATGTGATTGAGTCTCCAACGAGTAAGGCACAAGGATATATCATCTATAAGAAAGACTTGACCTTAGACGTGGAGTTCACTAAGGATGAGGAGGCGGCCTTAGCCTTCGCTCTTAGCTCAGTTAGCTCTTCATCTTTTGGTAGTACTGCTTTATCGCGTAAGTTGGGTCTTGAGGAGAATCCTTCTCCGCTGCGTGTCCTTTCTGGCGGTATTGATGCCATGTTTGTTGATCTGTTTCGGGCTATTGCCACCAAGACACCGGTGTCGTTTCGCTACGGTTCCGAGGATAAGGACCGAGAACTAAGTCCATATGGCCTCTTACATCGGTGGGGGAGATGGTACCTTGCAGGTCGTGAGAGTGAAGACTCCCCCATAAAGAGTTTTCGAGTTGATCGCATCTCTCAAGAAGTAAAGGCTAAAGAGACCGCGAACTACATTACAAGACCAAATGACTTCACGATGGATGATCTTTTAAGTAGAGATCCCTGGAATATAAAGGTCTCTGAACCAGAGACTGTTGTCGTGGGTTATTTTGGTGACAAAGCCGGGCTTGACTGGTTTTTCGCCGACCGTACAGAGGTTGAGTTGCCTAAGGAGCTTGAACCCGCAGAGCGTAGTGGCCGCAGTCTCCGTGCCGTTAAAGTCTCGAACTGGGACATGTTCCTCTCAGACACCATGGCTCTTGGTCCAATGGTTGAGATTCTGTCACCCTTAAAGGCTAGATCTCTGGCGATCTCCTGGCTGAAAGAGACGATATCAGGATCGTTGGCTCCGGTTTCGGGATCCAACTCAGCCAACGATGTAAGATCAACTGAAAAATCTACACCTAAAAAGTTGAACGTTTCTTCAAAACGAGCAATTCGGAGATTCGAGCTACTGTCTGAGATCTTGCCCTATCTTGGTAGAACTAAAGTGGCGCGGATATCAGATACTGCTAAGCGGTTTCAGGTTAATGAGACTGAGCTGATCGAGGTTTTGGAGTACGCAGCGACCTGTGGACTTCCACCGTATACGCCCGATCAACTCTTTGAGATCATCGTTGACCCCGAAGAAGACCTGATCGAAGTAAGGGTCGACAGTGCACTAGCTAAACCTCGCAAGCTTGACTTCTCTGAGGCGCTTTTACTATCTGTTATTGCAAGAACTTTGACCAATATAGGTGTGAAAGATAGCGAACCTCTTCGCTCGGCGCTCTCTAAGCTGGGATCTGCGATATCGGAGATCAATCTTCAAAGCGAAGATCTTATCGTGAGTGTGGATGACCCCCCATTCCTCATGCAACTGCAAAACGCAGTCTCTGAAGGATCGTTAGTAAGTGTCATCTACGAAGGTAGCGATGATAAAAGCGAGAGAAAACTTCGTCCTACCTTGCTGTTTGTCTATGACGGTAAATGGTATGTTCGTGCTCTGGATCTAGGGGTGAACCAAGTACGACACTTTGCTATAGAGAAACTTGCGTACCTTAGAGTCGAGGAGGCTCACGGCGAAGAGGTACACGTCGTTGAGGAACTTTTCAGGTTTGATCCGTCGGATCCATTCATGCTGAAAGATGAAGCCAAACAAGTAATGGCGTGGGTTAGCGTCTTTGGATTAAGAGTTCTTGACGTCGTCGTGGGTATGTATCTCGAGGTACTTGACGAGATAGGAGAGAAGTCGCTGGTCAGGATAACGGCTGCTTCTCGTGAGTGGTTAAAGGCGATCTTCTTGCGACTTGGTCCCCATCTCGTTTTGGACTCATCCTCGTCAGACTTATCGGAACTACAACGATCGGCCGCAGAGGAACTTCTTGGTATCTACCTTTCTCACTAGAGAATCGCTTTGTACTTGGTTAGCCGGATCGGTCGCTATGTATCGGTGCTGTGAGGAGAAACTCTCTACGCAGCTTTAGACTTGATAGATCGCTATAGATGTTCACTGTACTAATAATATCGGCACTGCCTTAATCTAAAGCGTTGATGTAACGAGGGTATAGATGAGAGTTTTCCCGATTGGCCGTTTCGACTTTAACTACTATTTTCAAAACGAGATCGAAGACCAGTATGAGACCTCGATTGCCCCTATGGTGTCAAGAGGCATCGGTAGAGGGCTGAAAGAGGTAAAAGAAAGAGACAACCTCTATGGGACTTTAGAACATCTTAGGGCTATAAGTTCTACAAGGAAATCAAATATTGCATATGACATGGTATTTGCTGCACCAAAGACCGTATCGGTACTCTGGGCATTGTCGGAAGAAAGTCAAGCAGGAGCGATTCTTAAAGCACACCGTGAAGCAGTTGAGACCTCTATTGGCTACCTTGAACTAACGGAGACATGGACGAGTATCCGCGACAAAGTCGTGGCTGCTGACGGAGTGCGTGCTTTTGAATTTTCCCATCTTCTCTCAAGAAACCAAGATCCTCACATTCACTCCCATGTCGTTTTGTTGAACGGAGCGAACTACGACGGCGAAGTAAGGGCGATCAACTCTGCGCGACTCTATAGGGTTCAACCCGTTCTTGAGATAATCTATAGATCCGAGTTAGCTCACCGCCTTTACGACTCCGTAGGTTTTGGACTTCGGGGCTCTGTTCTTGGCTCCTTGGAGCTAGGAAACCTTGACCAAGGGGTTGTTGCTGAGTTTTCTTCCCGACGAAGGCAAGTTCTTGATGCGTCTGAACATTTTGGCGGAACATATAAGTCTAGACAAGTTAGTTCTCTAAGGACAAGAGTTCCAAAGAACGGCGCTAGCCTCAGTGAGTTACGATTGAGATGGCACTCTCAAGCAGAAGACTTCGGTCTTCATCCAACACGCGACGGTAGAAGACCGTCGTTGGATTTTGGATTGACGCCCGTTTTCGTCTCCCCAGTTCCAGATATATTTCACTCGGAGTTTCTGTATAGATTAGGTAGTTCAAGATCTTTGGACACATGGGGCGCGTTGAGAACCACCTGCGAAGTACTACTGGAAAATCCTAGAGAGCCGGGTGCGATCGCGACGAATACGGAGATAGATATCTCGTTGTTTAGCCAAGGAGGCCAAGTGGTCGATCAGGCCATTTACCAAAAGGCGTTGGGAGTGGGCCTTCTCTCTCAGATGGTAAGTCCAAAGGTGAAAGCACGTATTGAGTCGCTTGTTCGAGAGCCGTCTGAGGAGACAGCGGTCCGTGAAAAACCCAATGGGGGTTCAGGTGTTCGATCTGCTATGCATGATTTTCAAGGCAGTGGTCGAACGGTCCGCCTCGGTCGTACTGCAAAGGAGCAGAGTCACTTCGGCGGAACTTTAGATGCTCCTAAAGGGGATAGGTTGCTTCTAGGGCGCGTGGACCTTGAGATGGGATCATTTACAAGGTTAGCGTTTTCCCAGATTGAAGCGGCCCACAGTGCAAAGATGATCCAAGGTCTTGTTAGGCGATCCCAATGTAGCGTTACTTTTAAACCTAACGGTCTTGAACTTGCAGCGGAGACAACACCTGTCATGACGTTAGATGAGGTCTCTGCAAATCTATCGGTTGAGGTGTTTCTAACACGGGAGCAAGCGGTGGCTTCTGCACAAAAAGAAGTGCTCTTGGAGCTGAGTAACGAGAGCCCTATCGGTATTCACATCTTCAAGAGCTCTGCTGAAGCTCAAAGTTTTCGAGAGGAGATTGTCGCGGTCGCACAACACAAAACCGGCTCAGTTATGGAAACTAAGTGGGGGAAACTCCTTTTAGGAGAGGTTGTTGCCGTTCTTCCAGTTCGAAAGCGACCTTATCTATTTCGCATCGACGATATAGCTGACATGGGTCAGGCGCTAAGGCTTACATCTCTTCGGGGCGAAAGATTTGATGTTGGTAGCGACTTTGGCGGGAAGATACTGCCTATGACTGCGGTAAGGTCCGATGCTTTGGTAATTTCAAGACTAACTGATTATGCCTCACTTATTCCACGAGCTTTGATCTATGATTCGCCGAATATGGAGCAATTCGAAACGATTGGATCGTGGCCAATGGATGTAAAGTTGAAGACCTCTCTAGAGGCACCAGAGTTCTCATCTACCCAACTGCTGTTACTGTCCCGTTTGGGCAAGTTAGAGGGACTGGTCGAACTGCGTGTGGGAAGTATTGACGAAGAAAAGGTGGCGAAAAGTTTTGCTGCGATCAGAGACGCCACGTTTGGAAAGTCGGTTCGACTGGAGATCGACAAGATCTCAAGGGCAAAGTTACTTCTTATGCAAAGCGGGTTGAGCTTTAGAGACGAACTCAGAGAGATGACTCGCGTAAAAGGCGAGTTAGGGGTTGCACGGGACATATATCTACAGAGATTTCATCGTCGAAGTCCAAGTGACTTTGGTCGTGAACTATGGTAGGTTTTGTATCGTTGACCGGTTGACAAGCCGCCAATGAAGTACTTTCTAGTGGAGCTAGTTCTGGAGGGGCCAAATGAAGGTTTCGCTTACAGTTAATGATTTTTTGAGCAGAGGTGTAACCGTCTTTCCAGAGCGTTTGGCTCTGGTGGATGAACCCGAGGTACTTGGTTCGCTGGGGAGGATAACCTACAGATCGTTGGGTAAAAGGGTCAAGAACATGGCAAAAACTCTTGAAGAGATGGGCGTTGGCATCGGCGAACGAGTTGCTATCATCTCTCCTAACGCCGGTAAGTTTTTGGTCTCCTACTTTGGTGTCTCAGGTTACGGGCGAATTTTGGTGCCCGTGAACTACCGACTTACTCCGGACGAGGTCGCGTTTATAATTGAGCACTCCGGATCCCAGGTGGTACTCGTTGACTATGAGTTTGCGCATCTTGCAGCCGGACTTAACGTTAAAGAGGTTATCGTTCTAGACGGCACATCGGATGCAGAACTATTTAGAGAGCTTCCAGACGGTGCGTCTCCCCCTACGGCGTGGGAACCAGACGAGGACTTCACTTGCTCTATCAACTACACTTCGGGTACGACTTCCAGACCAAAGGGAGTCCAGTTAACGCACAGAAATGTTTGGACCAACGCCACTACGTTGGCGCTACATACATCGGTTACGGATCGAGATGTACTTATACATACGCTACCTATGTTTCATTGTAATGGTTGGGGAATGCCTTATGCAGTAACGGGCCTAGGTGGCACTCATGTTATTCAGAGGAAGATCGACGGTGAGTCAATACTGTCTCGAGTTGAATCGGAAGGGGTAACGCTAGCATGTGGAGCACCTGCCGTGTGGGCTGCGACTTTGAACGCCGCTGAAGAGCGCGTACGTAGTCAGAGGGAGATACCCGGAAGGAAAGAGGTTCGAATCGTAGTTGCTGGTGCACCACCTCCTTCTAAGGTTATAGAGCGTGTCGAGACCGAACTAGGGTGGGAGTTTATCCAGATCTACGGCCTTACCGAAACTTCTCCGCTTCTAACAGTTAACAGAGCTCCAAAAGAGTGGAGTAGCTTGCCCATCGCTGAAAAGGCTCGACTCCTTTCGCGAGCTGGTACACCAGCTGTTGGGGTTGAGATAAAGACCGATGCCGATGGCGAGGTGCTAGCTCGGAGTAACCACGTATTTGCTGGATATTGGAACCAGCCAAAAGAAACCGAGGATGCTCTAGAAGGAGGATGGTTCCATACAGGAGACGGTGGATACTTTAAAGATGGCTACCTAACGATTGAGGATCGAAAGAAGGACGTGATCATTACAGGAGGTGAGAACGTATCGTCTATTGAGGTTGAAGACGCTATATTTCAACATCCAGCCGTTGCCGAGGTCGCGGTGATTGGAGTTCCAAGCGAA
The DNA here is from genome assembly GCA_021784785.1 of Actinomycetes bacterium. Classification (GTDB taxonomy): domain Bacteria; phylum Actinomycetota; class Acidimicrobiia; order Acidimicrobiales; family Acidimicrobiaceae; genus Ferrithrix. The sequence continues at coordinate 4,879 of JAJYHJ010000116.1, read as the reverse complement.
AAGTGGGGCGAGGAGGTAAAGGCGCTTGTGGTTTTACGTGAAGGAGAGAGCGTCTCTGAAGAGGATGTAATTGCGTTCTGCAAGGCTCGAATAGCAGGGTATAAGTGTCCAAAGTCTGTTGAATTTAGAACAGAGCTTTCAAGAACAGCTACGGGAAAGTTGCAAAAATATAAGCTCAGGGCCCCTTATTGGGAGGGACTAGAGCGCAGAGTGAACTGACCTTTACTTTCTGTAGATACTTTTTTGTAGGTTAGCTAGAGATCTGAGATTCGTTTGAAGGCCTCAGCATGTTGTAGGCTGAACGATTCGGCGGCAGTGGAAGCTGACTCTACTATTTGTGAGCGAAAGCCGTGTACCTGATCAGTGTTGCTGGGACTGTCGACGCCCATGGATGTACTTAACTGAGATCGATGCTCCAGTAACGCTGATATTTTTTTGCCTAAGAAATCGGAGATCTCCTCGGCGTGGTCTTCTTCTTGTGCCTCCCAAAGAAGGAGATGATTGGGCCGAAAGTGTGTATGTTTGCTACCTTTTAGAAATAGAGGATCTCGTGCAATGACGATGGCATCGGTTAGGTTAAAGCCCGCGCTCCTGTGGTCAGGATGTAAGCGGTACATCTTCCAAGGATCGTGTCCCAATACGGCATCTGCTTTCACCATTCGAATATGGTCTGCGATCTGAGATGCTACTAAAAGATTGTGCGGGAGTTCTCCATCGACGTAACGTAAGAATGTAACCGAAGGGGAAGAAGATATATGCGCGGCAGCTTGAGTTGCCTCACTCTCTCTTAGCGCTATGAGGTTTTCTTCTGATGTGGCTCCTTCCCACGAACCTTTAGAGCCGTCGGTTAGTATTAGGTGAAAGATCTTTGTGCCGGTGCTTGCCCACTTTGCAAGGGTGCCACCGCAGCCGAACTCAATATCGTCGGGATGAGCGCCTACGGCTAGAGCGACCTTTGGGGGATCTAGGTTCGTGGTGAGAGCCGTGGACTGATCTTTGAGGTAGGTTGCAAGGTTTTTCGTCACATCTAGGTTTTAGTCAACCGAACGCGTGACTGTGCCGCCCTTGGAGATTTTCGTTATGTGTCTCGACGCCAAAACGTCAGTGGAGCACGACTATACGTCGATGTTGTTATCGATAGGTATCTGGGAGAGTGTATCGTGGTCGAGAATGTCGTGACAAAACAGCGAGAACTCGGACCTTGGATATCGCTTGAGCACGTAATAAAGATCTTCGATCGTGTCGATGTCGATACCTAACGTTTTGGATCTGAATACCTCTGCCGCTTGATCGCAGAAGCTAGTTATTGAGTGCTCGCGAAAAGAGTCGTGTCCAAACATGACCTTAAAGTTCATCGGATAGGGAATGCCAAGAAGATTCGTCCCGACTTCCCAGCGATCTGGGACAACGACGATGTTGGAGCCGGTATGGTGCAGCAACTCGTTGATTGTATTGTGTGATAGCAGCGGCAGGTCGGAGTGAACGATGAAGGCGTAAGATGCGCTATTATTTCGAGCCCACGCAAGGGAAAACTCTACCGATTCATTTAGTCCGGAAAAGGGAGATTTAATTGCGGGAACGCCCAAGGAGTGTAGTTGGGCTAAGGTCTCTTCGTCATCACATAGAGCGTAAGTCTCTACTATGGATTGAAAGGTCGTAACTGTATTTAACGCAAACCACTTGGCTAGCTGCATCCGGTTCTCTAGCGTTAGCGCTGGGGACATCCGTGACTTTGCCCTATGAAATGTTTTGATAGGAACGATCGCTATGGTTTTACTCTTGAGTCTCGATGGGTCTAACATGGCTTTACTGTCTTTGCCATCTATGTTAGTTAGGTAACGCCAGAGTTGGGTTGTCGCGGGAGGTGTCTGAATGGATCTAGCAGAAGGGGAGGCAGAGAGTCCATCCTCTATCGATCACTTTGATCGTAATCTTCTGCCAAGGTATCTTAGGGAGTATCTCGATAAGACCCAGGTTGGTGACTCAGAGATACGCGAAGCAGTCGAAACAGGATCACTTCATCGTCTTGCAGTAGACGCTATCTTGGGTCCAGCGGATAAGCGGATGACCATAGATGAGTTGTCGCGGAGATCAGGTGTAGAGCCATCGGCACTTCGGGCGATCTGGAGGGCACTGGGTTTTGTCGATGCAGAAGCGGGTAGTGGGCTTTACAGTGAGGTCGATCTTAGTGCTGTTTTGGCGCTCAAGCCACTCATACGGACGGAGCTTGGTAAAGAGATAGCGATCAAGCTGGCTCGAATAGTTGGTTCTTCCATGGCCCGAATAGCCGAAGCCGAGGTGGTGGCGGCTTTGGTTAGTGAACGAAGCGGTCCAACCTCTACGGTTTCTGATGAAGATAATTTACAGCAAGAGCTAGCAGATCGCTTCGCTCGCTTTACTGAGAGAACTGTATCTGTAGTTCCCGAACTTCTTGGTTACGCGTGGCTTAGACATATCCACGCTAGTGCCTCAAGAATCGTAGCGGCTCAGGACCGTAATGCGATGGGGTCATCCCTTATAGAGGTAGCGGTTGGGTTCATAGACATGGTGGGCTTTACGGCGCTTTCGCAACAGCTGTCAGCGAAAGAACTTACAACGGTAGTTGCTAATTTTGAGGCTTTAGCTTACGATACAGTAGCCGAACTTGGTGGTCGTGTAGTCAAGACGATCGGAGACGAGGTGATGTTTGTGTGCGAGGATGCAGTCTTGGCGACTGAGATATGTCTGGTTCTTCGTGAGAAGTTCTCTGACGAGAAGTCGATGTCAGCACAGGTAAGAGCAGGTGTAGCCTTTGGTCCAGTACTCCCTATCAGTGGCGACTACTTTGGCACGTTCGTCAACTTGGCGTCTAGGATCGTAAATATTGCCTCTCCAGGGGCTGTAGTTGTGTCAGATGCCGTTCATGATATTATCGATCCACTTGAGCAGTTTGATAAGTTTGCACTTAGATCTAGATATCTAAAAGATATTGGTTATGAACAACTTTGGGCAGTGGTAAGGAAAGGCGAGCTATCTGCGGGTGAACTTTAAGATAGGAACTGCCGGGGTGTGACTATGATCGGCGTTGATGAAGTTGGACGAGGTGCTTGGGCGGGACCGCTTGTAGTTGGCGTTGTCCGATCGGATCCAGATGCACTGGCGGAACTCCTCAAAAGAAGCTCTGACGCAAGCAATAAAGGGAATGGCTATGCTCCTTTATACTTTGACTCCAAAGCGCTGTCAAAAAAGAGACGAGAGAGCCTTATTTCTCCGATCTATGGTAAGGCTTTAGAGATCGGAGTTGGCCAGGCTACCGCTCAAGAGGTTTCTATCTTTGGTATTACAAAGGCTTTAGTCGTTGCGTACCAGCGGGCGACCACGGCAATGTCTATCTCGTCAGACGAGATATGTCTGGATGGGAAACATAACTACTTGGCAGAGGTTGCTGACAGACAGGTGCACTGTCTTATAAAGGGAGACACCCTAAATCCCGTAGTAGCAGCAGCTTCGATAGTTGCGAAAGTCCATAGAGACTCATTCATGTATGAGGCGAGTCGCCACTATCCTTACTACGGCTTTGAAAGTAACGTTGGCTACCCTAGCAGAACACATATAAATGGACTGCAGGGATGGGGCATGTGCCCCGAACACCGACATAGCTGGTCTTTTGCTCGTAAACTACCCTTTGGTCCACTCTGATGTGAAACTCAATGAATTTAACATGTACTATTTTGTACAAATGGACAATGAGGGAAGTGATGGTCTCGACATGAGAGAGAACAAGTGGCATATCGAAGGTACCTTAGATCCTTCCGATCCTATGCCACTTTGGGCTCAACTGGCGAGTGCTTTGAGAGATGCTATTTTACGAGGCGAGTTTGAAGGTGGATTCCCTTCTGAACTTGAACTCAAAGGGTTCTTTGATGTATCTCGCGCCACGGTTCGTGAGGCTATAAGGAGGCTCAAGGAAGAAGGTATGTTACAGTCTCGGCAGGGTTCTGGGACTTATGTAAATGGACCCAACTCATTCGACCGCATGCAGGTTAGTAGTTCATCGGTCGCTCGAGCAATTCAAGAGTTGGGTTTAAATGAGACGTCGAAGGTTATCGGACTTGAGGTGGTTGAAGATGAAAGAGCAGCACGCGCCTTGACGCTTCCTGATTGCGAGAAGACTCTTCGCATATCAAGAGTTAGACTCGGATCAGGTGTACCGATGGCGTTAGATCACTCGTGGTTGAAGCTTCCAGAGTCTCTTGCGCTGCTGGACGCTGACCTGTCTCAAGGCGCCCTTTACGAAAGCTTGGTTGAGATCTGCCAGATACTGGTAAGTGGCGGCGTGGATCGTTACAAGGCTGCTGTTGCAAGCGTATCCGATGCCGACTATCTATCTTTGGAACCGGGAAGTCCCGTGATTGTTGCTGAGCGAATTGCATACTCAGGTGTAACCCCAATTGAATATCGACGCTCAATCTTGGCTTCGAAGCGCCTAGCTTTGAGTGCCGCTTGGGGTTTTGTACCAGAGAGCTAAGAGCAAGAACTTTAGCAAAATTGTGACTTTACGAGACCTAGATAGAGAGCCTGTCTGGTCGTATATCTAAGGCTACGATAGAAAGAGTCTTAGGTGTTTATTGTGGTCAAAATTTTCGAAGCTCGAGGCCGTACTTACTTGATGTGGTCGATGAGGCCACACATTGCCTTAATGTGAGGATTCTGTCTAAGGACCGCTACTAGGCACTTTGTTGAGATCTTTGATCACCTATCAATGATCGCGTCGGAATAAGACCCGACGGAATATCGCGAAAATACTAAAATCAAGCCTAGCTTTGGGAGACGATCTTGGCCTCGAAGCGTTGTTCATGCTCGGATAGAGTTCCACTTTCAACATCCTTTTCTGACTTCT
>JAJYHJ010000167.1 GCA_021784785.1 Actinomycetes bacterium | reverse complement strand
CACTGGTCGCCATAGCGATAGATGCTGCCTTGGCCAAGCGTCCGTCTACCTCGCATTCTTTCACCCTAGCCGGTTGCCTATCCGGTTGCCTATGGGGTCATGGACGTGGCCTGGAGTGACTTACCTCAAAATGCATAATGCCAGCTAAGAAGCACTTTGTTGGACCCAGTGAGACCCTATAAACCCTACTTTGCGGAACTGGGGGTCAAGAGGTACTCGATGTAAGAGCGACAGTATCTTGTCACCCTTGCACGGATAGGCCTATCGGCTTCGTATCACTACCTAAAGGCATTTAGGAGCAGGTGTTTTCCCTCTATGAGGGAATCTCTAGCTTATTGAAGTTTGCTCTTTGCTGAGTTGTAAACTGAAAATACGTTTTGACTGTACAGCGAGATCCTTGTCGAGTTGGTACACAATGGGTTCACCATTTGGTACTTCATACTGTACGATCTTGTCGTCTGGTATGTTCTCTAAATGTTTTATCAGCGCCCTTAGCGAGTTTCCGTGGGCAGAGACTAATACAGTCTCAGCGTTAATTAGTCGTGGTACTAACTCGTCGTACCAAAAGGGCATCATTCGGTTCAAAACATCCTTCAAGCACTCTGTGTAAGGTAGCAACTCTCTTGCTACCTTACGATATCGAAGGTCTTTTAAGAGCTCCGCCATGTCTTGTGACTGAAGTGGAGGAGGTGGCGTGTCGAATGAGCGTCGCCACAACTTTACTTGCTCGTCTCCATAACGCAGAGCCGTTTGGGCCTTGTCGAGACCTTGTAAAGATCCATAGTGCCGTTCATTTAAACGCCAAGACTTTTTCACAGGTATCCAACTTAGATCCATCTCGTAAAGGGCTAGATCAAGAGTTTTTACTGCTCGCTTCAGAACTGACGTGAAGGCGATCGTGGGAACGAGTCCAGCTTGGGATAGGAGCTGACCTGCTACAACGGCCTCTCTTATGCCTTGGTCGGTGAGGTCAACATCTACCCACCCTGTGAACCGATTCTCAAGGTTCCAGGTGCTTTGACCGTGTCTTAAAAGTATCAAGGTTGCCACCTTTAAAAACAATAGTGGAAATCTCCTCCAAATACAATCTCCAGAGTTGTTCTACTCGACGTGATCTTGAGTGAATATGACTCAACTTCACAACTTAACTTAAGAAAAACGGAATATAGTTTCTACCTAAGCGTTCTAACATAGGCAAAGTTGATATAAACTAACTCAAGTTATATCATCTAGGTAAGTTAAAGTGATTTATAAAAAATAGGAGGCGTACATGCCTAAGGCTGTAGGTATAGATCTTGGAACCACTAACTCCGTGGTGTCCGTTCTAGAAGCGGGTGACCCAGTTGTTATCCCCAACGCGGAAGGCGGAAGGACGACGCCTTCTGTTGTAGCGTTTGCGAAAAACGGCGAAATTCTAGTAGGTGAGGTAGCCAAGCGGCAGTCGATCACTAATCCTGATCGCACGATACGCTCTGTCAAACGTCATATGGGTACTTCGTGGTCTATAGATGTCGACGGAAAGAAGTATACACCACAGGAGATAAGTGCCAGAGTGTTGGCGAAGCTGAAGAGGGATGCCGAGGCGTATCTTGGAGATACCGTGACACAAGCGGTTATCACCGTTCCGGCCTACTTTGACGATGCACAAAGGACGGCAACGAAAGAGGCTGGACAGATCGCTGGTCTTGAGGTACTTAGAATCATTAATGAACCCACTGCTGCAGCTCTGTCGTATGGCTTGGACAAAGAGGGTGCGGATCAAACCGTGCTTGTTTTCGATCTTGGTGGAGGTACGTTTGACGTTTCGGTCCTCGAGATCGGTGACGGAGTTTTTGAAGTCAAATCCACCTCCGGAAATACACATCTTGGTGGCGACGACTGGGACCAACGAGTCATTGATTGGCTAGTTAAGAGCTTCAAAGATACAGAGGGTGTGGATCTTTCTGGCGACAAGATGGCAATGCAAAGACTCAAAGAGGCTGCCGAGAAGGCCAAGATTGAACTTTCCGCGATGATGGAAACCACAATCAATCTTCCCTTTATTACTGCTACAGCTGAGGGACCCAAACATCTCGATATCAAACTTACGAGAGCAAAGTTCCAAGAACTTACTCAAGATCTTGCAGATGCTTGCAAAGGTCCTTTCGAACAAGCAATTAGGGATGCGGGTTTAACGACCGACAAGATTGATCACGTGGTTATGGTGGGTGGATCAACGCGTATGCCAGCTATTCATGACCTTGTCGTGTCTCTTACTGGTAAAGAGCCACATAAGGGTGTAAACCCGGATGAAGTCGTTGCTGTAGGAGCGGCTATTCAAGCTGGTGTTCTGAAGGGCGAAGTAAAGGACGTTCTTCTTCTCGATGTAACTCCTCTGTCTTTGGGAATTGAGACCAAAGGTGGAGTGATGACGAAGCTAATTGAACGAAACACCACGATTCCAACGCAGAGAACTCAGGTCTTTACAACAGCTGATGACAATCAGCCTTCTGTTGAGATACATGTTCTACAGGGTGAACGAGAGATGGCGATGTACAACAAGACCCTCGGTCGTTTCCAGCTTGTTGGACTTCCACCTGCACCACGAGGAATTCCTCAGATTGAGGTTACCTTTGATATCGACGCAAATGGAATTGTGCACGTGTCAGCGAAAGATAGAGCCACTGCAAAGGAGCAGTCGATCACCATCACCGGTTCGACGAGCCTCTCTAAAGATGATATCGAACGTATGGTAAAAGATGCCGAGGCTCACGAGGCTGATGATAAAGCACGTCGTGAAGAGGCTGAGATAAGAAACAATGCAGATACTTTGGTGTATCGTACAGAACAGTTGGTCAAAGAACAAGGTGAGAACCTAAGCGGTCCAGAAAAGGAAGCCGTTGAATCCTCCTTAGCCGAACTAAAGACTGCAATAGCCGGTGATGACATTGCCAAGATTAAGTCTGCTACAGACGCTTTGATGTCGGCTAGCCAAAGTTTCACGCAGAAGCTTTATGAAGAGGCAGCCAAGTCTGCTGCGAGTTCAGATATGGGATCTTCAGGAGCTACAAGCTCATCTGATGACGAGATTGTAGATGCCGAGATCGTTGATGAGCCCAACAAGGAGAACTAGTGAGTAGGGAAGAAAGTGCTAACAAGCCGCATGATGAGGAAGACACGTTAGAACACCCTTTGACTTCCGAAGACGGCGCAAATCTTTTAGAGGAAGAAACAGATATAAACCCTTCCTCTTTAGGAGATGAAGAGTCTTTTGACGATGGTGGCGTCGACATTGATATCGAGTTTGAGCTATTGAAGAAAGAGAGGGACGAGTTTCTTGAGGCTCTTCAGAGGCTCAAGGCAGACTTTGATAACTTCAAGAAGCGGGTGGATAAGCAGAGAATTGATACGATCGAACGAGCTAATGAAGATTTAATAAAGAAGCTTCTTCCCGCTCTAGATACGTTAGAACTTGCGAAAACTCATATCGGAGAGAGCGACAGTGAGTCACCGTCTTACGTGGAGCAGATCGGTGTTGCGCTTACAGAGATTCTCTCTAAGGAGGGATTGGAGCAGATATCTCCTTTGGGATCAAGGTTCGACCCATCTGAAGCAGAAGCAGTAGCACATGAAGAGGGAGATGGCGAACAAGTGGTGACTGAGGTCCTTAGAGTTGGATATCGCTGGCGAGGAAGGATAATACGCCCCGCTATGGTCAAAGTGTCTGGTTAGGAGGCGATATGACCGTCCAGAGGGAGTGGTTCGAGAAGGACTACTACAAGGTTCTGGGAGTGTCCAAAGACGCGAGTGATAAGGATATAACGAAAGCCTATCGTAAACTCGCAAAGCAGTACCATCCTGACGCAAATCCTGGGTCCGAGGAGAAGTTTAAGCAGGTATCTGCAGCCTATGATGTCCTTGGAGATCCTACAAAACGTAAAGAATACGATGAAGCCAGATCAGCTGGGCCTATGGCTGGGGGCTTTGGAGGCGGAGCGGGATCGAACTTTGACTTCAAGGTAGAGGATCTTGGAGACCTGATCGGAGGTCTATTCAATAGAGGTAGATCTAAAAGCGCCGGACCTCAACGTGGGAGTGATCTTGAAGCCGAAATTCATATATCGTTCGAGGAAGCTGCCCGAGGTGTCACTACGTCTGTAAATGTCGTGGGTGACTCGACCTGTGCTACCTGCGGTGGCACAGGTGCAGCTCCCGGTACGGTACCTCAGGTATGCGCACGATGTCAGGGCAGTGGTTCGGTAAGTGATAACCAGGGATTTTTCTCCTTCTCACAACCTTGTCCTGCTTGTGGCGGTAGAGGAATTATTGTGACTAAAGCATGTCTTTCCTGTAAAGGAACAGGAGTTGAGAGACGTGCAAGGCAAGTGAAGATCCGAATCCCAGCGGGCATGGAGTCGGGACAGAGAATTCGGATTAAGGCAAAAGGTGATCTGGGGGAAAACGGTGGCCCTCCTGGTGATCTTTATGTGGTGGTACACGTCGGTCGGCACGAACGCTTCGGAAGGAGTGGCAACGATCTGACGATTACGATTCCCATGAGTTACCCCGAGGCTGCTCTGGGTACGGTTGTCTCAGCGCCCACCTTGGATGGGTCAACGGTATCACTGAAGATTCCTCCGGGAACAAAGTCAGGAAAGACCTTCAGAGTTCGGGGGAAAGGAATTCCGTCTTCGAAAAAGGGGGCCGCGCCGGGTGATCTTTTAGTAACGGTTGAGGTTTGGGTGCCGGAGAGTTTAGATCAAAAGCAGAGAAAACTCATAGAAGAGTTAGCGAAATTGACCCCCGAACCACCAAGAGGTTAGTTGACTGTGAGAGGTGTGAGACAAGTTGGCAGATAAACGGAGCCGAGGAGGCATCGAATCACCCTTTGAAAGGCGAAACGACAGAGCAGTATACGTGATCTCGGTTGCAGCCGAACTATCTGGTATGCATCCGCAGACGTTGCGTATCTATGAGCGAAAGGGACTTTTGGATCCCGCTCGTACAGGCGGGGGTTCAAGACGTTATAGCCAAGATGACATTGAGCAACTACGAAGAATTCAGGAACTTACTAACTTAGGGATAGGTTTAGAAGGTGTGAAACGAATTATGGCCTTGGAGGCCGAAGTCAAAGACCTGAAAGATCAAATTCAAGCCCTTGAGGAGCAATCCAAAGCGGAAAGAGAGAAGATTCATAAACACTATCGTAGGGATTTAGTACCTCTCTCTCAAGCCGTAGTGCTCTTCAGAGGAGCAATAAAAGGTTAGAAGTAGGTCTTTTGGTTAGGAAGGTTGTTGCTATCGATCAAAGTGTAAGTTACAAAGATGGTGGTGAAATTATATGGATACGTCGAAGTGGACGTTAAAAACACAAGAGGGCTTTCAACAGGCAATCGCTCTAGCTGAAAAAGCGGTCAACCCCGAGGTTACGAGGGAACACCTCGTACTGGCACTTCTTTCTCAAACTGAAGGGATTACTCTTCCTGTTCTACAAAAGCTCGGAATTTCTCCGAAGCAGCTTAAGAACTCCATAGAAGAGAAGGTTGCAAAACTTCCTAAGTCATACGGTGGAACTCCCCAGGTTTCACGTACTCTTTTGAACCTACTCGAACAGGCGGAAAAGGATAGGTCAAATCTTGGAGACGACTATCTCTCCGTGGAACACCTATTGCTCGGTCTTTCAGACCTTCTAGGCGTGACCAAGGATCAGTTGCTTGGAGTACTAAAGGAAGTGCGTGGCTCTCATAAAGTGACGAGCAATAACCCGGAGGAGAGTTACCAGGCACTAGAGCGTTATGGACGGGACTTAACTGAAGAGGCGCGTAAAGGCAAGATTGACCCGGTAATCGGAAGAGATGAGGAGATCCGACGAGTCATCCAGGTTCTTTCTCGCCGATCTAAGAATAATCCAGTCCTTATTGGAGAACCAGGAGTTGGAAAGACCGCTATCGTTGAAGGACTTGCGAAACGCATCGTTGAAGGTGACGTACCCGAAGGACTTAAGGGTAAGAGACTCATCGCTTTAGATTTAGCATCGATGGTCGCTGGCGCCAAGTATAGAGGAGAGTTTGAGGAGCGACTTAAGGCAGTTCTAAAAGAGATCGTAGATGCAGAGGGTGAGGTTATAACCTTCATCGACGAGATGCACACAGTTGTGGGCGCAGGAGCTGCAGAGGGAGCCATGGATGCCTCAAATATGTTGAAGCCAATGTTAGCTAGGGGCGAGCTACGCATGATTGGAGCTACTACCTTAGATGAGTACCGGAAGTACATAGAGAAGGATCCAGCTCTTGAGCGAAGGTTTCAGCGAGTTACGGTAAATCCACCTTCAGTGGAAGATACGGTTGCGATTCTTAGAGGTCTAAAGGAACGCTACGAGGTGCACCATGGGGTTCGCATCCAGGATCAAGCTCTAGTGGCGGCAGCGACGTTGTCTGACCGATATATCACCGACAGATTTCTTCCCGATAAGGCCATTGACCTGATAGATGAGGCGGCGTCTCGATTGCGAATTGAGATCGACTCTCGTCCGACGGAGATTGATGTAGTCGAGAGGAGGATTAGGCAGCTTGAGATTGAACGAATTTCCTTGTCAAAAGAGACTGACCCCATGTCCCAAGAGCGAATGGCTAAGTTGGATCATGAACTTGCAAACTTGAAGGAAAAACTCAAGACGATGACCCTTCATTGGCAATCTGAGAAAGAGGCGATTTCGAGGATTCGAGAGAAGAAAGAAAAGTTGGAAACCGCTCGCTCGCTGGCGGATCGCTACGAACGTGAAGGGGCTTTGGATCGAGCGTCTGAGATACGTTATGGACGACTTCCAGAGCTAGCTCGAGAGGTTGAAGTGGCTACGAAGGAGTTGGCCGAACTTCAACAGATACAACGCATGCTAAAGGAAGAGGTGGACGAAGAAGACATCGCAGAGGTGGTGTCGAAAGGTACCGGGGTTCCTGTATCTCGCCTTCTTGAGGGAGAGATGACCAAACTTCTTCGCATGGAAGAGAGCCTTCATCAAAGGGTCGTAGGACAAGATCAGGCTGTAGTCGCCGTCTCAAACGCAATTAGGCGTTCTCGGGCCGGACTGTCTGATCCTGATCGACCGATCGGATCGTTCCTCTTCATTGGGCCTACTGGTGTGGGAAAGACGGAGATGGCGAGAGCACTTGCTGAGTTTCTCTTTGATGACCCAAGAGCGATGATACGAATTGATATGTCCGAGTATCAAGAGGCTCATACGGTTGCGCGACTCGTTGGTGCACCTCCTGGATACGTAGGCTACGACGAAGGTGGTCAACTTACAGAGGCTGTTAGACGACGACCGTACTGTGTTGTGTTACTAGACGAGATTGAAAAAGCCCATCAAGACGTATTCAACATCTTGTTACAAGTCCTAGATGACGGGCGCCTTACCGATGGGCAAGGTAGGACGGTCAATTTTAGAAATGTAATTTTGATAATGACCTCAAACCTATCGGTCGATCCGCAGGTATTTTTTAAGCCTGAGTTTGTAAACAGGATTGATGAGATAATCAAGTTCCATTCGTTAGACTCCGAAGCCTTGCGCAAGATCGTTGAGATTCAGCTTACTTACTTGATGCAAAGGCTTGACCCTAAACGCATTACGCTGGAGGTTTCCGACGAAGCGAAAGACTGGCTCGCTAGGAGAGGTTTTGACCCGGTCTTTGGTGCGCGCCCTCTAAAGCGAGTAATTCAAAGAGAACTAGGCGATAAAATTGCCTCTGAACTGCTGGCAGGTCACTACTCTGAAGGGGGTCAGATTTTAGTCGATCTAGACCCTGATGACGAGGAACACCTAAAACTGACCTAGGAGTTTCTCTTTCGAAGGGAACTATTAAAAGTTGGAGGCATCTTGCCAGCGACCGTAGTATTAGGAACTCAGTGGGGAGACGAGGGGAAAGGGAAATTTACTGACCTTCTCGCCTCCGATGTTGACTTTGTAGTTAGGTATCAAGGTGGGCATAACGCCGGCCACACTATTGTGATCGGAGAAGACCGTTTTGCTCTTCAGCTCGTTCCGACCGGCATACTAAATTCGCACGTGGTCCCTGTAATTGGAAACGGAGTCGTGATCGATCCCAAGGTACTTCTTGAGGAGGTAGAGGTCCTTATCCGCCGAGGTGTTGATACGTCTCGTCTGATAATCTCAGGTGCAGCTCACTTGATCATGCCGTATCACCAGGAGTTAGACCGCCTTACCGAGCGATATTTGGGTAAAAACAAGTTAGGCACAACCAAGCGAGGTATCGGTCCAGCCTATGCCGACAAGGCCTCTCGCATTGGAATACGAGTTCAGGACCTGCTCGATGAGAAGATTTTTTCACAGAAGCTCGAGGTAGTTCTAAAGGAAAAAAATCAGATTCTCGCAAAAGTATACAACCGCTTACCCTTAGACGAAGGTAAGATTCTGTCAGATTACCTGGACGTTTACGCACCCAAGTTGGCTCCAATGATCTCCGACACTGTGGGAATACTGCATCGAGCTTACAAAGAGGGTAAGGAGATACTGTTAGAGGGAGCGCAAGCGACCTTTTTGGATCTTGACCATGGAACTTATCCGTTTGTGACCTCTTCAAATCCGACCGCAGGGGGTGCATGCACGGGTTCGGGGCTAGGACCTCGTCAAATAGACCGGGTCATAGGTGTGGCTAAGGCATACTTAACTCGAGTTGGAGCTGGACCGTTCCCGACGGAACTAGAAGGTGATATGGCGGATCTGCTAGTAGAACGTGGGCTTGAATTTGGGACAAATACAGGAAGAAAGCGACGCACTGGTTGGTTCGATCTGGTACTTCTGCGTCAGGCGGTCGCTTTGAACTCGGTCTCCGAGATCGCTATTACAAAGTTAGACATATTGGACGTTTTCCCAGAGATTCTGGTAGCAACTGAGTATGACGTCGATGGAGAGAGAACGTCTGACCTGCCATATCACCAATCTGACTTTCATAAGGCGAGTCCCATATATAAAAGCTTTGACGGCTGGATGGAAGACTTGACAAAGGTGACGAGCAAAAAGGAACTCCCTTACAACGCGAGAGCCTATATCAGCTTTTTAGAAGAGCAACTTGAGGTGCCGATATCCTTGGTTGGCACAGGTCCAGAGCGCGATCAATTTGTGAGTTTTAGATGAGAATCGTTGTGGTAGGCTCAGGCGGCAGGGAACACGCCTTAGCCTATGTACTTGGCAAAGAGCATGAAGTAGTAGTGGCACCAGGAAGTAGCGCTATTGGACAGTATTTCGACCTAAGCGATAAAGATCCATTGGATATAGACGCTGACCTATATGTTATCGGACCAGAGCAACCTTTAGTCGATGGGTTGGCTGACAGACTGAGAGAACACTCGAAAGCCGTTTTTGGTCCCTCAAAAGAAGGGGCGCGACTTGAAGGGTCAAAGGCGTTTTTAAAAGACGTTCTTGTGGCGGCCAAAGTCCCAACAGCTGAGCATCGAAGCTTTAGCGATCTTTCTCATGCGCTTGCGTATGTAGAGTCCATGAAACCTCCATATGTGATTAAGACAGATGGTTTAGCTGAAGGAAAAGGCGTATTAGTCACCGAAGAGTTAAGCGAGGCCAAAGAGGATATTGTGGCTAAGATGACCGGTCGACGCTTCAATGGAGCAGGTCGTACGATTGTGATTGAAGAAGGCCTTGTAGGTAAAGAACTCTCACTTTTTGCTCTATGTGACGGCCGAAACGCAGTTGCTCTTCCCGCAGCTACTGACTACAAGCGTCTATTGGAGGGAAACGAAGGTCCAAATACTGGAGGCATGGGGGCGTACGCACCTCTTTCGTGGGCGAGCGACTCCCTCCAAGAGGAGATTCTCGATACTTTAGTAAAGCCTACACTCAAAGAGCTTTTGCGAAGAGGCGTACAGTACCGAGGCGTCTTGTATGCCGGGGTTATGGTGACTGATTCCGGTCCAAAGATCATTGAGTTTAATGTGAGATTTGGAGACCCAGAGACACAGGTTGTGCTTCCAAAGGTGGAAGAAGACCTGGGAGACATCCTCCTTGAGTGTGCAGTTGGAGAGATCGACACGCGTCCGAAGGTTTCATCGAAGAGCTTATTGACGGTGGTTTTGGCGGCACCAGGGTATCCGTTATCAACTAAAACTGGAGCAGAGATCGCCGGCGTCCAACGTGCATCTAAAAGGGATGGGGTAAAGGTGTTCTTTGCAGGGACCTCTTATGACTCTGAGCGAGACGTCTTTGTTGTCTCTGGTGGAAGAGTAATGGCTGTTACCGGAGAAGGCCCTACGCTTTTAGAAGCTCGGTCCAGGGCGTACAGTGCCGTCTCAGAGATTACCTTTGAAGGAATGCACTACAGAAGTGATATTGGCGCCTAACACGGTTTTAAAGGAGAGTGTGTTTTGATTAGTCGATATGAAACCGCAGAGATGAGAGAGATCTTCTCTGATGTGCATCGTATGCAAATTTGGACTTCGGTCGAGATTGCAGTGGTCGAGGCCTTTGTTAAATTCGGTCGAGCGACCGATGAGGACCTTGCTAAAATCAAACAAAACATTCCCGTGGTTGATGAATCCTTCGTACGTGAGGTTCTTGAGAGAGAAATGATTACAAACCACGATTTAGCAGCGTTTGTGGATACTTTGCAAAAACGAGTCAACCTGAAGGAGTCTTCGTTAATTCACTTTGGATTAACGTCTTCTGACGTCGTCGATACGGCGCTTTCAATTCAGATTCGTGAGGCCCTGGTTGTACTGCTTGAGGAGGTTAAGAGAACCATCTTATCGCTCAAGGATTTGGCTATAGAACATTCAGGTACGCCGGAGATGGGTCGTACACATGGCATGCACGCTGAACCAACGACCTTTGGAGCAAAGATAGCTCTATGGGCATATCAAATGGAGAGAGACTATAACCGACTGGCAAAAGCTCTCTCCCAGATCTCAGTGGGAAAGCTTTCTGGGGCTGTTGGAACATACTCAAACATCGAGCCTGAAGTAGAGTTTTATGCGCTTTCCCTTCTAGAGCTAAAGCCTCTTTCGGCGACCCAGGTAATTGCGCGAGATATCCATGCCGAGGTCATGTACTCATTGACGTCGCTTACTACATCATTGGAGTCTTTCGCTACAGAGATA
>JAJYHJ010000073.1 GCA_021784785.1 Actinomycetes bacterium | reverse complement strand
GGCAACGAGCGGGCTGACCAAGGCGAGCAGCGATACCCGTGTCGCCGCCAGCCGTTCGATGCCGCGTAACCACACCACGTAGGCCAAGGCTGTCCCCACCATGCCCAGATAGGCGAAACCCCAGATCGCGTTGGAGTTCAAGGTGGGAGGAAGGCCCTCGACGGCCAATGCGAACGGTGCAAGGACCAGCCCGCCGGCCACCAGCTGCCAGGCGGTGAACGCGACCAGCCCGCCCGGGCGACCCCAACGCTTCGTCAACACGATCCCGAACGCGAACGACAGCGCCGCCCCTACCGCAGCAACGACGCCGACGACGTCGAGCGGCACTCCCGAACGAAATACGAGTAGGGCCACACCGCCAACACCCGTGGCCCCTGCTGCCACCGACCAGCGGGTGGGCCGGATGCTGAGCAGGGGCCATGACAGACCGACGACGAGTAGTGGCGTGGTTGACACCAACGTTGCGGCCAGGCCTCCCGGCAGCCGGTAAGCGGCCTCAAACAACAGCCCGAAGAACAGTCCAATGTTGAACACGCCGAGCACGCCCGACCGCCACCACCAACAGCCGTGCGGCAACCTCCGCGCTACCGCCAGCAGCACCAACCCAGCGGGTAGCGCTCGTAGGGTCGCGGCGAGCAGCGGTCGCCCTGGCGGCAGAAGCTGCGTGGCGACGATGTAGGTCGTCCCCCACACCGCGGGGACCAGAGCCGTCACAGCCGTCGTCTTCAAGTCCGAGGTAGCCCTCATCATCTTCCTATCTTTGAATAGCTCCGGGTTTTATGGAGACTCTTATCCCTGGGAACCAATCGGCTTACAAGTCTGTTTCTTCATAACAGATTGCTTCACATTCCATGGGGGAGTTATCCCTAATTTTGAATGAATCCTACGATTATTAAGCCAAACAGAGACGTTTGCTCAGAGATCCTGCCGCCAGTGCCCAGCCGCCCGTCCTCAGCGGGCTAGGGGCGGCGACATCGGCGAGGCGAGGCGGTCGAGGAGAGGCTCGGTCCATCCCTCGTCGTAGGACTCGAAAAGGGGGAAGCCCTCGCCAGGTGCGGCAGTCCAGCGGTACGCCACGCCGGGGTTGTGGGCGCTGTAGCCGTCGCTGGTGAGGAGGGTCGGGCTGCCTTGGATTCTGACGCCTGCCGCTTCGGTCCAGTCGGCATACACCTGGGCCCGGCCGTGGCCGGCCGCGAGCGCCGCTTGGAGGGCGGCGGCGTCGACCTCGTCGCAGCCCTTGGCCACATCGATGATCTCGGCGTGGACACTCACGCAGCGCCGATCCCGGTAGAAGGCCCCGCGCAGGGCGAGATCGAGTTCGGTGCTAGCAACGAGGCCGCCGACAGCGGGATCCTTGGCGGCTTGGACCGCCTCGAGGGCAGGCAGTGTGGTGACCGGGTAGGTCCACTCCGGGCGATCCCACGCTCTCCAGTCCAACTCCGGGCGCCTCGCGCCTATCGCGACGATCTCGGCGTCGAGAATGGGCTTGGGCGTCGATCGCTTGTTGAACAGCTCGAGGGGGAAGGCCCGGTGGTCGACAAGGAGGCGCAGCTGGCGACGCTCGGCTGCGGCGTGCAGCGTCTCGAGCGCCAGTGTCGCCCAGGGGCAGCCGATGTCCGACCAGAACGTCAGTGTCCGGGTCGAAGTCGCGGGACCCCGCCGGTGTCCGACACGCTCGGCGCTGGCGGCGACGCCTCGGGCCGGCTGTGCACTCGCCTGCAGGTTCATGTGCCGCTCGGTTCGCTCACGAGCCCCCGACGGGCCTGGGCGGCTGCCAGGAGGCGGCTGGCGAGGTGGTCCATCGCGTCGAGGGTGCGCTCGTCGATCGGGTGATCGCCGCTGGTGTGGCTCACCCCGTAGGGGTTACCCTCGGCGAACTTCACCGGGTCGGTGTAGCCGGGCGCAACGATGATGCCGCCGAAGTGGTAGACGCAGTTGTAGAGGGCGAGTAGCGTGGACTCGTGCCCGCCGTGGGGGGTGCTGGTGGAGGTGAAGGCCGCGTAGAACTTGTCTGCCAGGGCTCCCCGGCTCCACAGGGGGCCGAGTTGGTCGATGAACTGCTTGAGCTGGGCGGAGACGTTGCCGAAGCGCGTCGGGGTCCCGAGCAACACCGCATCGGCCCACTCGACGTCCTGTGGACACGCGACGGCGACGCTCGCTGCCGACCGGGCGTGTGTCGCCCAGGCCGGGTTGGCCTCCACCGCAGACACCGGTGCTAGCTCGGCGACCTTGCGCAAGCGCACCTCGGCTCCGACGTTCTCCGCGGCAAGCGCGGCGCGCTGCGCCATGGCGTGCACGTTGCCCGTCGCGCTGTAGTAGACGACGGCCAGCCTCACGGGTACCTTCATTGTGACATCCTCCATCATGACCTCCTTCATTGTAAGAGACTTACGAATAGTAAGTATAGCAGGAGGTGCTAACGGCTGTCAAGTCGCTTACGTACAGTAAGCCGTTGGGCGTGGCGGGCGGATTCAACGAGGCAACGCAACAAGTTCGGCAAGTTTCTCCACTGGCTTTCTATAACCAAGGGTCTTTCTGGACGTCCCATTTAGGCTTCTTTGTATCTCTTTTAGATCGTCTGGGGAATACTTAGAGAGATCAGTTCCCTTGGCTAGATATTGGCGAAGAAGATCATTGGAATTCTCATTTGATCCCCTTTGCCAAGGAGAAGGTGGATCACAAAAATAAGTGGATCACAAAAATAAACTGGTATTCCAGTTGCAATAGTGAACTCTTTATGTCTAGCTAGTTCTGATCCTTGGTCACAAGTAATTGATCTTTTGGGCTCTTTAGTAGTCTTCTTATTGCTTTTCGCATTACAGCTTCGACAGCAACTGCACTGTGGCTATCTATTCAAAGCCGATTGGAAATCTCTTCGGGAGACTACAGTTCTTCTAGCCTTGATGTTACTTTGGCACAAAGTGCCGGTTTGGAAAGTTTTGATATTCAGTGGTCGCAAGATTGGAAAATAGTCACCCCCCCCCAAGAGGTGCAAGAGTGCAATGTGCACTAAAGTCACTCGGGAGGAACGGTAAGTTCCCGTCAATCAGTTTCTTGTTGGCATGGTCTACTCCAAGTCAACAGGTCCAAGAATCCCGATGGCGTACGTTACCAGCAGAGCGTATCTTGTGGGGGAGACTGTTGCGGGAATGTGGGAAGGTGAGAGTTTGGCAACCGTAGGTAAAATCAGCCGTGAGATTATTTAATTATGCTCATTGCGTATGGGAAAAGAGGAAATAGGCGGCCGCGAATAAAGCAACAATGCCGACATTTACTAGTAGTCGCTTCAAAAACTGATGCCGGAGGAAGAGCACATCAGCAGCAACGATTACGATAACCATTGCTAATACATATAAGCCAATGTATACTGGTGTTTCTTCCTCCATAAATTTAGCTTAGCGCTTATTCATTTTGGCAAGCTGGGGTGTCCCAAGGGACGCATCTGCCTCCGTTGTGCAGTTAGCCTTCCCGAGTGGTTGATATCTGTCCGCTCGTTGTAGCGATAGAAGCTACTGTCGAGTAGATGCTTACGGAAGAGAGAAGGTTATTAGGTGTCACCTTGAAAAGTGACGCGAGGTTCCGCTTTGGTTTCTTGGCAAAGCGTAGACGGCCCTCTTGTTTGCTAAAAAAGGGAGACCGTTTCAACCAATGTCATGGAGCCGATAGAGTTGCCTCTTTCAAATCGCAAGAAACCTAAAGATTTTACTGCGGTACGATCGTTACTAAAGTGCCGATATGAACCTGTGGATAGACGACAGCCGCGTTAGCTACTGGAAGTTCGACGCACCCTAAACTCTGCGGAAATCCGTACTGTGAGCGCACGAATCCATGTACGGCCTCACTACCTAAGAAGTAATTTATCCAATGTACCATGTCGTGGTACGTTGTTCCGTTTGGGTTGGTGCCACTCATGTAGTCTTGAACGAATCTGAGGTAAATTGGATAGGTTCCATCTGTTGTATTCAAACCTGGTATGCCAGTATTTACCAGACTGCTAAAGACTACCGATCCGTTCTCGTATAGGTACAGATTTTCCGGTCGCTTCTTTTCAACTTCAATCCATGAGTAACGATGGGGGTCGACTTTATTAGAGATAACGTTTTGTAAAAGAGTTGGCCAAAGTAAAGGATTGCTTAACCCTGTTGTATCTAGATGGTTGAACTGTTCAAAAGACATTACCGCGCCTCGAGTAATGACGTTGTAGGTTCCACTCTGCCACAGAGTTGTGAAGTTAGATGGCATAGACCACTTCCAGTTGAAGGTTCCAGCCGGCGTAGAGAGGATCGATGAAGCTAAGGTAGCCATCGTGGGGTTTGACGTTCTTGAGCTACCTTGGAAGCTTAGTGGTAAGTAGTTGAGCTGTGCTAGAAGTTGCTGAAGCCTTGTTATCGACGGCGAAGCGCCTTGGAGAGTTAGTGAGGTTGACGGGGCTGCGACACCACCACCTGATTGAGCTATCGATATGGCTACTGGCAATTTTAGAGAGAACTGTTCAGAGGGCCAGAAGTCTGGTTGAGACGGCGTATAGGTAATAGTATATGGCGTAGTCTGGCTCCATTTACCTTGCGGGAGGAGAGCCCCGTTTATCGCTGGCGTAATCGTAGGTAGCTTACTCCCGAACACTTTAGAAACCGGTTTAGACAAAGTCAATGTGAGCGTTGATGATGGCGAAAGGTTGTTAGGCGAGGGTGTAACGACAGCCACCGGCGTGTTCGAGGAGCTTCTAAAGTAAGTGAGTTGCGTGGGGGCAGGTAGGGTCTCCCACGGCTCTGGAGAGGCAGCTACCGTTATTGTGCCCGCCAACGATTGTCCAATCGTGTTGAGAAGTGGGATCGTCGTGGAGCGCGTAGTTAGGTTCACTATCTGCGTGCCAGATGGACCGGCTATGGATGCGACAGTTATCGGGCTTGAAAAGTAAGCTCGGAGCGGCTTTGTAGGTGAATCAAAAGCGATGGAGTTTAGTAGCTTTGCTTGGGGTGTAACGACTGTATCGCTGATAGTCTGTGTTTTCCCAACTAGCCAACTTATCCACGACGGTCGTTCGACGGTAATGCTAATGTGCGTTGAAACCCCTTCTGGGAGTTTTTGGGCGGGAATTATTTTCCCTCCATCCATCGTGTATTTGATGGCTTTATTACCGATGGATGCGGATGATCGGGTAATTTTTTGGGGTATTCCGCTGAGATTAAACTGCGCGAGTGCCGTGGATGACCTCGTAAAGGTAGCTTTTGGCCACTCAAGGACTAGGAAGATTGCCGCTCCGATAATAGCTACACCTAAGGTAGCGCCGAACCCTATAGATAAGCGCTTTAGCACCTTGTTACTTGAGCTACTATGAGCTTTATTGGTATGCCGACGATGTCTCAAGTATTCCTCACTTAGTGATCTATCGGTTATCTGACCTAAACTCTTTAAGAATAGAAGTCTAATTTTACTTGTATCTTACTGTGTATCTTGACTCTTGGCCGACAACTCTGCATTTCAGGTTGTTAATAAGCTTAGTTGAAACAGTGATGATTAAATCCTAAGCGTCATTGGTTGCTTTCAGGTTGCGCTCTTTGCTCACACTGCGAGTTCGCTCAGACTGATTTGATTTTGCAGTACTTCGATTCATTGAGGCTACGATCATCCTAAGTTTTGATGGATATTGCATGTTTTGGTAACTTTAATGTTAGTTACCGCATATAGACGTCATCATGAGGTGGTCGTAATAGCTTACTACTGTACTACCTTTATGAGGATTAGCACACGTGAATTGTGCCGAGGCGGCCAAATACCTCAACTGCACTGGGGCCAAATAGGTCGATTGTTTTCAAATGGTTTTGCTCCATCTGACCGTGTGCTTTGTCCTTAGACTTTGTTTTGATTGTGTTCCTCAATATCCTTAGCTCCTATGTCCTACGGGTTGGTGATGTCGATAGCTGCATCTAGCTCAGTGTGAGGATGGACCAGATGAGGTCAGCGTTTGAGCGAACGTTGTTGTTAGAACTCCTGTCCGTAGCCTTAGCTAATGGGGCGATGTTCCAAGTCCTCTATAACGACACCACGGTTCCTACTGGTTCAGTCGTCGTCTCTATAGTTCTACGACTTGCGTCTATCTGCCTTTTTGGTTGAAACCTTGGTAGATCTATACCAATTAGAGAGCCTTCGGCTGTTGAGTAGGCTTTTGTTGGAGTTCTCTCTTGCGTTGTTGCTTATCTGGCTTATAGCTCGGATGCGTGTAAGAACTGTCTGGCATAGAACCTTTGTTGATTCCTTCCTGCTTTACACTGAGTTGGTCTTTCAATCTGATTGGATCCCATTCACCAGTTCTGGAACGCACGACTTTAGATCATACAAAGAAGCGGGATCTTCACTCAGTCAAATACAGTGCCTCATAGGTTCTCGTTGGCTCTGAAGCTTGGACACTATAGGTAAGTATTGCCGTATAAGTTCTTGAACTCATAGATTGCGATGTTCAAGTATAGATCTCATACCTAGCGAGCATCGGATCAGTGACATACCATAACAGGCAACCTGTTCATGTAGGTACAGTCGCTCACATATGCTCATAGCTTTAATGTATCTCAGACGTGTGATAGATCACCTAGCACCTATTCATCTCCGACTCTAAGGACGGAGTCGTTTGGCACATATTGAAATAATATCTGAAGAGTACGTTTAGGCACTATGTAACTAGCCATTTACACGAATTCTCTCAGGCAGTATCTTTAGAATCACTCGTTCTGACTGTATGGGATTTGCGTAAGTACTTCCGGTGTACTTCTCTGAAACCTGGTTGATGTGCGCCACAGCCTCTTCACCTAGTATTGTCGAGACGACCGCGCCACGAACTTCGATATAGGCGTAGGGGTTATTGCTTTCCCATATCACAACAGACACCTTTGGGTTAGCCTGAATATTTCCGTACTTCGCGCGATGCGTCTCCGTGTTTATGAGGAGATAATCGTCATCGGCATCAATCCACATGATCGATGTTTGTGGATATCCGCTCGGAAATATCGTCGTAAATGCGGCAAAGTTCTTGCCCTTGGCTAACTCAGTTATCTTTGGATCCATCATCCCACCTAATCTAGCGAAAACTACTAAACTAAGCACGTCACTACGTTAAATGTTCACTATTCGTTGGACCTTCCTTAACAGCGCTGATCATCCACTAGCACTGCGCTTGGATACAAAACAGGTATGCGCTCTTGCCTTATCGGTTATCAGCCTGCCAAAGGACTCGGTCCTTGAAAGCAAAGATCAGCAGGCGCAAAGTGTCGCGTAAGCTCATCGACAGATAATTTCGGCCAAGCGGACTCTAAGCCTAACCTTTATCAAACACTTAGGCTTTCGATGTGGTAGCTTTCCAATATGACCGAAGATCAAAAACGAATCGCGTTATTGAGGCAGATCTGGGCGACACTTGAAAAACTTCACATCGTTACCTATTTTGTTAGAGAGTGTCGAGACGCGTACAAGTCACTTGGTGTTGAAAATGTTTGGAGTAGATACTTTGCGGGTCGCGCGGCCCCGATGGGGCGAGTCACCTACGAGACCATCGTGGCCACATTCTACAACTTCAGCCCGTCTATGGTGAAAGAGCACGCAGAGTCTGTCTGGGAGGCAGCCGGACCAGAAAGTTTCGTGTCTGCTCGCTTCAGAGGCGCCGATAATGCACTGCAAAGGCTACTTGGAGAGTACATCAACTTCCCCGAGATAGGTACCGTCCCTTCTCTGGTATATGATATAGCTCTTAAAGGATCTCCCGAAGGAAAGCCTATTTACAGTGCTAACCTAGGAGTTTCCGTGCCCGACAAGCTACACTTGAAGCTCTTTCACGCTGCGACGTTGGTGCGAGAATATAAAGGCGACATACATAATTCGATACTTCTTAGTTCCGATGTATCTGGCCTACAAGCACACATTTTGCTAAGTTCCATCGGTCACATGTCGAAAGAGAAAGTTCTATCTTCGAGAGGTTGGAGCGAACAGCAGTGGCTAATGGATCAAAGGAATCTCCAATCAAGGGGGCTGCTTGGCGAAGATGGACTCTTGAGCCAAGATGGGCTTGCTTTCAGGGTTGAGATCGAAGGCAAGACCGAGACGCTAGCCGCGAAACTTTGGGACAACCTAGACGATAAAGCACTTGGAGAAATAAACGAGTCACTTTCACCTCTAAATAGGCAACTTAGCATCAGTAAGGAACTACCCAACTTTACGCCCACCTACGAAGATCTGATCAAGTGACGTCACTTATCCGTTCTATAAAAGTGAACGTTAGAATTGATCAACAACCTCTAGTTGTTGAGGCCTTGTCGCTCGGTCGCAAGTTCGAGATATAGCCATTGCCCTACGTTCGCCACTTGGGGAAGGCCTATCTTCACAATCAACCGCAGAATCGGTTAAACACACTCGGCAAATACATATCGACGTGTTTCTATAGATTCATCCCGCTAAAATAAACCGATGTTCTACCACTGTATCGACGCAGATATTAAACTTCGTCTACTTGAGTCGACCGATGCAAAGGCGTTATTTGAAATAATTAATTCAGAACGGACAAGGTTACGCGAGTGGCTGGGATGGGTCGATCATACGAAGTCACCCTCAGACGTAGAGCGGTTCATAGAAGCGAAACTCTCCAACTTCGTAAATGGTCAAGGGCTGGAGTTCGGGATATGGAACAACGGCGAACTTTCCGGAGTCCTTGGCGCCACAATTGATTCAGCTAACAAAGTCGCAGAGTTAGGATACTGGCTATCCATAAGAGCGGTCGGCAATGGTGTCATGACAAGATCCTGTCAAGCTGTGATCGATATGCTATTCGAAGAGAGGAACATCAATCGTATTGAAATAAGGGCCGCTCAAGAAAATATAAGAAGCCGTGCCGTCCCCGAACGTCTCTTGTTTGCAGACGAAGGCATCCTCAGGCAGTCTGAGTGGCTCTACGACCACTTCGTTGACCTTGTATTATACACGCGCCTCTCTAATGACAGATAACGCTAAATGCCACATCGTGAAATCATATCTGAATAAAGTACGTTCACTGCCGGTAAGTTGGAGTCGCCTAGAAACTCCACTTCAGTGATGAGCGTTCCACGAACTTTCCAATCTTTTAGGTTAGTCAGCAAGCTCGCTGGTCAAAAGGCAAGTAATTCTCTCGCTTCTGCCGAATTGACATCCGAAGAGTACTTTTAATAAAGTACAAAGTTCGCTAGTTCTTCAACTACATGAGAAAACGCCTTCTCATAGTCGATGATTGAACCTTTGAAGTGTCCAAAGAGTTCAAAACTTAGAAATCCAAAGATCTCTGACCAAGCTATGAGCGCCCGAACGTAATACAGAGTTGGGACACCCGGTAAAGCTTGCGCGAGGTTCGAGACGTTAAGCCAAGAAGTCACGTCTTCGTTTCCCGTGGGGATAGCGGATGGCGGGCGTCGGCGATGCGCATCGCCGACAATCCTGCCAAGTACGAGGGTAACTCGTGATGCGGGTGCGATTGTCTGATCAGGCGCGTGGTAGTCCAAAAGTGGTGTACCATAGAGAAGCGTATACTCGTGCGGATGGGCACTTGCCCATTGACGAATGGCGAGGCAAGCCGCTCGCCACCGACCAAAGGTATCGTCGCATACAACGCTTGCATCAGCTTTCTCCACGGCCTCCCCGAGTTCATTGTACGCATCAAGGATCAGAGCAGTTAACAGTTCGTCACGAGTCGAAAAGTAGCGATACAAGGCAGATGATACTAGGCCGAGATCACGAGCGATCTCGCGCAATGATACTCCTGACACACCTTTAGTGACAAGTTGAACCTTGGCTACCCTTTTGATCTCGTCGATCTGGATCGCTCGTAGCTGCGCTCGTGAACGCTTCGGGATCGTCATATCTCAAGTATAACAGAGAGAGCACTGCTCTCTTTTCTGTTATACTAACATAGAGAGAGCACTGCTCTCTAATCTGAAGGAGAAACAATTGTCAAAATACGTCATCATCGGAGCAGGCACCATCGGCTCACTAGTTGCCAAGGAACTTGCACAACAAGGTCATCAGATAGCGTTAGGATCAAGACACGGGAGTGGTCCTGAGCAGTCCGGGATAGAGAAAGTACGCGTGGACGCCACAGACGAAGCATCGATCTTGAGCCTAACAAAAGGATCGAGTGCGATCATAAATTGCGCTAATCCGCCGTATCATCGTTGGGTTACCGATTGGCCCCCCATCGCAAACTCACTACTTCAGGCGGCCAAAAAATCTGGCGCTGACCTCGTGACCTTGGGAAATCTCTACCCCTATGGTCTTGTAGATGGCCCTATCACCCCACAGCATCCCTTAGCCGCCACATATGCAAAGGCGCAGGTGCGTGCTAAGATGTGGACCGACGCTCTGAATGCACACACAACAGGCTATCTTCGCGCTACAGAACTGAGAGCGTCCGACTTCATCGGCCCGGACGCGCACAGCTTATTCGAGACACGCACGGTTTCACGATTGATTCACGGGAGAACCTGCTGGTTCTTCGGCGATCTTGATCTCCCTCACAGTTGGACCTACGTGGGTGATGCCGCAAAGGCGATAACAGTAGCCGTGCAGTCTGAGAGTGCGTGGGGTCGAGCTTGGCACGTTCCAACTAACCCACCACGTACGATCCGTCAGGTGGTAAACGACTTTGCAGATGTCGGAAAGTTGCCACGAGCGAGGATCGCAACAATTCCAAACTCGATTATCCGTGCAGCAGGTATTTTTAGTCCTCTCATCCGTGAACTACCGAAGACCCTTTATCAATTCACGCATCCCTTTGTCATCGATGACTCCGAAGCACGAGTAGCCTTTGGCCTCGAACCCACTCCATGGCCGTTGATACTCGATGTCACCCTCAATCACAACTGCAGGCAAGACTTTTATCTGAAAGAGCCCAAAAAGCGGTGATTCAAGTCTTGAACTGTGCGTTTGAATTAGGGGTTGTTATAAGAACCAGTCGGGAAAGACACAGCAGTTCAGATACAAAAAGACAGTTCTTAGGGTATACAGCTGTTCTAGACGAGAACGACGGCATCCAAATCTACAGGTCCTTCGAAAACATAGCGTTGTACTCATGGCGATCTAACCGATGAGGAGTCGAATCTCATCTCTGATCTCTTTCCTATCCATAGAGGAGACGGTTCCATGGATCGTGCACCAAAATGGGACATCGTAGATGCAATCCTCTATGTCATGAGACAGGTTGTAAGTAAAGGGCTCTCCTATCGAACTGCCCCCACTGGAACACAAGTGCATCGCTATCACGTGCAATGGTCTAAGGACGGAACCTGCAAGAGAGCAGCAGAGCGACTCATTGAAATGGTTAGGGAGAATAAGTGAAGA
>JAJYHJ010000001.1 GCA_021784785.1 Actinomycetes bacterium | reverse complement strand
TACCCACACGATACCACTTATATGCTGTCTGAGGATGTATACCTTGGGACAGTGCCTACTTAGGTAAGTTCACCACTGTTTCGTATGGTACATATGTTCGTCAACTGTTGTGAACCTATAGCACAGCTGAGACGCCTACCGTAGAAAATATAAGTCCATCGGCCAAAATACATATCGAAAGTATTCAAATACGCCGCTCAACGTACTGCTTCAGGATAGCATAAACGTTGAACCTGCTAAAGTTGTCTCAACTCTCAATACCTGTTAGTTATATAGTAGCCTTCAAGCCATGCCCATAGATCCTAATAATGCAATGAAACAACAGAGGCTTAGCATATCAAGCTACCATAAAGTTATCTTAGGGATTAAGTCGAATGGCAAGCGCCACAGAGGAAAACACAAACACTAGACCTAAAATGACCGTTATTCTATCCAGGTTACGTTCAGCTACAGTTGAACCAGATGCTGTAGCATTCAAAGTTCCGCCCAACATATCAGATAGACCTCCACCCTTGCCGCTGTGGACCAAAATAAAGATGATCATTGAGACGGATGAAATGACTTGCAGGACAACAAGAACAACAGTCAGCAACTTATCTAGCTCCTAAGCTTGAATTATAGTAGTAAAAGCCTCGGCTGTAAGGCTAGCCCCTCCAACCAAAAGACCGTCAATTTCGGCTTGATCAAGAAACTCCTTAGCGTTCGCTGAGTTTACGGAGCCTCCATATTGGACGCGCACGCTATTTGCAACAGGTTCACCATGATGTTTGGCCACAGCAGACCTAATGGCGTTGGCACCAAAGACTGCGTCCGCGGGCTCCGCTGGAACACCTGAACCTATCGCCCATTTAGGCTCATAGGCAAAGACAATCTGTTCGCACAATTCGGGTCTCATAGCCGTTACCACTGCGTCAACTTGAGCCTGAATTACGCTTTCAGTTTCAGCACCTTCTCGTTGGCTCATCGACTCTCCGACACAGACGATCGGTGTCATCTCTAATCCCAGTACTGCATTCACCTTCTTGGCCACTATCTCGTTGCTCTCACCAAAAAGGTCCCGTCGTTCTGAATGACCAACGATCACATACTTCACTCCTAACTTGCCAAGCATGCTCGATGAAATCTCACCTGTATATGCACCTGATTCTTCAAAATAACAGTTTTGAGCGCCAAGCGATATTGGAATCCGATCCGTCTCGAGTAGAAGTTGGATAGAACGTAAAGCAGTAAATGGTGGATGTACTGAAATCTCAGCAAAATGGTAGTCGCTCTCTCGAAGTGAGTAGTGTAGCTTTTGAACCAGTGAGATCGCCTCTAGGTGATTCAGGTTCATCTTCCAGTTGCCTGAGATCAACCGACATCGCCCATTACGAGGATTCGGTTTAGCCACAAAATCCCTAGATCTAGCAGCCATCAAAACACTCCCTCACATCTAACTAGAACACCTACCGACAGCTTAGGATCCTTAGGCCGGACAATTAACGCCAACCTAGTCGCTTATCGATCGCCTCAATCCCCGGTAGCGTGCCCTTCTCGATAAATTCTAATGACGCTCCTCCACCCGTTGAAAGGTGAGAGACCGAGTCCGCCAGTCCTTCTTTTCTTAGAGCGGCGGCGCTATCTCCACCTCCGACAACGCTGTACGCGTTGGAAGCCGCTACAGCCCGGGCAACGGTCACTGTACCTCCTGAGAAACGCGGATCTTCATAGACACCCATAGGTCCATTCCAAAGAAGAGACGCTGCTCTCGATATGACTGCGGAGAAAGCCCTTGCACTCCCTGGGCCTACGTCCAGTCCCAGCCAACCCTCAGGAATGTCTCCCTCAAAGACTCTCTGAGTTGGTTCTCCATCGGAGACCCCAAACGGCTTACCGGTTTCCAGTGCCACAAAGTCTTTCGGCAAGAGAATCTTTCCAGTTGCCATAAGTTCAATACATTGATCTACTAGCTCATCTTGTACCAAAGAGTCTCCGACCTTGACGCCTTGAGCAACAAGAAATGTAAAGGCCATGGCACCACCTACGATGACGGTATCAACCTTTTCTATAAGACTCTTTAGAAGACCAAGCTTATCTGAGACTTTAGCTCCACCGACAACGGCGACGTACGGTGAAGCAGGCGAATCAATTAACTTTGAGAGTTTGTCAACCTCTAACGCCATATTGATACCAACAACCGTTGGAAGTAACGTCGGTGCCAATACAACAGAGGCATGGTTGCGATGTGCCGCGCCAAAAGCGTCGAAGACATACAGGTCATAGCCACTAGTGAGTTGCTGGGCAAACTCCAGAGATCCACTCTCTTCTCCGGCATTAAATCTGAGATTTTCGAGCACCTTAACGGTTGGAAGCTTTTCATTTACTGCCTCACGAACCGGTGTCATCGAGTAACGGTCTTCTGGTTTTCCTTTAGGACGCCCAAGATGAGAGCAGACAGTGACGCTTGCGCCGCGATCTAACAACCAACTTAAAGTTGGAATCGTCGCTTCAATCCGAAAGGTATCTGCAACTTGCATTATGCCATCGGTTTCGACCAGCGGGACGTTGAGATCCGCCCTTACTAGTATCTTTTTCCCGGCAATATCTTTTAGCTCTTCTAACTTGGGCAGATTCACAGCGTCACCTCAAAACTCTCCTCACACACTTACTATCAATGAACTAAAGTTGACTACCAACTACCTTGACCAAATCAAGAAGGCGATTTGAATACCCCCACTCGTTGTCATACCAACCAAATACCTTCGCCAATGTGGTACCATTTCCCAAATCCATCGCAAGCGTAAGCTGTGAGTCAAAGGTGCACGATGCCGGCGAACCAACGATATCAGAAGAGACAAGAGGCTCATCAGAGTAGACAAGCACCTTGGCCAAAGGACCGTGAGAAGCAGCTTCTTTGAAGGCAGCGTTGATCTCCTCAACAGAGAACGTACCGTCCAGAACCACCGTGGCGTCCGTTATAGATCCGTCAACCACAGGAACTCGCAGAGAGCTTCCGTCAAGTCGACCTTTCATCTCAGGTAATACAAGAGACGTAGCCTTTGCAGCGCCTGTCGAAGATGGAACGATATTTACTGCCGCGGCACGAGCTCTACGCATATCACTATGGGCAAGATCCAAAAGGTTTTGATCGTTCGTATAAGCATGAACCGTGGTCATCAGTCCGTTTTTAACCCCAAATGCATCGTCCAGGACTTTAATCATGGGAACAAAACAGTTGGTTGTGCAGGAGGCATTCGAAACAATCGAATGCTTTTTAGAGTCGTACTCCTGATCGTTCACGCCGACCAAAAAAGTTGCGTCTATGTTAGTCCCAGGTGCAGAAATAACTACCTTCTTGGCGCCTGCATCTATATGAGCCGCTGCCTTCTGTCCGTCTGTAAAACGTCCAGTAGATTCCACAACGACATCAACCTCTAACTCAGACCAAGGCAACGCCTTTGGATCGGTCTCCGCGAGCACTTTCATCTTCTGAGTGCCAACGCAAATAAAGCCGTCTTCAACGGAAACGTCGTAAGGCAGACGACCCTGGGTTGAGTCGTACTTCAGAAGATGCGCGTTGGTATGAGGAGACGTCAGATCGTTTACTCCAACGATTTCGATATCCTCCCCCCTTTCAAGGGCGGCTCGCAAAAAGTTTCGGCCAATCCTACCAAATCCATTGATGCCGACTTTCAAAGACATCTCCACACTCCTTGCACTCGATACTCATAATCCGGAAGAGACTCTATAAATTTCTATCTCGGGTCTTCCAAATATTGTGTAAATAATAGTCCCTAGTAAGTACTTGAGTATAGCTATCTCACAATTAGTGGAAAATTTCCACATGAACTTAGATAAACACCGACTCAAGCGTTTTAGCTAGCAACGTAGCGTCGTGAGATGTCCCTGACAAGCCGGCAAGGTCGGAGAAGATAAAGCGCGCTTTTAGTATGCCTGATTGAACCTCCGAAACCATTGAACTGTCTAAGACGACGACATCAAATCGCACACCGTGACATTGCACAGCCTCGATCTGATCCATCATCGTAAGCCCCATAGTCTCATTCGGCTGCTGCTTAAGATTTCCAATAAACACAACCTTGCCTCTAGTATCTAGTAATGCCTGTTTGACAGCGGGTACAATCGCTGCCGCTAATACACTAGTAAAAAGGGATCCAGGGCCCAAAAGAACGAGGTCAGCCTTACGTATAGCTTCCACCGTCTCTTGCGGTACATGCGGGGTACTTGGCTCCACCCACACCCTCTCTATTCCTCGCGAAAGATGTACTTGCACTTGACCTTGGATCTCGCGGCCACCTTTAAGGCGGGCGCACAGAGTTAATGGTTCCTCCGATGTCGGCAATACCCTCCCAGGAACTTGGAAAAGCTCCGTCATGAACTCCGACGCCTTACACGTTGAACCCAAAACATCCAAGGCAACTAGAAATATTAGATTTCCAAGAGCATGGTCTTTAAATTCTCCGTCTCGAAAACGATACTCAATCATCTGTTTTATCGGCGAACCGTCAGGCAAAAACGACGTCATACATCTACGCATGTCTCCCGGAGGAATAAGTCCAAATACCTCCCTTAGACGGCCCGAGGAACCCCCATCATCCGCAACACCAACAACAGCGGTGACGTCTTGCGAAATCTGCAAAGCTGCTTTAATTGAAGCCTCAAGACCATGACCGCCGCCTAGTACGCACACGCGTTTTATATTTACTCCAGAGTTTTCTTTTACTGTTTCGTCCAACTTTCTCAGCCATTACTTCTGAAAATCACGATGTCGAACTGAGACCTGACTACCCGAGGCCTCAATCCACTTGCGCAGTTCCTCAGCTAGGAATACGGATCTGTGCTTGCCGCCCGTACAACCAATCGCTACCGACAGATAAGACTTGCCCTCTTGTTTAAACTTGGGCAAAAGATATCCTACAAAGGACTCAAGAATCTCTAAAAACTCCACCACTTCGGATCGAGCCAGCAAAAACTCCCTTACTCCATGATCAAGGCCGGTCTGTTCTCTTAGTGACTTGTCCCAGTAGGGATTCGGCAAAAAGCGACAGTCAAACACTAGATCTGCGTCCCGTGGGAGACCGTACTTGTAGCCAAATGAGTTAATGATGACCCTCATTTCAGCCGTTCCGCCATCGGCTGTAAAGACCTCGTACACTCGAGATCTCAGGTCGTGAACCGATAGGTCAGACGAATCAATAACGATGTCAGCGAGATCTTTTACCTTGGAAAGAATCTCACGTTCTTGATGTATCGACTCAAGCACACTATCACCAGGAACAGGATGACGCCTCTTCGTGCCCTCGTACCTCTGAATCAACACATCATCAGATGCGTCTAGAAAGGCAACCCTCGTAGAAGGCACCTGCTCTTTCAAAAGCTCTATCGCCTCTACCAGTGAGGTTATATCAAGTGCCACCTCCCTACCGACAACGAGTCCTAGTGGGGGCGATGGATCTCTCATGGACTCAGCAAGTTCTACTACTTTAGACATTAGAGCCGGAGGCATGTTATCAATAACAAACCAACCGATATCTTCTAGCGAGGCCGCCACCGAAGATCGGCCGGCCCCTGACATTCCCGAGATAATAACTAAAGACACCATAACCTCACCTTTTGGTCATTCTCATAGCAAGAAGCCTGGGTATGGAAGCCGCCTCCCGATACTCCCAGGCTTGATCAAGAAACCCCTGCGGAGGAGGAGGCTCGAGCATCTCCTGTAGGTATAGGCCGTTTCGCGTTAGGAGATTTATATACCTAGATAACGGCCGATGAACAAATGGAATAAATACATCTTTTTGTACTTCTTCTATCGAGACATCCTCCTTTAAATACTCACCGATGCGCCAATACTGCTCCATCAGAATATGGTCGTCTATCCATCCGCTGCCTGGCGTCTGCAGGAGTGGATGATTTAAAAGAAAAATAAATGTACCATTTGGAGCGAGCACTCTAGCCACCTCAGAGATCGCCTCATCCACCTCAAGAATATGCTCGAAGACAAGACATGCAACTACTAAGTCAAAACAATCGGGAAGGAACGGCAGTTGAGTTGCGATGCCTCTTAAAAAGGTAGCGCCGCTTGTGCGAGCTTTTGCAACCTTGACCTGCGCTTGAGCCGGGTCTAACCCAACCGAAAGCCGCAGCGAATCCGGCGTCGTCGATAGTAATCGTCGAAGTACCTGTCCTTCGCCGGTTCCAATCTCAAGAACAGACGTGTGGCCCATTCCCCAGTTCTCTATTATGGGAAGGATCTGTTCCTCATACTCAGGATCAGCCCCGTCAGAAAAGTTCTCCTGCCACCACTTCGCATGACTCTCCCAAAGCTCCTGGTTGACAAGCTCCATCTCTTTATTTTTCAAATCGTCATCCACATATCAAGGCTAACCCGATCGGATCCAAACTACCTCCGCATGCTGATCTCTTCTTGAAGACGAACTCTAACATCGCGGGGAAGAAATGTCCACGACTCCACCTCTTCGTCGGTTGCGGACATCACCTTCGACACCGAACCAACCTTGGCAAGAAGTAGCGCTCTTCTCGTTTCGCCAAGCCCAGCAATATCGTCAAGGAAACTCTTCTTTACTGCTTTTGTTCTAAGCGTTTTATGAAACGTTATGGCAAAACGGTGAGCCTCATCTCTCAATAACTTCACAAGATAGAGCGCTTGTGAACTCCGAGGTAGCCGGACTGGATCGTCTTTTCCTGGAACAAAGATCTCCTCAAACTCCTTGGCTAATGACGCAAGTTCGACCTTATCTGTAAGTCCCAGTTCCTGCACAACACGCATAGCTACGTTCAGCTGTCCTTTTCCACCGTCCACTACAATCAAGTTGGGAGAATAAGCGAACCTCTTATTTCGATTTTCACTCGTCTCTTTTGAGTCTTCCCCGTTGGACCGTTCCACCTCTTGTCGGAGTCTTCTTTTCAAAACCTCCTCCATAGCTCCGTAGTCATCGTTCTTTGGAGACGAAACCTTAAATCTTCGATAGTCAGATCGCTTCAGTAGTCCATCTTCCATAACAACCATAGAGCCCACGTAGTTAGTACCTTGCAAGTGACTCATGTCATAACACTCGATACGAAGCGGCGCCTCCTTCATACCTAACGCGTCTTGAAGTTCAACCAACGCCTCAGAACGAGAGTTATGATCGGTCGCTCGTCGAAGTCTTGATCTTTCAAACTCTAACTTCGCATTAGCTTCCGCCATCTTCACCAAAGAAAGCTTTTGACCTCGTTTCGGTACCTTTAGTTCAACATTACCGATGCGTTTTCTAGCGAGCCACTGCACCAACACCTCTAGATCTTCTGGAAGTTGACTAACGAAGATCACAGCAGGAACTTCAGACACTACGTCCTCATAGAATGCCTCCAAAAGCTTTGCAACCACAAGAGGTCCTTCTAGGTTTTCAACCTTGTCCAAGGCGACGCTCGCACGACCAACTACCTTCCCCTTTCGCACAAGAATAAGCTGGCCAAAGCTTTCAAGTTCGTCGTCAAAGTATCCCAAAAGATCAAAGTTGTCAGTTTGGGAGGATACAATCTCTTGCTTTGCAACTGCAGTCCGCAAAGACCCGAGCCGATCTCTAATTCTCGCTGCTAGCTCAAACTCTAAACTCTCTGCTGCCCTTGTCATATCGCTCTCTAAACGTTTTACGATCCATTCAGAGTCGCCTTTGAGGACTCTCGCTAGTCCATCTACTGTCTCTAAATAAACGTCCCTGTCAATCGCTCCTATGCAGGGACCCAAACACCGATCAATGTGGTACAGCAAGCAAGGTTTCCCTATACGCTCTTGACGTGAAAACTTAGCATTCGAGCAGCTACGAAGGGGAAAGGTCTTGATCAAAAGATCCAACGTCTCACGAATCGCTCCTGCTTGTGGATACGGCCCAAAGTACTTATCCTTTCGGCGAATTGCTCCGCGAGTCACCATTACTCTTGGCCATGCTTCAGACGTAGTCACGACTATATACGGATACGACTTATCGTCACGAAGCCGCACATTGTATCGCGGTCGATGTTCCTTGATCAGATTGTACTCAAGTATCAGCGCTTCGACCTCGCTCGCTACTTGTATCCACTCGATCGACGATGCTGACGCCAGCATCGCCTGAGTCTTAATTGGTAGCTGTGCTTCATTGTTAAAGTAGCTCGACACTCGAGACCTCAAAGACTTTGCCTTCCCGACGTAGATAACGCGAGAATTATGATCCCTAAAGATATAAGAGCCGGGTCCTTCCGGAATTGAGAAGGCTGCGGGTTTTTCAACTGTCAATCTTCATTACCTATCTTCCGGTGGAGTTAGCGCTTCAAGGCGTTTTTCAAGTAAGAGGAGGTATAGCCAAGAGCGCCCGTCGCCACCTCCTCCGGGGTTCCAACAGCTACCACCTCACCACCGAGGTCTCCTCCTTCTGGTCCAAGGTCAATGACCCAATCTGCAGTTTTAACTACGTCTAAGTTGTGTTCTATTACGATTACGGAGTTACCTTGGTCAACCAGGGAGTGAAGAACGAGCAAGAGTTTTCTCACATCTTCAAAGTGCAAGCCAGTCGTAGGTTCGTCTAACACATAGACCGTGTGTCCAGTTGGACGTTTGGCCAGCTCTGTAGCCAACTTCACTCTCTGTGCCTCGCCCCCAGAAAGCGTGGTTGCAGATTGACCAAGACGTAAGTATCCAAGGCCAACCTTGTTCAATGTCTCAAGGTATCGCGTTATCCCCGGTTGATTTGAGAAAAACTCAAGAGCATCACTAATTGCTAAAGATAGAACCTCCGAGATGCTCTTACCTTTCCATTGTACCTCTAAGGTGTCACGGTTATATCGAGCCCCCTTACACACCTCACACGTCACATAGACATCAGGCAAAAAGTTCATCTCAATCTTTAGCGTACCGTCGCCGTTACAAGCCTCACAACGTCCACCTTTTACGTTAAAGGAGAACCTGCCCGGCATATATCCACGAGCTCTCGCCTCCTGAGTCTGCGCGAATAACTTCCTCACATGATCGAAGACACCTGTGTACGTAGCAGGATTCGACCGTGGAGTACGACCAATTGGAGACTGGTCGATATCAACCACTTTATCCACTGCCTCTACGCCCACAACCTGCCTATGTCTTCCAGGAACATCTTTAGAGTTATAGACGTACGCCCTAAGAGATCTCAGCAAGATCTCGTTAACCAAAGTTGATTTACCCGATCCAGCTACACCCGTTACCGCGATAAATACCCCCAGAGGAAACGACACATCAATTCCCTTTAAATTATTCTCACGAGCTCCTTCCACACGTACGCACTGCTCGCCAATAGGTCGTCTGGACTTAGGTATCTCTACTCTCATCTCTCCAGATAGGTACTTTCCGGTTATAGAATCAGGGCTCTCAATTAGACCTTGGACCGAACCGGCGTAAACTACGTTGCCACCATGTTCCCCGGCCCCAGGTCCAATGTCGACAACGTAGTCAGCAGCTCGAATCGTTTCATCGTCGTGTTCTACTACGATAACCGTATTGCCTTGGTCCTTCAACTTCATCAACGTATCTATCAAACGACGGTTATCGCGTTGATGGAGGCCTATAGACGGCTCATCCAATACGTAAAGTACCCCCGCTAGACCAGAACCAATCTGAGATGCTAGTCTAATCCTTTGGGCTTCACCACCCGAAAGCGTCCTAGCCGATCGCGTGAGAGTCAGATAGCCAAGGCCCACGTCTTCTAAGAACTGAAGTCTTCCCGATATCTCCTTTACAACCTGACGAGCGATTGACCACTGTCTGTCACTCAAACTCAACGAGGCGATCTTTTTCAACTCTTCCGCAACCGATAGGGAGGTGAAGTCAAAGATAGAAAGTCCGTCCACTGTCACAGTGAGAGACTCTGGCTTTAAACGCGCTCCATTACAGCTTGGGCAAGAGACCTCGCGCATGTATCCTTCAACTTGGAGTCGAGTCGCTTCACTCTCTGCCTCTGCGTGGCGCCGGTGGAGGTAAGGTACTACGCCTTCATAGTTCATCGAGAAACTCCGCTTGCCGCCGTACCGAGATGAGTACGACACCACAACCGGAGCTTCAACGCCGTAGAGTAGGATTTTCCTATGCTTTTCAGAGAGCTTGGACCACGGTACATTCAATGGAATCCGATTCTCACTCGCAACGGCCTCAACCAACCTCTCAAAGTAAGAGGATCTTTGATTTGCCCACGGTGCAATTACACCTTGCAGGATCGATAAAGTAGGGTCAGGTATCACTAAGTCAGGATCGACCTCAAACTTGGTTCCGATTCCATCACAGGTTGGACAAGCGCCATAAGGGGTGTTGAATGAGAAGTTTCTCGGTTCAAACTTACCCAAAGAGATTCCGCAGACGTTACAAGCAAGATCCTCAGAGAACGCCATCACGGACTCGGTTGAACCTTCTTGGTTTAATACATGGATCTCAACGGATCCGCCTGACAGAGCCAAGGCAGTCTCGATCGAGTCTGTCACTCGTCGGCCTTGTCGCGCATTTACCACGAGCCTATCGACAACAACGGAGATGTCGTGTTGCTCGTACCTTGCTAATTGGATCTCCCTTCTGTCAGAAAGTTCGTACAGATCTCCATCCACAAGTACACGAGCGTATCCCTTTTTCGACAGTTCTTCCAGTAGCGCACTGTACTCTCCTTTTCTACCGCGTACGAGGGGAGCTACGACGAGAGCCTTTGTTCTTTCCTCAAGACCCAAGATTTGATCTACGATTTCTTGCGCCGTTTGTCGGAAAACCTCCAAGCCACAGTTCGTACAGTGGGGTATCCCTACCCGCGCATACAAAAGCCTCAGGTAGTCATAAACCTCTGTAACGGTTCCAACGGTCGATCGAGGGTTCTTCGAGGTCGACTTTTGATCTATTGAGATCGCTGGAGAGAGCCCGTCAATAAAGTCGACATCAG
Organism: Actinomycetes bacterium; assembly: GCA_021784785.1. Taxonomy (GTDB): domain Bacteria; phylum Actinomycetota; class Acidimicrobiia; order Acidimicrobiales; family Acidimicrobiaceae; genus Ferrithrix. The sequence goes on along the minus strand of JAJYHJ010000001.1, from coordinate 424 downwards.
GCTTTTCCATTAAACCCAGAAACTGCCGAGCATACGCAGAGAGAGACTCCACGTAGCGTCGCTGGCCCTCCGCAAAGATGGTATCGAACGCAAGGGAGGACTTACCCGACCCAGAAAGGCCCGTAAAAACGGAAAGTTTATCTCTAGGTATCTCAATATCGATATTCTTAAGGTTATGTTCCCTCGCACCTTTGACTAATATTTTTTCAGGCAACTACCTTTGCTCCCACACTTATATCCATACCTTAATGTTTACCATTTGATCCTAGATGACTGTGTTAATCAGACGTCTCTCGTGCAACCAGACGTAGGAGCAGTTGCGTTTCCCAGGTTCAGCTCTCTTGAAGAGGTTACTGGCTCAGAAAAACTGGGTAAATGTGTTCACTTTGTAGGAACTGATGGACTCTTTGGGTACCACTTGGTA
>JAJYHJ010000064.1 GCA_021784785.1 Actinomycetes bacterium | reverse complement strand
TCACTTCTACCAAATTGCCTGGGAACGAACGAGGCACTGGCCTCAACTAGGAAAGACTGGTATGTGACCAGTTGTAGGTATCTCTCAAAGCATTGTCATCTCTTCCCCTAGCTGTCTGATTAGTTGTCGCTTTCAGCAAGCACTTTGATCACCTACTCCGATGTGTGTCGTTTGGAAGTCAGTTGTTTTCGTCCATATCTGTTCCGGAGGCAAAACTCATATATCAGGTGGGTTAGTTTCTGGGGAGCTTTTCTGGAATATTGCGCCGTAATTACGTGCCTGATCACCAATCTCGAGATCTGCGAGCTCACGGCATTTCGACATTGAGTATCTGAGAAGCTCCCCGGCCCGATACCAAAAAGCAAACCGTCACGATAAACAAATTCATTACATCGTACCGCCGCTGAAAATTCACGTTGGACTTGCTAAAATTTCCCAACATAAACTTGATACAATTACGACTGCGTATACACAACGCTGGCGCGTAAACGAACCGAGAGGGAATCTGTGAAGGTTAGTTCGTTCTATACGAGGAAGAATCGTAGTTGCAGCGAGTTTGGCGTTCACTTGGATCGGAAGCGAAATGCAGCTGACATCCAATGCAAGTAAGGCTGAGTTGCCACATTCAGTAGCTTCGGCCCAGGCTAGTTCTACATCAGTTCGGCTACCCGGCAATGTAAGCGGATCCCAAGCTATTCGGCCGCAGTATTACAGCTATCCAACTTACCTTGTTACAAAAAATTTCGAAGTAATTATTCGGGCGACTGGAACCAGTGTGGATTCGCCGTCGCGCAATTTGTCGCTACATCCCAAGGATATCGATCCACAGTGACGGTCTCGGCCCAAATCGGCGGCACTATAAGGATACCAGTCTCCGATAACAGCGGTGCTGTAGGATTCGACACTAACTACAGCCAGAGTAAAGGCTACTCCTATATCGCGAATATCCCTGCTGGCAAGTGGGGTGCGATTGCGATGGGATTCGAAGACGGGCGGTATTACACAGTGGTCAAGCACGGCCAGTGCAAAGGGTCAATAGAAATCTTTAGCTGGACGTACTCGGATAACACCGTTCAGTACCACATGCGGCCACAGGCATGTTCTTCCCATATCAATACGGTGTTTAGTAAAAGATGTGTCAGATCCGCTACCCAACAATCCGCTACAACTGCACACTAAGGAGACGAAATTGCGCTCAATCGATAACGCAGCTCGGGAGCATGAATGAGAGTCACAGCCACGTATGCATCGCGCTACTCGTTCCGACGACTGCTACCCATTGTAATCTTGGTGGTGGGCCTAGCGATTGGTGCCGTATCGGCACTCCTCATTTCAAAGGTCGTAAACTCCACAAGTGGAGCTCTCGGCACACTCGTAGCGGTGCCTGGTGCACAAGTGATTGCCTCGGGGACCGGGAGTGGTACCCAAGAAAGCACAGTTACGGATCGGTCGACGGTGAGATTTCACCGATTAGGCCTCGACGTCACTTGTATCGGTGGCAACGGGTACCTGTTGGTGCAGGTATACATTCCTGGTTTGGCGAAACCGCTTGGGGTAAAGCCAATATGTACTCCAAATGGCGGAGGAATGTGGGAAGTGGCAACGCCAACAGGAACAGTTGGCTATCCCGAAAAAGTAATTGTGCGAGCAAACAAGTCCACGCGATGGAGTTTTATGCTGGTAAATTCTGAGAACTCCGTGGGCGTGGCGCACATCCCGTAGCAGTGGAGGGCCATACCCGTAATCTCCTCAGGTTGGCTGATAGCGCATGTCAAAGTCCGCACTTTGTGCGACCTTACGCTGAAGGTCAAGGACGTTTCACCACCACGACATCTGCGTGATAGTCACCTGTGAAGCAGGCAAACACGGCAGAGTAGACTTCTTAACCTCCAACGCCACCACAGCGCCTTGGGCTACGTTACACCAACCGCAGACAAAGCAGTAGGATCCATCATGAAACTGTTCAGCGTCTGATGGCTTTGGCTCCTTTTCGGAGAGTAGGCCAAGTGGATCAGCTATTAGGTGTTGGAAACAATCGACCTATAACCTCAGCTACCCGTTGTGTCTGAGCTTTGGTACACAGAGCTACAATCTGGGACACAGCGCATCGATAGCCTTTTGTGCAATTGACACTGAAGGGAGCCATAGAGTACAAACACATAAAAGGTCAACAACTCGGTTACATCGCTTCATGAGATCATCATCTATCTCTGTGAAGTCAACCACCACGAGCCGTATTGATCGAGTACCAAGTGATACTTCTATGTATTCAGCTCCAAATCGACAGAACCGATCACAGTGCTCAACCAAAGTCGTTGTTACGTTAGGGTTACCTATAGGTGCTAGGGACTTGACCCAGATGACCATTGAGTGCTGAGCTGACTTCCGTTACCGCTTGGTCTATCTTGTATTCGTTTTTGGTTACCTACATAAGTACTCATACCACCTGTAGGTCAAGGTCGGACCTTTAGCCAGATGAACGTACCCACTCATAGATCGCACTTGGGCCTTGTAGTGGTTGCATGTACTTTAGATCTCCAACAAGGATAAGTCTGTTCCCTTTTCCACGCGTACTGCTTCGCACAGGCATCATGTCTGTCCTATATCACCTATATAGCGTCTTTGAGTGTATGTCCTGAGATAGCGCCCACTTATGTAAGTTCACTACTGTTTAGTATGTTACATATGTTCGTCACATTGTTGGGGGCTTGCCCCTCCTTGACTAATTAGGGAATTAGATGCGTCAGGTTCACGACCAACGTGGAATCTCTGAATATGCAATAATGGTAGAAAGTAAGACGGTGATAGCGCATTGATAGATTGAGATTTGAATAAATGCAAGTAGAGAAGGAGAGCGATCCATGCCAGACGCAGTAGTCGTAGATGCGATAAGAACCCCAGGAGGAAAACGAAATGGATCGCTTCGGAACTGGCACTCCGTCGACCTAGCCGCGACAGTACTTCAAGCACTCGTCCACCGTAGCGACCTCGATCCATCACTTATTGAAGACGTCATCATGGGCTGCGTGATGCAAGTCGGTGAACAAGGAATAAATGTCGGCCGAAACGCAGTCTTGGCGGCTGGTTTTCCTGAGAGTGTATGTGCAACCACGATAGATCGTCAGTGTGGGTCCTCTCAGCAAGCCGTAGCTTTTGCCGCCCAAGCAGTCATGTCAGGCGTACATGACATAGTAGTTGCAGCGGGAGTCGAGGTTATGACGAGAACTCCAATGGGCTCTTCTGTGGTTCCTGGGCTTGGAAAGCCTTTTGGACCTCTGGTACATCAGCGCTATTTCGATCGCGGTGGGCTTGTCAACCAAGGGGTCTCCGCCGAACTCATCGCCGAACAGTGGGGTCTTTCACGTGAGGATCTCGACCGTTTCGGCTACGAGAGCCATATGAAAGCATCACGCGCAACGCATGAAGGTCGCTTCGATAGAGAGATCGTTTCAGTTGATATAAAAGACGAAAACGGTCAACCAACCGGCAGTAAACTCGCTATTGACGAAGGCATCCGGCCGACCACCACCATAGAGGCGCTTGCTGGACTAAAGCCAGCCTTCAAAGAAGATGGCAAGGTCACTGCCGGTAACTCCTCCCAGATAACCGACGGTGCCTCGGCTGCTCTAATAATGAGCGAAGAGCGAGCTCAGCAGTTAGGACTTACACCCAGGGCCCGTTTTCATGCGTTCTCACTTGCAGGAGTCGATCCGATCACCATGCTAACAGGACCAATTCCTGCAACTAAAAAAGTGCTTGAAAAAGCAAAGATGCAGATAGACGATGTAGATTTAGTAGAGATAAACGAAGCATTTGCCTCGGTCGTGCTAGCTTGGGAAAAAGAACTCCATCCTAACATGGACAAGGTTAACGTCAACGGCGGCGCGATCGCCCTTGGTCATCCCCTTGGCGCTTCGGGAACCAAACTTCTAGCCACTTTACTATGCGAGCTAGAGCGAACTGGAAAGCGGTACGGGTTGCAGACCATGTGCGAAGGCGGAGGCATGGCCAACGCCTACATCATCGAGCGACTCGGGTAAAGGTTTTCGACCAGTTCAAGCACTGACATACATTAGCGGTACTTAGTTGCAAATACGAAACCTATCGCCATCAGTCCCATCCCAACTAGAAGGTACCAGGTCGACTCGCCACCAGGAAGAACCGAAAGAAAGTTGACCACTATCAGAAGTGCGCCTAAGATCAAGGGGCCAAAGAGCATCCAAAGATACCATGTCGGACTTTTCTTCTCCGATCGAGGTTTTGGAGGAGTGTACCTTCCAGATCGAACCTTTTGAGGTGATTTTGCTCTCTTTATCGATTTAGTCATCAAGTAACTAGGCTACTAGAAATCTAAGTTCCATCAACTGGGCGATACAAATATTGAACGTTACGTCCGTTCATAGTTAGTCCGCTGCTTCCAACTAACCCAAATCAAGGACTTCACCGTCACTCTTTCGAAGACAGAAAATACCAAGAATAACTTACATTGCATTGATAAGTAGGCGAGGTCAGCGTCCATCTTTCGCCGTTGACCTTATAGGAAACTCGAACTGGTAGTTTATTACTCAACAATAAAACACTAAGAGGTATCGGTACCATGGGAAAGACTACCCCCAACATCATCGTGATCGACAACTACGACTCTTTCGTCTATAACCTGGTCCAATATCTCGGCATCCAAGGAGCCAAACCGGTCGTGATAAGAAACGACCAGATAACCTTATCTGCGTTAGAAAACCTGGAACCAGACGGCATACTAATTTCACCGGGCCCCGGACACCCACGCCAACTGTCACTTTCAAATGAGATCCTTACCACCATCTCAAAGTCTGTACCGACCTTCGGTGTTTGTCTAGGTCATCAGTGCTTAGGGTATGCCTATGGATCCAAAGTAGTTAGAGCACCTATGGTCATGCATGGTAAGACGTCAGAGATTACCCACAACGGAACCGGAGTGTTTTATCACGTATCAGATCCTTTGGTGGCAACGCGATATCACTCCCTTATCGTCGACGAATCCACGCTTTCAGATGAGCTAGAGGTTACAGCTAGAAGTAGCGACGGCCTGATCATGGGGCTCAGGCACCGGCGCTACCCAATCGAAACGGTACAGTTCCATCCAGAGTCGGTCCTAACTAAAGACGGGGATCAGATCGTAAAGAACTTTGTTCAAACGACCCGTAAGGTTGATGCCTTCTGAAGTGAAGCTACCCTCACGGTTTATGCATTAGCCAGACTATTACCACTGTCGTCTGACCAGGACTTAGCCTTTAGATGATGTAGTAGTAGTGGTTGTAGTACTTGAACTGGTTGTAGTACTTGAACTGGTTGTAGTACTTGAACTACTCGTAGTAGTTGGCAATACTCCATTGGACACTACTAAGTTCACTGCTGAGTTTGGAGCAACAGAGGTACCTGAAGCGGGAGACTGCTGAAGCACGGTATTTGCCGGTTGGCTTGAGTCTTGATTTGTAACCGTTCCCACAGTAAGGTGATCTGCCGCTAAGGTATTGGCTGCTTGTGATACACTATCTCCGATCAAAGACGGCACCTTTTCCTGTGTGGGCCCATTTGAGACCGTAAGGACTACAGTTGAACCTTTGGTCACCGAACTCCCGCCCGAGGGATTTTGATTTATTACCGTGCCAGCTGCTGCAGAAGAGTTACTGACGTAGTTAGTTGTTACGTTAAATCCCTGCCCAAATAACGTGTTTTCGGCTGCAGTAACATTTTGATTAGTGACGTTCGGCACTCTCACTTTTCCCGGCCCACTAGAAACCGTCAAAACAATAGTGCTACCTTTTTTAACCGTTACTCCCGGTGAAGGAAGCTGACCTATAACAAGTCCAGCGGTGGATGCATTGGTTTGATAGACAAGCCTACTTTTTAGTCCGACCGCTTTAATCTGACCTTCGGCACTTTGATAGGTCAGCCCGACAACGGCAGGGACACTAGCGGTCGCTGGTGGTGGAGGCTTCGCAGGAGCAAAGTATCCTAACTGGGAGGCCGCATACAGGCCTCCCAAACCAAGTAAAAGTAGAACAAACACGACAAGTGCTATGATCGCACCCTTCTTAGATTTACGTTCATCTTCTGGTTCGCCCATACCTTCTGAACCTTGATGAAAGTTCGTGATCGGCATTGCAACAGTAGTATCCCCGACAGCGGTGTTCAGTACCTTGGTAGATTGACCATAGTGAGAGGTCTCACTGACGTATCTATTGACAGCTAGGCCCTGTATGAAGTTGTTGAGATCTGTCCTTAGATCGTAGGCGGTCTCATAACGATTTTTCGGAGACTTTTCCAAACATCTCATGATTATGGCCTCAAGGTCCGGAGAAACTGATGGATTGAACGCAGAGGGAACCGTGGGAAACTCTTTCACGTGTTTATACGCTATCGACAAGGGAGAATCTCCAGAAAATGGAACCTTCCCAGTAGCTAACTCATAGAGAACTACACCTAAGGAGTAGATGTCGCTGGTTCCATCTAACTGACCACCTTGTGCCTGTTCAGGAGAGATGTAAGAGGCAGTACCTAAAACGGAGCCGGTCTGTGTTAGGTCACCGTCGGCCGTTATAGCCCGAGCAATTCCAAAGTCCGCTACCTTCACATCCCCTTCTGGGGTAATCAGCACGTTTGAAGGCTTGATATCACGATGGATAACTCCATGTTTATGAGCAAAACTCAAAGCTGCAGCTACATCCAGACCAATCGAAGCAACTCTCTTTGGAGCAATTGGGGCCTCATCCCGAATCAACTTTGCAAGGGTTCTCCCACTTACCAACTCCATAACGATAAAGTATGTTCCTTTATCTTTTCCCCAGTCAAAAACTGACACTATGTTCGGATGCGAAAGATTTGCAGCTGCTTGAGCTTCCCGTCGAAAACGTTCTACGAAAGCTTCATTAGTAGACAGCTCTGGAAACAGAACCTTTAGGGCCACGGGTCGATCTAGAAGAGTATCTCTGGCTTCGTACACGTCCGCCATTCCACCACGAGCGATCTTAGTTACGGGCTCATACCGTGATCCATAGGATCTCTCCGTCACTTGACTCATCTGATTAGACTCCTACCCTACTCCCAATGCTGCTGCAAGCATCGCCTTAACTACTGGACCTGCATACTGAGCTCCTGTTGGGTTAGCACTAAGACCTGGTTGCTGTGGAACGACCACCGCTACTGCAATCTGAGGGTTTTGTGCCGGTGCAAATGCCACCATCCAGTTGTCGTCCAGTCCGGTTGCTGTTGATCCTGATGACAAGTTTGTCTGAGCTGTGCCCGTCTTCGCTGCTATCTTAATCCCAGGAAGAGCAATCCCCTGAGCTGTCCCGCCATTTACCACTCCCTCCATTAAAGTTGTTACTTTGGCTGCCGTTTGAGGCGAGGTCGCTATTTTCCATGCGTGAGGCTGATACTGTTTTACAACTTTATTCTGATCGTTTACTATCTCCGACATAAGATGTGGAGTCTCAATGACTCCATGGTTTGCAATAGCTGAGCCGACTAAGGCCATCTGAAGTGGAGTAGCACTATCGTTGCCTTGCCCTATAGCAGAGTAAGCGAGTTGGGGTAAATTTTGATTGAAGAACGAGGCCGGAGGGAAAGTCGACGCAGCGGCACCTGAGATATCGAGTGGGGGCACTGAATTGAATCCAAAAGCATTTGCCTCTTCGCTTAGATTTTTTGCCCCGAGCTCTAGACCAATATTGGCGAAGCCCGTATCACAAGACACCTGCAAAAGTACTGGTAGTGTCCCACCACATGCCTCATAGGCGTAGTTATGGAGAGTCAATGAGGTTTCAGGAAGCTTTGTCGTGCTTTCAACTGGGAAACTTTGAGTAGCGATCGCGGGATCATGATCAAATATCGCCGACGTCGTAACGATCTTGAAGGTTGATCCAGGTGGGAAAGATCTACCGACGGCCAGGTTTAGAAGTGGCGGGTACTGACCTTGGTTGTCCTGCTTCCAAGCCGCAGTCTCAACCGAACCACTAGGGGAGCTCAATGGATTTGGATTGAAAGATGGAGAGGAGTACATAGCTAAGATACTCCCGGTAGAGGGCTGAATCGCCACCACAGCGCCGTCAAGATTGCCGAGGGCGCTAGCTGCTGTACTTTGTAACTTTGAGTTTATGGTCGTCACGACGGAGTCAGTATGATACTTGGTACTAAAAAGCGACGAGAGACTATTTGGTGGCGCAACTCTTCCTTGTAGATAGGAGTTGTATGCAGCTTCGATTCCCGACTCACCATAAATTATCGAGTAGTAACCTGTCACGTCACTATAAAGGGAGCCATATGGGTACTGCCTTTGATAGTGATAGATATTGTTGGCACTGACGGTATCAGCTATAACCTTTCCATCAGCCGTCAAGATTGCGCCTCTAGGCAAAGATAGTTGCTTGGTAGCCGCATTACTATTGCCACTTGCATTTGAGAGACGCTGCGCCTGGAGAACTTGAAGGTTGTTTAGCTGCAAGAAAAGTAACGAAAATGCCACCAAAAAAAATATCGCAAGTACTAAGATTCTCCGCTGCACTATCCAACACCCGTCCCTAAAGTTGTTGTGGTAGTGGGAGCAGAACCCAACGGGTGATTAGATACATAGTTTTGTTGCTGAACTCTCGCTTTTAGATTCCTAATGTAGCTTTCCGCTGCAGCTAAAGATGGTTCTGGTACTTTGTCTTTGATTGCACTCGCCTCGACTGAGTTTAAGACATCTAACTGTAACGATGAAACCTGGACAACAGAAGGTGAGTACCAAAGTAATCCTCCAGGGCGACCATGAAAGATAGCGACCGCACCATCTTTTTCACCTACGAAGTACGAGTGGTTTTCGTAAAGTTGCACCGAGATAAGCACCCCTCCTATCAACAGCAGAAATAGTAGTAGAAACGCCATGACGCGCACAGTAAATATTCGATTGCCCCTAACTATCGACTGTCTATCTATAGGTCTCGGGATCGATAGCAGCTCAGGTCCTCGACGAGGAGTAGGTTTGGACTCATCCTCTTGATATAAGACGGGCGAAGGCATAGCTGCCGCGTCCTCCTCGACAGCATCAAGCTCAAGAACCTTTACAAGAATCACAGAGATATTGTCACTACCTCCAGACAGATTGGCACATTCGATAAGACGATCCGCTCTTTGTTGAAGAGACATGTTTCCCATAAGGATCTTCTCGATTTCACCATCGGTCACGTGATTGATGAGACCATCTGAACACAGAAGAAGAATGTCTTCTGGAGAAGGTATGACCTTAAAGATATCGGAGTCTACTACAGACTCAACTCCGAGAGCTCTAGTAAGGACGTGGCGTTGGGTATGATGAGCTGCCTGTTCTTCTGTTATCGAACCACTTCTAAGCAACTCACCAACGTAGGTATGGTCCTTCGTTATCTGTTGGAGCTCTCCCTTATGCAAAAAGTAAGCTCGAGAATCTCCAACATTTTGGACCAAGAATAGCTCGCGACCTGCTTCAACCGTAACCAATGCAGCAGTAAGGGTTGTACCCATACCCTTGAGTTTCTCAGAGTGCGACGCTTCAGACATTATCCTACGGTTTGCTTCAGAAAATGAACTCCTAAATGCCTCCACTATCCGCTCGGTCGAAGGAATCTCACTTAGCGTTTCAACGGCTAGTTGCGATGCGACTTCACCTCCTGCATGGCCCCCCATGCCGTCTGCGACAGCGAATAACCTACCGTCGGCGTAAATCGAATCTTGGTTCACACGTCTAACTCTTCCCGTATCAGTCGCAAGTGCCCACTGAAGTTTCAAAGTCGGATCACCTCAAACACGCTTTTGCCGATTTTTATAAGGTCTCCTCTCTCTAGATGCGTTGGAGTTGCTATCATCAGCGAATTAACGATAGTACCGTTTGTAGAGTCAAGGTCCTCGATCCACAGTCCATCTGGTCGGATCTGCAGTTTTGCGTGTTGTGAAGAAGCGAAATTATCTTCTGCTAACGAAAGATCGCATTCATTAGACCGACCTAGCAACATATCGTTTTTTACCCTGAACTCTCGCCCTTTAAAAGATCCTTCCAACGCCAAAAGTCGAAACTCCTCTAGACCTGTATGGACCGAACTTGACGCTCCGACTGCTACGCCTTCTCTCACATTTGAAGGAACAGTGGCTTTCAAATTGGAGGTCTTTTCACCACCTGATACATTCCTGACCTTCTTCACACTTTCCGAGCTTTTAACTTCAACCCATATGGCTCTAAGAACGCGAAGAAAGAACAGCCAAACGATGGCTATAAACACGTACTTGAAAAGTTCGAGCAATGGAACCGGCACGACTTCAACTACTCCAATAGATAAACAAGTCTGGTTCCGCCTACCAAGATCTCGTCGCCACTTACTAAAGGCACCTCTGCAGTAATCCGTTGTTGATTAACATACGTACCATTTGTCGATCCCAAGTCCTTTACGTAAACGGCGCTATCTACTAACTCTATTTGACAGTGTCTTCTAGAGACTCGAGGGTCTTCTACCACTAGCGAACATACCGGAAGTCGCCCTATAACAAACACGCCGGGATTTAACTCGATCCTTCGCCCATCCGGAAGCATCAAAATGAAACGGTCTCCAAAACCCTCTTCTTCCAAAAAACTGCTTTCGACAAAAAAGACACCAGCTTTTTGATTAAAATCTTCAATAAAATCTATCTGGATAGAGCCAACGAACTTATATGAGTGCTCATCTGCAGTATCGATCAGCAAGGCCTTTAACTCTGCCAGAATCGCCTTTGCAATAGGTTCTAACTCCTCAAAGTCAAACTTCGAGAGGTACACTTTATACATGTTAGGTACGATCTCAGATGTCAGCCCAACCTTGCGGTTTCGCTCCAACTCGCGAACGATCCGTCGGCCGAGTTCAATAGGCTCTACCGATCTCTTCGAAGCTTTAGCGAACACTGACTCGACTGCACCTTGGAGCCGACGCTCAAATTTATCTAGTCCCACTGGTTAGACTCTACCCACCTCTTACCTAAACAAGGGTTAATTTGACTCTATGAGTACTGTATACGCCGATTAAGTCGTAAAATGCTTTATCATTCTAGATGTCATTATCTTATGGGCGAGTGGCGGAATAGGCAGACGCGCAGGATTCAGGTTCCTGTGTCCGCAAGGACGTGGGGGTTCAAGTCCCCCTTCGCCCACCAAAGGGTTATGCGGCTCTTCGATGCTAAGCGCCAATAACCATGTGGTTAGCAGGTAGAGTGACCTCAGATTCTCTGACAGTTTAAGACCCACTGGGATCAGAAACATATAAACCCCGAAGAGTGTTGTACAAATCTAAGTTCAAACCTCAGCCGTTTGGCGGAGAGGGAGGGATTTGAACCCTCGGACCCGTTACCGAGTCAACTCATTAGCAGTGAGTCCCATTCGGCCGCTCTGGCACCTCTCCATAGAGCTTACGTACACTTTATCAACATCATTACCTGTGTCTGCTAAGAATCACCACCAAGTTTTTGTACATCGAACCTAAGCAGATCGCCAACAAGGATCTGGACATCACGTTGAAATCACATCGCAGTTCGAGTACTTGCGTTGACGTTTGCGTACACTAAGATAACTGACTCAGGAGCAGACGTTACAAAGTGAGAAACACATGCATCAGCAACTTTCTTTTATCCAAGCCATAATCTTTGGAATTTTACAAGGCGTAAGTGAGCTATTCCCTATATCCAGTCTCGGACATTCAGTCATTCTTCCACATCTATTGGGATGGAACTCTATCATCGCGGCACAGAACACAAAAAACTCGTACTTCCTTGCTTTCCTAGTTGGACTTCACGTCGCCACAGCGCTAGGTATGTTTATCTACTTTCGAAAAGACTGGTTTCAAATTATCAAAGCAATTCTCGTTTCCCTACAGACCCGAAAGATTGACAACGCCGATGCTCGACTCGGTTGGTTGATCATCGTTGCGACTATTCCAGCAGGTTTGATGGGGCTAATTTTTGAAAATCTTTTTCGTCAACTTTTCGCAAATCCACTTGCGGCGTCCATCTTCTTGTTTATAAATGGTCTAATTCTGATCGCTGGTGAACAAGTACGGCAGAGAAGCGAACTTCGAAGCAGTCATTCAGCTAGAACCAACCCGTACAGCACAGAGACTAGAGTTAGACGCCTAGACGATCTTGAATTTAAAGAAGCTGGAATCATTGGCGTAGCACAGGTACTTGCTCTACTTGCAGGGATTTCAAGGTCAGGGATCACCATGGTAGCCGGACTAGTTCGAGGTTTGGATCACGAGGATGCCGCCAGGTTTTCGTTCTTGATGGCCACGCCTATAATTCTTGCTGCTGGTCTTTACAAGCTCCCACTTCTGTTGGGACACGCCGGCTCTGGAGTACGCAGCCAAGTCGTCATAGGTTCAATCTTCGCATTCATTGCCGCGTATCTATCCGTTAAATACCTTACCAAATACTTTAAAACCAAGAACCTCTATCCATTTGCTGCCTACTGTCTTGCAATTGGGTCAATACTTATAATAAAGTTTGCTTAGTCAAAGGACTTCAGTAGACACTAGGAGAGCCTACGCAATCTAACGAACCTCCTCATCTTACGAGTTCCACATTGTTGATTAAGGGTAAGGATCTTCTAATAATCGTCGCCCTACTTCTTGGCGGTGTAATTGTACCGGTCGTAGGTTGGTTATTTGCGCTTGGCCTTCTACTGAAAAGTGAGAGTTGGGATCTGAAGGCAAAACTGATTGGTGCTCTAATACCACCTTTAGGATACTTCCCGCTCTCTGTAATTCTCCTAGTACCTTCATTTACAAATAGCTGTGTCAACTCACCTAATCTCAACAGACAGCAAACCTTGCGTTGCGCAACCGCGGTATTTTCTTACTCTGGAACCGAGATAGTAGTAATTGCAGTATTAACCATTTTACCTGCGTTGAATGCACTTTATCTATACAGATCAGCAAAGAAACACACTGCGTGAACAGTAAAACGTTTATCCTTGAAGACCTATTCGGAAAAATGGTTGAACTCCATAAATTTCAAAAGGTATCCCATATTCGATACGTAACACTAAGGATCTTTGACTATCTTTCCGAGGAGTTGTCGGATCGAAAATACGTACTTTCCAACAACGTTTTGATAACATAATGATCCAGTACCTAAATACTATCCGCGTAAATAACAGGAGCAAAACCTAATACGATCCGAGCCTTAACTTACTCTATCGGTCGTGCCCGCCGTCAAGATTAAAAGGTGAATACCTCTCTTGAATGCAAATCTTGCCTTCATGTACAACATCAGTGACGCGTGACATGATCTTCACAAGAACCATACTTCCGTCACGAGGTGGATCCTAACTGAGTATCTGGTTAAAGATAAGGCTCGTCGGATCGCTGCTACTACCGTGGTCCACTACTTAAGAGTCTTCAATCCAACCGCAGACCCTCCTCATTCACCTGCCAGTGCTAACCTATCTCTTTAGAACTCTCCAGCTTCTCAGAACCCATAGCGGCTACGCAACCATATCGCTGGTAAAAACATCATCACCTCTAATGGCGTAGTTACCTACGCCATGTTCAAGAAAAAAATCGCCCTACGCGCGGAACCCGTAATCATCAAGATCGTGGCTAGCACCTAAATCGCCAAACGTAAGTCTGGTTTGCACCGTCTCCTAATAGGGTTCCCTCTTCTACGTTTCGGCGCCACCATCGGCTTCGAAGCCAACAAAGTCATAAGTGAAGTGTTGGTCTAACAACAAGTGGAGATGATGGGACTCGAACCCACGACCCCCTGCTTGCAAAGCAGGTGCTCTTCCAGCTGAGCTACATCCCCCACGTGGGGCTAGCTGGACTCGAACCAGCGACCTCAGCATTATCAGTGCTGCGCTCTAACCAACTGAGCTATAGCCCCAAGGCTTCTACTATCTTAGATTCACCGATCGAGCGGTGACGCCGACTGCAAGTAAATCTTGATACCACCTACCATGTCGATCGCTAAGTTGAACATCTTAACTGCTACCGTCGTCAAAGCCGCCGAAACAACGACCCAAACTACCCCTACCGCCACTGCAACGACTAAAACTTCGAGACCAATGAGATGATATGTCGAGGAACCGAGAAGAGAGTCGATTAAATGATTCAGCTTGCTCTCGTATCCGCTCGCTCCCAACAATAACCAAAGTATGATGCCGGCTACTAAAAAAGTAGCTAGTAAAAAGGTATAAAAAAGAACAACTATCCTAAATACTGAAGTAGACCCTACTTTTGTCAGTAACAACGCTTGTCCTTTGCGACTTCCAGTTTCGGATTTTGCAGATTTCGACGTACGTCCTTTAGCGCCTGAGGGCTGTTTTCTCGTCACATCTCCCGACGAGGGTCTGGGTCTACGACTCTGGGCTGATGTACTCTCTGGGCTCATTCTATGAATAGTCCTTCTATAAGAAAACTCGAGCTATTCTACTCGTTACTCGACAGAGGCTGGAACTAATCCCACAGATGTTACCATTTGATCTTTATCTAATTGAATAATTTTAACTCCTGATGCATCCCGTCCCTGTGAAGCTACTTGACCCGCCTCAGTTCTAATAGTGACCCCGTTAGAGCTCACTACCAAAACTTCGTCCTCTTCACTTACAAAAAGTGCTTCAACCACATATCCACGATCTGAGGACACCTTTATGCTCCGCACACCTTGACCGCCTCTTTGTTGCCGAGGAAATAGTCGAGTCCGAATTCTCTTCCCAAAACCTCTATCTGTGACAACTAAGGTCTCTCTAGAAAAATCAGTCTTCTCACCTGATACAACACGGTCACCCTCTTTGAGCTTCATTCCCTTCACCCCTGATGTCGCTCGTCCGGTGGATCTAACCTCGATTAATGGAAAACGAATTGCCTGACCGTTCTTTGAAAATAATATGACATCATCATCGTCTGTTGCCACAAAAACTTTCACGAGTCGATCACCTTCTCTGAGGTCGATCGCAATGAGACCGTCTCTTCGGGACTTATCATACTCTCTCAGAGGTGTCTTTTTCACCTGGCCGTTAGCCGTAACAAATACTAGCTCACTAGTTTCAGGAAAACTCATTGTATCGAGAATCGCCGCTACTGACTCCTCATTCTCAAATGGAAGAAGATTGACTATCGCAGTGCCTCGAGCGCTTCTCTCAAACCTTGGGACCTCATATCCTTTAATTCGATAAACCCGACCCCTTGAACTAAATACCAATAAGTACGAGTGCGTGGTGGTGTGAATAATGTGATTGACTAGATCCTCTTCTTTCATCTTCGCTCCGACAACACCTCGCCCACCACGGCCTTGGGTTTTGAACGAGGCGTCTGAGAGAGATTTTATATAACCTGACTTGGTAACCATAACCACGATGGGCTCATCACTTATCAAATCTTCGTCGTCAAGGTTCCCTGGGTCTGAAATAATCTGAGTTCTTCTAGGGTTTTTGTATCTATCGCGTATAGCTGTAAGTTCTTCCTTTATAACGGCTTTGAGTCTCTCATTGGAACCCAAAATCTCTTCTAGTTCCATGATTGTTTGAATTAGCTTTTGCATCTCAGTTTCAAGCTCTTCCCGTCCTATTCTGGTCAAACGCCCTAATGTAAGGTCTAATATATGGTTCGCTTGGATCTCGGTGAAATTGAACGGGGTATCCATTAATCGGGTTCGTGCTTCGGAACGGTCCGCAGACGACCTGATCGTATTTATGACCAGATCTAACATATCAATACATCTGAGCAGGCCTTCTACAATATGTGCTCGCTCTTTCGCTTTTCTAAGTCTGTATTGGCTGCGGCGAGTCACAACCTCCACTTGATGAGCAATGTAGTGTGCCAACATAGCCTGAAGGCTCAATGTTCTAGGGACTCCATCGACCAGCGCCAGCATATTAGCGGCAAACGAGGTTTGCATTGGCGTGTGTTTGTAAAGATTATTGAGGACGACCTTTGGGTTCGCGTCGCGCTTTAAATCCACAACTATACGAGTACCTCTTTGGGCTGTAGAATCTGTTACGTCTGCAATACCATCCAAGACTTTAGCATCAACTAGGGCGCCTATCTTCGTAGAAATCTGCTCCACCGACGTTTGGTAGGGAATCTCCGTCACAATAATTTGGGAGTTTGAACCTTTATTTTCGACTATATCAGCCACAGCTCTGAGTTTTATTGATCCCCTGCCGGTCTCATATATGTCCCTAATTCCAGACCTTCCTAACACAAATGCACCTGTTGGAAAATCCGGTCCTTTCACAAACATCATAAGATCAGCGGAGGTTGCAGTCGGATTTTCAAGAAGATAGATAGCGGCATCTATTACCTCCTCAAGGTTGTGTGGGGGTATCTGTGTTGCCATCCCGACAGCAATACCTTGAGATCCATTCACTAAAAGATTTGGGAACCGAGCAGGAAGAACTGTTGGTTGAGTTTCGGTGCCGTCATAGTTTGGTTCAAAATCAACTGTCTCTTCATCTAGGGCAGCCATTAACTCCATGGCTATCGGCGCTAGCTTGCACTCCGTATACCTGGGAGCCGAAGGTCCCATAGCTGGATCTGGTGAACCAAAGTTGCCATGCCCGGAGATTAAAGGGTGTCTTAGGGAAAAATCTTGTACCATTCGCGCCAGAGCATCGTAGATGGCACTGTCACCGTGTGGATGAAATTTGCCCATCACTTCCCCGACCACTTTGGCACACTTGACGTAACTTCTGTCTGGTCTATGCCCTTCTGAATACATTGAGTAAAGAATTCTTCTATGAACAGGCTTCAACCCGTCTCGTACGTCAGGAAGTGCCCTTGAGATAATGACGGACATCGAATACTCTAGGAAGGATCTTTCCATCTCCTCCTGGAGTTCGATTGGTTCAATAGCCTCTGGAAGATCCACAGAGCCGCTATCTGTACCTCTATTATTTGGTGACAACTAAAACCTACCCTTTTCTTTAAACATCTAGGAAGCGAACGTCTTTAGCATGCGTTTGAATAAAGTTCCTACGGATATCTACATCGTCGCCCATTAGGATCGAACAGATCTCATCAGCTAGAGCCGCTTGTTCCATCGTTATCTGGAGCAAAGTTCTCTTTGCCTTATCCATGGTTGTGGATTGAAGTTCATCAAAGTCCATCTCACCCAAACCTTTTAGGCGATTAAACTCGGCTTTGTGATTTGGTCTTTCCTCCAAAAACCTCTTTCGCGCTAGGTCATCTTTGAGATAAGTCTTCTCATTCCCCACTTGAGTAGAGTAGAGTGGCGGTTGCGCTACGAACACGTGCCCTGCCTCAACAAGTGGTTTCATCTGCCTAAAAAAGAACGTGAGCAACAGTGTCCTAATGTGAGATCCGTCAACGTCCGCATCCGCAAGGATGATGATTTTGTGGTAACGAATCTTTGTTATGTCGAACTCGTCTCCAACATTTGCGCCAATCGCTGATATCAACGATTGAATCTCTTGATTAGCGAGCATTTTATCTAAACGAGATCGTTCGACATTCAATATCTTGCCTCGTATTGGTAGTATTGCCTGAGTTCTTGGATCTCTTCCGTCTTTAGCTGATCCACCAGCAGAGTTTCCTTCCACAATGAAAAGCTCACACTCTGCCGGCTTTCTAGAGGTACAGTCAATTAACTTCCCGGGTAGTCCTGCGCCCCCTAGAGCAGACTTCCTTCTGGTAAGTTCTCTAGCTTGCCGAGCCGCCATTCTTGCACGCGCAGCCTGAATGGCTTTTTGTACGATCAACGTAGCTTCTTTTGGATTTTCTTCCATCCACTCACTAAGTTTTTCATTTGTAGCTCGCTCTACTAGGGATCTAATCGATAGGTTTCCTAACTTAGTTTTAGTTTGACCTTCAAATTGAGGATTCTCCAGCCTGACAGAAACTATGGCGGTAAGGCCTTCCCGAATGTCTTCACCAAGTAAGTTCTCGTCTTTATCTTTTAAAGATCCTTTTGCACGCGCGTACTTGTTGACGACTTGGGTTATCGACTTTCGAAAACCTTCTGCGTGCATGCCCCCTTCTTCAGTTGAAATGCCATTTGCGAAGGAGTGTATCCCTTCGTAGTAGCCCGAGTTCCACTGAAAGGCTATTTCAAGCTCTTGATTATCCTCTTTAGCTTCAAAGTAACCAACCTTTTTATAAAGAGCTTCTTTCGATGCATTCAGATGGTGTACGAAGTCGACAATCCCACCGTCATACTTGAAAGTAACCTTTTGTTCTTTTCCCAATCTTTGGTCTTCAAAATCTACCTGTAAAGATCGGTTCAAAAACGCTATGATCTGTAGTCTCTCAACAACGCGTTGAGATTGGAACTCAATCTCTTCAAATACTTCCGGATCTGGCCAAAAAGTTACTGTTGTACCTCGCCTACCTCTAGGTGAGTTACCACTTATAACTAACGGGCCAGTTGGATTCCCACCCTTGACAAACTCCATCATGTGGTGTTTTCCACCACGATCTATCTCAAGTAAAAGTCGCATTGATAAAGCGTTTACGACTGAGACACCAACACCATGCAAACCGCCAGAAACCCGATACCCTCCTCCCCCAAATTTTCCACCAGCGTGTAGGACGGTCAAAACTATTTCAGCAGCACTTTTAGAGGGATCTGAAGAGTGTGGGTCCACTGGTATACCGCGCCCATTATCAATTACCCTGCATCCACCATCAGCCAGCAACGTAACTTGTATATGATCGCACTCTCCCGCCATCGCTTCATCCACAGCGTTGTCAACAACTTCCCATATCAGGTGGTGGAGTCCTGATGGACCGGTCGATCCTATGAACATACCGGGACGCAGTCTCACAGGCTCGAGTCCCTCGAGAATCGTGATATTCTCCGCGCTATACTCACTAACTTCTGGATTTATCTCAGACAACTTGCCCCTTTTTGGTACATCTTGGTAAAGAACTCGGAGGCTTCCCGCCGAAACTCTAATACAGTTACATATCTTAGTCGGCCTATTAAAGCAGCTAGTAGCCTATGTCAGCATTTTGCTGTGCTCGACTCGTAGCTTCAACTTCTTACCATCGAGAGCTTCAGTCAATGCTCTCTCAAGGTGAGTTTTTCTAAATGTAATGCTTTGATAGCAAGACTGAGAGTCGGTAATAACCGTAACTACGTCGTCACGTATGGCACCAACGACAACATGGTTGTAAAGAACCGCGCCCATGGCTTCCTTTAGGGCAAAACAGACCGCTTCTCTATGGTCCTGCGTAGGTAGATCTATTCTCTCTGCAAAGAGTTTCAGCGAGTCCGACAGCGGTGTCTCACTCTGAATACTCCGGTTAGTAAATCGCAGCTGTAACCCTCCCATCTTCAACCTTTAGCACCTTTTCAACATTAAAATCCTTCGGTAAGAACGTACCTGTTACTAACACTTGAGCTTTCGGAATCGAATCAAAGAGCCTTTTTACCCTTTTCTCATCTAACTCCGATGTAATATCATCTAGAAAAACAACCGGTGTAGTTCCGAGTTCTTGTTGCAAGAAAAGAATCGTAGCCAGTCGTGTAGCAATAGCAATAGCCCTGGCTTCGCCTTGGGATGCATGATATCGCGCAACCTTACCGCCAATTAAAATGTCAAGTTCATCACGCTGGGGTCCAACAGTAGTAGTTCCGCGTTGAAGATCTGTTGTGCGCGATCGATTAAGGGCTTCCAAAAGATCTCCTGTCCACGAACGTCTATACGCTAGCGTAAGTTCAAAAGACTCTTTAGCAATTATAGCGTAGGCCTCAACAAGCCATTTACTAAGCTCCGTTAACACATTTTCCCTAAGAGAAGCCAGTTCTTCCCCTACATTGCCAAGACGATCATCCCAAACTGCTAGCGTGTTTTGAGCATCCTGGTCCAGCTTTCCATGAACCTGTTTTAAAAGGGAGTTTCTCTGCTGTAAAACTTTCTCAAACAACGATACGGTTGAGCTACTCTTCTTCCCTTGCATTGTTACAAGTTCATCCAAAAGATCGCGCCTAATACCAGGTCCCCCTTTTACAAGCGTTAGATCCTCGGGTTGGAAAACTACAGCTGGAAATGAGGTAAGTAAGCTTTGAAAACTCCTTAAAGGCTTTGAGTTTACTCTAAAGTACGAGTCTCCGCTTCTTTGTAGTAGAACCTCTGTGTCGAAGCGCCGACCCTGATTAAAGACCTCCGACTTTACTTTGAGAAACGCATCTCCATCTAAAATAAGGCTCTCTCGGAAAGGAACACGAAACGACCTGTTGCGGATCGCAAAGTAGATGCCTTCTACGACATTAGTCTTGCCTTGGCCATTATTTCCAAGGATGAATGTAGTACCGGATGTGTCAAGTTCAAGTTCCAGATGCCTCCAGTTACGGAAGTTATCTAACGTGACTGACCTAACCTCCATAAGTTCGAGGTTATCTAAACTTAACCGGCATCAGCAAGTATTGGTACTCCCGGTTGTCTGAGTTGGAGATACAAGCTGGACGATTATTCTCGGTGAATTCGATGCGGACGAATTCACTTTCTACAGCCTCAACTCCATCTGCAAGAAGATCAGGATCAAATGCTACTACGAATTCATCTCCAGAGAACGTCACGTCGATCTCATCTTCAGCTTGACCCACAAGAGGAATTCGCACCGATAGATTGAGGGTGGTATTTGAAAGATCAAACTTTAGATGTGTTCCCATATCCCTTGCTTCACGTGCCATACGCCTTAGTCGACGAATCGACTCCATTAGAGATGATTTTTCCGCTATTAAAACCCGTGGATACGAGGGCTGTAAGAGCTGTCTGTAGTCTCTGAACCGTCCGTCTATCAGTCGTGTCAGAAGCATCCAGTTACCAAACTGGAAGGCAGCCTCTTTAGTGCCCATAGATACTGCTAACTCACCACTGTTTTGGCGAGCTTGATGACTTAGGCGATCAAGCTCGGTCAATGCTCGCGCTGGGACTATTACCTCAACTTCTTCTTCGCTTGGTAAGAAGTCAGCTCCTTCCAAGTCTCTGATTGCCAAGCGAATTCCATCGGTACACACTAATCGTATTCCCGAGTCAATCTTTGTAAACAACACGCCTGTATAGAGAAGGTCTCTACTGTCATCTTTAGATGCAGCTCTTGTTACTTGTCTCAGTGCTGTCGTAAAGTCCTTATCACTCAAGACGACTGGGTCGGAAAGATGTTGACGTAATCTAGGTGTATCAAGGTCATTGAGAAGCTGGAGCGAGAACTCGGTTCTCCCGGCTTTCATCTGGATTGTAGTGTCGTCGGAAGTTAGTTCAATTGCTCCCTCAGGCATCGATTTAAGTAGATCCCCAAAAAGAACCGGTGGAACTACAGCGCTACCTTCTTCAACTGTAGAGACATCAACGGAAACGGAGATGCTCATCTCTGGACCATTACCAACCACCATACAGATATTTGAAGAAAGCTCTAGACGAACCCCCGAGGATCCACGAGAACCCAGTGCTCTTCCTGCTCCAATAACCGCTTCGGACAGTTCGTCTCTTTCACACAGGAACTTCACTAAATATCCTTTCTTTTAGTCAATAAATGTTGTGGTAGTAATAAAGGCTGGGGATTGTGTGGATAAGTATGTTTTACCTTGAAAAAGCTATTTAAGTTTTACCCAAGGTTAGCCGAAAATTCCACAGGAGTCGATTTGTTGTGTCTAACTCCTAATCTAACTTGTTGATGGTTTGTCATGTATCCACAGGTTACGCGTAGGTTGATAACAAGTTGCGTAAAGATTATCCACAGGTTATCCACACCTTAACATCTTGTGGAGCTCCGTCACTTGATCATACACCTCTCTTGACGTTTGCATCTGCTTCGAGATTTTATCAACCGCATGCATAACTGTAGTGTGATCTCTCCCACCAAACTCTTTCCCGATAACAGGATACGACATTTCTGTTAGTTCTCGTGTTAAGTACATAGCGATCTGTCTTGCCATTACTATGGGCTTTTTCCTTGAGTCTCCAAATATTTCTCTTACTGGTACTTTTAGGTAGTTAGATGTCGTTTCGACGATCTCTTTTACTCCTACAAAGTTTGATTCTGAAGGATTGACATCTACGATGTCAGCCAAAACGCGTCTAGTTAGCGCGTCAGTAATTGGTTGATCTGTAAGGTTGGCGTAGGCGGTCACTCTTGTAAGAGCTCCTTCTAACTCACGGATATTGTCTCTTATCGACGAAGAGATCATCTCTATG
The DNA here is from genome assembly GCA_021784785.1 of Actinomycetes bacterium. Classification (GTDB taxonomy): domain Bacteria; phylum Actinomycetota; class Acidimicrobiia; order Acidimicrobiales; family Acidimicrobiaceae; genus Ferrithrix. The sequence continues at coordinate 25,553 of JAJYHJ010000064.1, read as the reverse complement.
ACTTCTTTTGGAACGATAACTTTTAAGTCATCGACCTTTTTTGAGACAATAGCCATGCGAGTCTCAAGATCTGGCGCTTGTATATCTGTGGTAAGTCCCATTGCAAATCGGGACCGTAGTCGATCCTCTAAGGTGGCTAAAGCTTTGGGTGGTCGATCTGATGTTAATACGATTTGCTTATGTGCTCCGTATAAGGAGTTAAAGGTATGGAAAAACTCTTCTTGAAAAGCCTCTTTTTTCTCTAAAAACTGAATATCATCGACGAGCAGAACATCGCACTCGCGATAACGAGCTTTAAACTCCGACGTCTTGTTTTGTTTAATCGCATTTACGAACTCGTTGAGGAACGACTCTGTCGATACATATTTAACGTATAAGTTAGGGTAGTGACGAGCAAGGTAGTTCCCAATAGCATTTAAAAGGTGCGTTTTACCGAGTCCTGCATCACCATGGATAAACAAAGGGTTGTACGCACCGGCGGGTTGTTCGGCTACTGACAGCGCTGCAGCATGGGCAAATCGATTCGATGGTCCAATGACAAAGTGTTCAAAGTTGTACCGAGAGTCGAATGCCGTGCTCCTGTCTGCTTTTGAGTAACCTCTCGACGTAGTTGTTGTGGAGCTTTCGAAGATCGATGGTGTCGAAGTTCCCTTCCAGTTTCGATTACCCGTTTGGAGCTTCATAGGAGGGTCCAGAACCTTCTCCGGACTTGTCAGCGGTAAGGTTTGATTTATTTTTACGGTTATGGTTTCTCCAACTTCAGCACTTACGACTTCATTTATTAAAGCAACGTATCGGTTTTGAATCCTTTCTCTAACTAATGGTGACGGAGTTGATAGTGTAAGGGTGTCGTGACTGATCTGCGTAGGTTCTACTGAATAAAACCATGCGTTCCATGTTGCTTCTCCTAGTCGATCACGCAGGCGAGCCGATACGGCGCCCCACACCGTAGCTACCTCTTTCATTTCAGTCCTCCAAACCTTATTCCACTTTTCTAGGCTGCAAACCTAAGAAGCTTGATTCCCGAGGGATTTTTCCGTGGAAATATGAACTTAGCGCATTGTATTGGACTTGGGGCCGAAAATCAATAGAAAGTTAGATAAATTTATAAAGAAACTCCCAGCTTAAAGCATATATTTATTGTGAACAGGAAGTATAAGTAAGCCTTAACCCAAAGCCTAAAGTATGGAAATACGGTCACATTTAGGGTTGTAGTGTTCACGATGAGTGGTTATAGTTTAAGATTCTTTGGTCTATTTCAAAGTCTTGTCTATATATAATGAAGGGTCACTATGTAGAGCTTTATAAGGGTGTGTAATAGATGAAGAGAACGTTCCAACCAAACAATCGAAGAAGAAAAAGGAAGCACGGTTTCCGAGCTCGCATGGCTACTCGCGCAGGTCGAGCGATATTAAAATCCAGAAGAGCTAAGGGACGTAAACGTCTTAGCGCTTAATGGTTGTTAGTTTGATGTGTCTACCTCTTTATCTTCAGTGAGTTTGAAAGAGGAGTTCAGAGCTCTGAACTCCTCAGGTTTCAGTGTTTCCACCGTCAACCTTAGAGTCAAAGCACAGTTGAACGATGATATGGTCGCAAAAGTTGCGTTTGCGCTTCCCAAAAAGGAGTTTCGTCGAGCGGTCGATCGTAATAAAGTAAAGCGAAGATGTAGGAGCGCACTTCACGATATTGCTAAGTGTGATCGGCTTGTTGGAGGCCTATATCTCATTGGAGGCCGTCGGACTCTGTTAGAACTGTCCTACAATGATATATTGGGTGAGCTACGCTATTTGTTGGAAAAGATCTACGATAGCCGTTCTCTTGAGAGGAAGAGTTAGTGCCGGTGGAGATAGGCAAGTCACGTAACTTTCTAAGCAAAGCGCTCGTTGGAGCTATCCATATCTATCAAAAAGCGCGCGCGGGAAAGCCTTCTCCATGTAGGTACATGCCGAGTTGTTCAGAGTATGCAGTTGAGGCCATAGAGATTCATGGTTCTCTGGCTGGTTCTTGGTTAGCTGTTAAGCGTATAGCCCGTTGTAACCCATTTGGATCTAGTGGTATTGATCTGGTCCCCCCACCAAAAAGGTCAGGTAGTAATTAATGTCGTTTTTAACGAGTATCTTCCGTCCCATATTTGAAGTGATGGCAGGGCTTATTGCTCTTTACTATAGCTGGGTACACAGCTATAGCTTCGCGATAGCTCTCTTAACGATAACAGTGATGGTGGTAATATCACCACTTACAGTGATATCCACGCGGTCGATGCTGCAGATGCAGGCTTTACAGCCGAAAGTGAAGGAGCTCCAAAAGAAATTCGGTAAGGATAAGCAAGGATTGATGGAAGCGCAACAGGCTTTGTTCAAGGAGAACAAGGTCTCCCCTGCTTCAGGATGTTTACCGATGCTGCTTCAGCTACCGTTGCTCTTTGTAATGTACGACATCATTCGTGGACTTACTAACACGGTAGGCGTTCATCATATTGCATCCCCTGAGTATATCAGTCACACGACATTACTCTATAAGAACCTCATGGCTTCTCACGGGGCGATGCACTCTTTAGGTATTAATTTAGCGGTGGCGGCGACGAGTTTCAAAGGATCTTTTTTTGGTGCTCTACCCTATTACCTGGTGGTGTTACTAGCAGTCGGCCTTCAATTTTTGCAGACATGGCAAATTACAGCTAAAAATCCGGCTGCCGCTAAAGCAAATCCGCAGGCTCTGATGATTCAGAGATTTACCCCAATCATTTTCGGAGTTATCTATATAGGGATCCCTTCTGGTGTGAACCTATACTTTGTAGTTTCTGGCTTGTTTAGAGTTATTCAACAAGAGATCATGTGGCGACGAGACCCGGTCTTAAGAGCGCACTCACTAGGCGCTAAAGAGCAGAAGCGCCTCGACCTACAGAACAAACAAGCGAACAGTGGGAAGGTAAGCAAAGAAGATGCAGGTAGTAAAAGTACTAACATGACCTCCACGAATACCGCTTGGATAGATAAGTCAAAGTCCTCTAACAGTCGCTCTTCTCAGAGTTCGATTCGACGTAGAGGTTCGCAACGCAACGATGTGAATGCCAAGAATAGACCAGCTGGACCTCGTAGGGAGTCAAAACGACGAGGCTGAGTTATACTCCGTTCTTTGTTCTTTTGTTTGTGTATTAGTTATTTAATTCGAGAGGTATAGATGGATTGGGTTGAGACCACCGGTAGAACCGTTGAAGAGGCGAAGGAAGCAGCCTTGGATCTTTTGGGGGTTGACGATTCCGAGGCGGAGTTTGAGGTCTTAGAAGAAGCTAAGACAGGTTTTCTAGGCATGTCAAAGCGACCTGCGAGAGTTCGAGGAAGAGTGCTGCCGGCGACCCCTAAAGCGAAAGATGGCCGTCGAGTAAGACGGAGAAAGTCATCCATTGGAAAAGATGATGCTAATTCAGACGGTGGAAGTGTGAGTCCAGAACGTTTGGATACAAGTAGCAAGTCGGTTAATGGTCAAAAAGAGAGGAATACGGTAATGCAAGAGAGAGAAGACGATGTTGAACAGCTGGAAGAGACAGCTGCACCTCTCATTTCCCGCACGGAGTTAGCCGTCGTTGCACAGCACTTTCTTGCTGATCTTTTGTATGAACTTGACATGTTAGCGACAGTGTCTATCGATCATCTAGATGATGAGTCAATAGATCTTTCTATAACGGGTGAACAGCTAGGATCTTTGATCGGCCAAAAGGGGGCCGTAATCGCTGCGGTTCAAGAGCTAACCAAGGCGGTCGTTCAGGCGCACGCAGGGGAGTCAGCAGGTCGTGTTACAGTCGATGTGGACGGATACCGCAAGAGGCGACGTGAGGCATTGGAACGATTCACGCGGAGTGTTGTGGATGAGGTGATTGCTTCTGGTGAGGATCGAGTTTTCGATCCGATGATTGCATCTGAGCGCAAGATAGTCCACGACGTAGTGGCCTCTATAGATGGGGTTGGGTCCAAATCAGAGGGTGAAGAACCAAATAGGTATGTTGTTATTTTCGCTGGTAGCGGCGTGGAAGTAAAAGAAGAATTAGGTGCCGAAATAGGTTCATAGATCTGTGGATCATCGTTTTGACTGGATACTCGAGTCCCAAAGACTTGGATTCATCGGTCCGTCTGCTCCAGATGTTCACTTGGAGCAGGCGTTCTTTTTTAGTAGCATAGTCTCAGATTGTCTGTCGAAGTCTCCGCGTCATTCCACTCCTACCCTCTTTGATCTTGGGACAGGAGGGGGATTTCCTGGATTGGTTATCGCTCAATTACTTCCAGAGCTACACGTCTTCCTTGTGGAGTCTATGGCTAAACGAGCTGCATTCTTAGATAGCTGCATTTTGTCATATGGCATCGACAACAGATGTCAGACATTGCACTGCAGGGCGGAGATTCTAGGACATCGTATTGAGTTCAGGGAATCCGCTCAGTTTGTTACAGCTAAAGCGTTTGGGAAAACTTCCATAACGGCGGAGTGTGCTTCTGGACTAGTCGCAGTGGGAGGATTTGTGCTTGTCTCTGACCCTCCGGCGGCTGTACGTACTGAATCGGCTCGTTGGAATGATAAGTATCTAATGGAGCTAGGTTTACAGAGGGAGAAGATAATTACTTCTCCGTTCGCTATAACTGTGCTGAAAAAGGTAAAAGTCCTTGGCGATAGGTATCCCAGAGAGACTCAAAGGCTAATAAGAAACCCGTTATTTTAGCTTGTTCCATAGCTGATTTAGTTTTGTCGTAAGAAATGGCTCTTTTATCGTGTGGAGAGTTTTCTAATAAGTGCTTCTGAATCTGTTCTCACATTCACTTTTTTGCCAACTCTGATTCCAAATCTTAACGTTATGAACCATAATTAGTATATGTGTCTAATCCCCAGGTGAAAAGTATCTTGGGTCAAGATAGACATTGGAAGGAATGTAGATTGTAGCCCTTGGTTGCTTTTTAATTCTTGAACTCGATCGTCGAGGGATATCGGACGTTGATTATAGATACATGTGGGCAGTTGCTTATACTTCAAGGATATTACTGGGCCAGGGATAATGCATCTTCCCGTTCTATATATCGGTGCACGGAACAAAGTGGGTTTGTGATTTGCTTGGTGAATGGATATTTAGTTGGTGAGATTGTGTGGCTATTTGTGAGTAGCTTATGGAAGTGTCATTTGATATTTGTGTTGATTCAGTGTGCTTCCGTGGTAAAGGTGTCACCTCAATATTGGTGGCGTTTGTTTGGCAACATTGTGCCGTAGTAATGTTCATTTGATGATCGTTTGATTGCAATTGTGCTCATGTAGTACCGCTATGGCTCTTTAGTTTGTAGCACTTCTCAATTAGGGTCTTGATGAGGGTCTGGGTGGCGATCTCGTCTGAAGAGCACGCTATTTGTCGGTGTCGTCATTAATAGCAGGGACTAATTGTTGAACGGTGGTAAATGTAAACAACTCGTGCCAAACCGGTGAGTAACTCCCCTTCTGTTCGTTGAGTGACTTAGTGTTTGCAGATATTTTGGAAGTTGTGGTACGCGTGTGTTATGTTTTGTTTGAACCGAGGGTTTAGAAAGGTTTCACGTGAAACGAATACGCGACTATTTGTCATAGCGTGCCTGTGTGTATGATTGCCTTGTAGTATGTGGGTGTACCAATGTGATATGGGGAAGAAAACGTGGATGCAAAAGATACGCATGTGTTAGCGATCGCTAATCAAAAAGGAGGGGTTGGTAAGACCACAACTACAGTGAATCTTTCGGCAGCCTTAGCTGAGATGGGCCAGAGGGTTTTGGTGATCGATTTAGATCCTCAAGGAAACGCGTCTACAGGTTTGGGTATCAATCCTCGCGCTATTGAGCTGTCTATATACGACGTGCTTATGAAAGACGTGGCGATTGAGGATGTAACAGAAGCTTCAGAGGTGAAGAATCTTTTTGTTGTACCGGCGACGATCGACTTGGCTGGTGCTGAGATTGAGCTAGTGTCTGCATTTAGTCGGGAGACGAAGCTTAAGCGAAGCATTGAGGGATCGCTTGGAGAGTACGACTATATCTTTATAGACTGTCCTCCCTCGCTTGGTCTTTTAACTATCAACGCTCTCTCCGCAGCGAAGACCGTTATGGTTCCGATTCAATGCGAGTACTATGCGTTGGAAGGATTGTCGCAGCTCTTTAGAAACGTGAAACTGGTCCAGGCGAGTTTAAATCCAGAACTTAGCGTTGAATACGTTGTTATGACGATGTACGATGCAAGGACGAAGCTGTCTGAACAGGTTGTGGAAGACGTGCGTAATTTTTGCGGTGAGATAGTGTGTAAAACGATTATACCCAGAAGTGTGAGAATTTCTGAGGCGCCCTCTTTTGGGCAACCTATTACAGTGTTTGATCCTACCTCTAGAGGTGCTATTTCCTACAGATCGTTGGCCGAGGAGGTTAGAAACCATGTCTAGAGTGTCGGGTTTAGGAAGAGGCCTTAGTTCCCTTATTCCGATTGATGAAAGTAACGATTCGTCGTCGTCATTACAAAATTTGATGATCTCGTCGATTGAGGCTAATAGGTATCAGCCGCGTAGGGTCTTCGAGGAAGAGTCTATATCCGCTCTTGCAGAATCGATCTCGACGATAGGAGTATTACAACCGATTTTAGTGCGTAGGGTTGGAGATGGAGTCTACGAACTCATTGCGGGTGAACGGCGGCTACGAGCGGCGAAGCGAGCAGGATTAGACCGTATTCCAGCGGTCGTGCAGGAAGCAAACGACCAAGAGTCTTTAGAGAGAGCGATCGTCGAGAATCTCCATAGATCTGATTTGAATCCATTAGAGGAGGCAGGTGCTTATCGGCAGCTGATCGATGACTTTGGTCTTACTCACGACGAAGTTGCACACAGAGTCGGCAAGAGCCGCGTTGCGGTGTCCAATACCCTAAGGATGTTGCAACTACCGACCTCTATTCAACGGCTAGTTGGTTCGGGGGAGTTATCGGCAGGGCATGCAAGGGCGATACTCGGGGTGCCTGACCGGAAGCTTCAAGAGGAGTTGGCTGAGGAGGTAGTTCGGTCGGATATGTCTGTTCGTCAGGTTGAAGAACGGGTTCGTAAGGTTCGTGACTCTGCAAGTGATGTAGTTACGCATAAGAGTAAAGTTAGACACAAGTTAGAGTCTGAGCCTAACCATCGAAAATCCCCAGGAGTATTAGAACTTGAGAACCTCCTTCAAGAACATCTTGATACAGAGGTAATAGTGTCGTTGGGCCCGACGAGTGCATCGGGTATCCAGGGTGGGAAAATTCAGATTACCTTTGGCAGCATAGAAGATCTGGAGCGTATTTTTAGGTTGGTGCTTCACAGGTAGCTCGGCTATTACCTTAAAGGTTTAGTTCAGTGTTACTATAACTCTAACCCATTGGGTTGTTCACAGCTGTTGATAAGGGTGTGGATAACTAATCTATATATTGGTAGGTAAGTGGTTTTGGCCAGGTTGTCGTGTCGGATCCGTACAAAAGGAGATGATGTGATATTTTGATTCAGTTGGGCAGTGTTTGTGCTTGCTTCGTCATCTGCATCTATTGGTTAAAAAGCTTGTTGTATTAATCTCGCAATAGTGTCTGTTGATTAATACGTTGAGTTCTTGAGAAAGTCAGATACAGCTAGTAATACTATCTCTGCTATCACGGGTGACTTCGTTACCCAGGTGGATGGTGATTGGACTTGGAGTGAAATAGTTGGCATTTGAGTCTCTCGTAGGATTGGAAGTGTCATTCCTTTAAGGGTTAGTGCTAGTTCTGGTATTGCCTTTACAAACTGATTAGCTATAAGTTCTGCGAGACGTTGACCTCCTGGCGAGGTATATGAGAATCCTGAGTAGTAGGCGAGTTGGACACCCGAGGTTGAGAAGTCTACATGAATGCATGCGTCAGCTTTGATTTCATTAGCTAAGCGCGCGAGTTCGCTCTGTTCATTTGATGACAGGTTGAGGGCACGTGCCCCGTTTTGTCTCAATTTAAGCGCTAGTATCTCTGCAGGTGCTTCTAGTTGCTGAGAAGATACGATGGCAATAGTTGACTCGTCTAAGGAGAGGTTACGCGATCTAAGGTAAGCCCTTTCTCGAACTCCTCTAATATGCTCCGATGATCTGCCATATACCCGTTTTAGTTCGTTGACGGTGGAACGGCCGCAGATACCGTCCGCCGGTAGTCCGACGTTCGCTTGAAATTCAGTAAGGGCACGTGCAGTTTTAGGGCCATATATTCCATCTAAATTACCTGGATCGAATCCTAATGAACCGACGCGGTACTGTAGTTCAGATACATCGTCTCCTCTAAACATCGGTCGTTTTAGATAAAGTACTCGATCTCCGAGTGTGTATCCGGCTTCTACGATCGCCATCCATGTTATCTTGTCGCATATTCCGTGTATCTGAAGTCCCCGGGCGGCTTGAAATGAAGCTATGTTCTCCTGGGTGCTGTCGCCAAAGATCCCCGTTGCATCGTTAATTTTGTAGCCTAGATTGGCTAATCTTCGCTGAATGTCTGCAACTTCAGGACCGTGATCGACGAAATGATTTATTTTAAAACCGGAGCCTTGCTCTTTGTCTAGGTTTATCTCATCTGATTCTATGACAGATGGGGATTCAGCTCGCGCATTAGAGAGCCTTTGGGCATTGCCCCTACGATCCGCTTGGCTACCTGACCGTCCTTGAATAGTATCAGGGTTGGAATGCTCATTACTTCGTACCGTCTTGCCACCTCGAGCGAGTTATCTACGTTTAGTTTTGCTATACCTACCCTAGCCTCTTCCTCGACTGCAATCTGTTCTAGAATTGGAGCTATCATTTTGCAAGGTCCACACCACTCGGCCCAGAAGTCAACCAATATGGGTTTCTCGGATGTCTTGATCCACTCATCAAAGTTTGCATCGTCTAGCTGTGCAATATTAGGTTTGTTCACCATGTCTCCCTATCGTTCCATTTTCAATTCTGTTTGATAATCTCTTAATGTTGGCTTTCTAGCCAACGTTCGACGTCGATCGCGGCCATGCACCCTGATCCGGCCGCTGTTATGGCTTGCTTGTAGGTATGATCCTGTACGTCTCCGCACGCGAATATCCCGTCGACCGACGTACGTGTTCCGTTGTTAGTGATAATGTAACCCGCATCATCCATCTCTAACAGACCCTTGAATATATCCGTATTTGGAGAGTGTCCAATGGCTACGAATAGCCCTGTAACGTTTAGAGTTGTCGTCTCAGACGTTACCGTGTCTTCCAAGGTTATTCCACTTAGAACAGCGTCTGTGGCATGTAACTCTGTAACGACCTTGTTCCATGCGAACGTAATCTTTTCGTTTTTAAAGGCTCTATCTTGCATTATTTTTGAAGCTCGAAGAGAATCACGTCTATGAATGATGGTAACAGTGTTAGCGAACTTGGTCAGAAATAGTGCTTCTTCTAGCGCTGAGTCCCCTCCGCCAACTACGGCAATATCTTGCCCTCTAAAGAAGAAGCCATCACAGGTTGCACAGGTCGATACTCCGTGACCTATAAGTTCGTTCTCGTTTTCTAGATTAAGCATAAGTGACCGAGCTCCTGTAGCAACGATGAGAGCATCACAGGTAAATGCAGGTTCATCTTGGTCTTGTTGATCTGAGGTGTAAAGGGCAAACGGTTTAGAGTCCATTAGCACTTTTGTAACTTTGGCTGTGGCAAAACTGGCACCAAATCTTTCAGATTGTGCTCGCATGTTCGCCATGAGTTCAGGACCCATTAGACCCTCTGGAAATCCAGGAAAGTTCTCGATCTCTGTTGTGAGCATAAGCTGGCCACCAGGCTGATCAGACGTTGAAGAGGGTTCGCCTTCGACTACCATGGGTTCCAAATCAGCTCTAGCAGTGTAGATGGCAGCTGTGAGTCCTGCTGGTCCTGATCCAACGATTATCACCTTTTTGTGTTCCAAAGTACAGCTCCAGCTCTAATGACTTAAATGTCGTGAGATTTCATCTTATTTATCAAAAACACTCCAAATATTAGATTTATTCCACCTAGAACTAGGTAGGTGATCCATACATGGTGTGCAAAGGCGTAGTCAGTCAGGACCCTTACTACAACGGTTACGGTGACAAGTAGCACTACGGTCCCAACCAAAACAGCGATCAACCCGTAGCTCAACATGCGTCCAAGTCGAAACAGGGGCTCTACACCTTTACGGCGTATTGTGGTTGCAAACTGCTCAACTAAGTCCGCGGCTTTATCGGCCCAGTCTTGATTACTATGCGGGTCTCTTGTCGGATCATTTTCCATTGACCCTCTCCTTAGCTTTTTACTCGGCTTTGACTAACGTTAATCCTACGGTACGAATACCCGCGTGTGTGCCAATTATTGGGCCAATGGTCGTAAGGTAAACAGTTTCTAAACCGGAACGAAGTGCTACTTGGCGTACAAACTCTTCTGTCTCAGGGGCTTGTGCCTGCATGACGCCGACCCAAGAGTAAGGTCCGTTTTGTGATACCTTGTCTAAGAGGTAATCTAGTGCACGCGATCTAGTTCGCTGTCTTGACTCTGGAAGTACCAAACCGTCTTTTACTTCTATGACTGGCTTGAAAGAGAGTAGTGATCCTAGAAGGGCTTGGGCTGCTCCTATTCGACCACCGCGTTTCAAGTTTTCTAAGGTGTCGAGTGTTCCATATACAAGGATTTTTGATGCATAGGCCTTTATTTCAGCCTCTAGATTTTCTAGCGATAGGCCTTCATCTGCTAACTCAGCAGCTTTCATGGCTAGGAAGCCTTCTGCTAAGGAAACGTAACGCGAGTCGTAGACTCTTACAGTAATGTGAGGAGCAACTTTCTTTGCCGCCGCTACCGCACTTTGATAAGTAGCAGAGAGCTCTGATGAAATAGTAATGCAAAAGATGCAGTCGGTTCCTTCGTTAGCCATCTCTTGGAATGCAACCTCAAACTCACCGATCGACGGAGCGGAGGTTTGGGGTAGTTCGTGGCTTACCTGAGCGAGTTCCCAATAAGTGGCTGCGTTTAACTCAGTGACGTCGACGTACTCTTTATCGTCAATTCTTACCTTTAAAGGTACAACCCGAATGCCTTTTTCTTTCAACTGTTCTATGGATAGATCTCCCGCCGAATCTGTTACTATTCCAACTTTACCCATTTATATGTATCCCCCTCATTGAACTAACTTTGTTAGCTAAGTATGTGACCGTAACAATCACAGCAATTGCGACAACGCCGACGACTACCGCTAGTAGGTAGAGCATAATACCGCCTTTTTGAGCGGCGTATCTGGCTAGGGGATACGTAATAGCTCCACAGATCGTAGATGCTATTAAGGAGTTTAGCCACGAGTGTAGGATCGAGCGATATCCTAGACGTAGACCCATCGCCGAGGTCAATACGATACCGCACAGAGCTGCCAAATCGTACGCTAATGAAAATGCTAGTGAGAGCCCGAAAATTCCAAGGGAGTTTGTAAGCGTAAAGGCCAATACGATATTTGTGACATTTTCGATCAGATATAAAACAAAGACCGTTCTGTTTTTCTTCATTGACTGAAGTGCTTGATTGATAGATAAAAATGCTGCAAAACCTGGAAGCCCGAGCGCGAATCCTACCAAAGATCTTGCCGTGAGTTGGGCTCCAGCTCGGCTCATAGCTCCGTGAGCCAACGTGACGTAGATAATTAATTGACTGGCACTCAAGTAGATAATCGATACGGGGATAGTGACCGTTACGGCCGCTCTTAGTGACGAAGAGAGCTTCTTGGCAAACTCGTTTCGTTCTGACTTAGCCCATAGTGCGGCAAGCTGAGGCTGAATCGCACTCATAATGGAAAGTGAAACGATTGAATACGGTAGCTGAAAGAATAAGTAGGCGTAGTTGTAAGCCGTGACATAGCCTTGATGCGCGAAAGCTATCGCCAAGACGACAAAAAGGGAGAGTTGATTGGCTACTACATATCCAAAGGTCCAACCCGATAGCTTTGTAATCTCCAAAACGGCAGGGTCTCTATAAGCAAAACTTACCCTAAGTTCTGGAGCGTAACGTCTTATGGCAGGTAGTAGTGCTAAGGTCTGGATAAAGACACCAAGTGTAGTGCCACCGCCGAGAATCAGCATCTCGATAGGGTGTGCAAGGACCGACGTTTCGGTGGGATGAGGGTACAGTGTTGCAAAAACCAAGAGAACTAAGATAGAGAAGACGTTGTTGAAGATAGGTGCAAACGCGGGTGTGGAGAAGTGCCCTCGGCTATATAAAGTTGAGTTCAACATAGCTATAGCTCCGTAGAAGAACAACTGCGGAGCAAAGAGCCGGAGAAGTTGTGTGGCCAAGATAACCGTTTGCTGTGGCGCACTTGAAGATCTTTCGAAGGAGTAAGCATCGATAATTAGTGGACTTGCGAGTTCGAATAGGATAGTTAGTAGACCTAAAGTAGCGATTGAGATGGTTACTACTGCGGAGATCGACCGCCATGCCTGATCTTTAAGGTTGGTCGCTAGTCGAGAGGAAAATACTGGTACAATCGTCGAGGCTATGATTCCTCCAAGTAGGAGGTCGTATAACGTATTTGGTGTGTTATTGGCGAGATTATAAGCATCTCCAACTCGCAACCCCAAAGCGTAGGCTAAGGCGATAATACGAACAAGGCCAGTTAATTTTGATATTGCGGTGCCGACCGCCATGAACGTGGCATTTGTTCTGGCGTTAGATGATGTGGCGAGCATCTCTTGAACTCTTTTTCTAACTCCTTTTCCTGACACTACAAGGATCTCGCTGTTCGCCGAGATCGACGTTTTCTAGAGATACTTCTTGCCCACCAAATTAAAAAGACACCGAGCGAACCGAGTGTAAGCGCCACCCCCACTATCGAAAAAGCCTCGGAGTGTACGCCAACCGTAGAGGTTGTGATCGTAAAACCGTTGGGGGCTTGTACAACGATTTCGAGCGGAAAGCTTCCAAGGGTTTTTACTGCAACTGGGAACGAGATGGTGGAGGTTGGATGGGTTAAGGTAATGACTTTTACGTTGCCTTGGGGAAACTCAAGCTTCAAGGACTTTAACTGCAACCTGACTGAAATCGGGAGCTTAAATTTAGAAGTAACAGTTACTGGAATTGTAGTTTTTCTTGAAGTAAGTGTAAAAGCGCTATTTGTTACTACGCTTACAGAGTGAAGATCGTCTTTGGCAAGCGACTCCGCTTTAGCGATGAGGCCTGCTGACTCTGATCTGCTTATGGCTGCTGACTCCGCCTCAAGGAGATACCTTTCGATCTCTACTCTGTTAGATATGTTGGCGTTTAGGGACACAACACTTTGGAGGTATTGAGTACCTTTTTTCAACTCAGATTTCAAAAGGTGCCGACAAGATCTGCTTGTTGTGTTTGCGAGGTTTAGATGACTGACAGATATAGATCTGTATGAGGGTATAGAAAAAGCTGCGTTTAAGCTAATGAGACTGACTAAGGGATCAGTGAGAACTCGCCTAAGGGAAGAGGAGAAGTCTATCATGGAGGTGGCGTTAGGGATATTGACGTTTACAACGACAGCTCTTTGCGAGGGGTCGTTTGGAGCATCAAAGTAAATTTGGGAGAGATCGGCCGTAGCCAGTGCTCGCTTCATTGATGAGTTTGCGGTTGAGAACTCCCGCGTTAACACAGAGTCAACGCCAATTAATGAAGTAGATGACGAACTTAGGGCAACAGGTGCCGTGGGTGTAACTTTGTAGGCAAGATCGTTAAGGTAATTCTGTGGAACCAGGATATGTGAATATCCTATCTTTCTAGGGGCATTAAGTGTATTGGAAATGTCTGGGCCGTTAGTGGAGAAGATCTTAGTTGTGCCGCTTCGCTCGTATGGTTGAAGTACGTTAACACCGTTTTGTATTTGCGACTGGTAGGAGATCGGTCCATTCAAAGCGGAGATGCATGTAGGGTCAACAGGAACGTAGGTCGTTCCGACGACCGAGTGACCAGTAAGCTGTGACCATTTTCCTAAAAGTATGAGATCTTGATGCACGCTCGGGGAAGAAGAAGACTGTGCGCTAATTAGTAGCGACGGTGAGATGGCTAAAGACAGAGGAAGACTCGAGTGGGTGGAGAGGAATGCTACGACCGTATGGAAGATGTGGGGATTGAATGACGCTGAGATGTAATGGACGACGTATGAAACTCCTAAAGTCTTTGACGCTTTAGCTGCCATTACCGTAAGTGGCAGCGTTATCTCAGAGTAGACAGTACCTGTTTGAGAGTTAGCCAGTCTTATCTGGAGCGGATAGTTGCCGGAACAAGATGTTGTGCATCCAGGTATGTTGAGGGCTGCAGAAGGACTGTTACCTATAGACAAACTGATACTGTAGGAGCCACTTCCGGATCCTTTTAGGGCGGAAAGGGGAGTGGGGGGCGAGATCGATATTGGATAACCACTCGGTATTGAAGTTGGAGTCATGCTCAATAGAGCGGTCCTTGAAGTGATCCTTGGATAAAGTGTTTCGTAGACTTCCAGAGATTCTCCTGATGAGTTAGATACTGATATAGCTGCCGTGGTAGAACTCCCATATGGGACGCTTTCGGGTGCTGAAGTTACGCTCAAAGTTGGTGTTGAAGCCGCGTAAGCCGGTGGAGCTGTGAGTATTGCTGGTATGATAAGTATGAAAAAGATGGTAATAGACAAGACCATCCATCGAAGAAAGGCAGGTTTTACCAGGCTCATTTGATTCAATGCTGCTCTCTTTGCCCTAACCATCTCTAAGACGATGAACATTGATATAGCGAGAGCCCTTGTCTTTGAAGTTTAAATCCAAGCCCAACGTAAAGGGCAAGGGCGTGTTCATTGGTTACTTGCGTGTTTACGCTTACCTTTTGTGTGCGCCAACGTCGAAGCCAGCTAAACCCGTCGACGATAAGAGACGTTGCGCCTCCATTTCGTTGGCGGCCAGGACTCATGGCAATGCGCTGAAGGTATCCAGAACCTGCACCTTGGCCAAATATTGAATAACCGAGTACTGATCCGAAGTCATCCTTGTCTACGATAACGCGATATCGTGATCGTGGGGTCGCAAGTATAGCCTCCTCAAGTCCTTGCTGATCTAGCTGCCAAAATGGCTCAAAGCACATGCTATCTATCTCAAGCACTGCATCTATGTCAATGGACCGAGCTCTTCGAACTGTAAAGGTGTTGCTTATACGATGCCTGACATCTGGTTTTAGATCTGATGCTATGAGCACATGGAGACGATCTCGAAGATCAAACTCCAGACTTTGGTAGGTTGTCTCAGTAAACTCATCGGTGGCTTGCCAAAGTAGATTCTCGTATCCCAAAGATGCGGCTACTTTTTTAATCTCTGTGAGAGGCGAGAATGATAAGACAGAAAGTAGTCCTCCAGATCTTGACGTTACGAGACATGACTGTATCTCGCCGGGCCACGGTGAAACCCGTACGCTAATTCCTTCAACGTTGAAGGACAACGTCTTTCTCTGCCTTGGAAGATAATTCGTCGCTATGGGAATAAGGCTAGCGAACTTTTTGCCACTTTCGTAATAGGATCGTAGTCGTGGTTGTTTTAATAGGTTCTCATGTTCAATATCGTGAGCATGACGCTGGTACATACCATCCTGAGTCCGCATCTCGCCTTGAAGCCGTTTTGGACGGTGTGAGAAGAACGGGCCTAGAGGATGAATTGAGATTTTTTACACCTATAGAGGCGGACCCGGAGAGCCTTGAGGTGGTGCACAGTCAGAAGTATTTGATCGGACTTCAACGATTCTGCCTCATGGGCGGTGGAATGATCGATAGCGATACGTCCGTGTCTGATCAGTCATGGCGTGCTGCGATGCTTGCTGCTGGAGCTGGTTTAGATGCGATAGCTAGACTTGAACAAGGCGAGGCAGATTCTGCTTTTCTAGTAGTTCGCCCACCTGGGCATCATGCCACTTCAACGACTGCTATGGGATTTTGTATAATCAATAACGTTGCGGTTGCGGTGGGACGACTCCTTGAAAAAGGAAACAGGGTTCTTATTGTCGACTTTGATGCGCATCATGGAAATGGCACGCAAGAGATATTTTACAGCGATGATCGAGTACTTTTTATCTCTACTCATCAGTATCCGCTATACCCCGGAACTGGTCGTGTGCAAGAACTTGGATCTGAAGAAGGATTTGGCTATACCCTCAATCTTCCGGTACCGGAAGGATCTTCTGGTGAGACCGTTCGAGCGGTTCTTGAAGTGATCGCACAAGAAGCTGTGGAGATCTTTAATCCTGATTGGGTCGTAATCTCCGCGGGTTTTGACGGTCACTTTAAAGATCCGCTTACCAACCTGACGATAAGAGCGGAGGACTTCTACCACCTTACTAAGTGGGCTATCCAGTTCGTACCCAAAGGTAGGGTGTTGGCTTTTCTTGAAGGCGGGTATGACATGGAGGCCCTACGGGACTCGGCAACAGCTACAGTAGGTGCTTTAGCTGGAGAAAAGGTTGTTCCTAAAGAAGAGTATATTCGGAGCAAGGTTTCTCATGAAACCATCGATTCGCTTAGTGAGTCAAGAAGACGAGCACTTGGAGATCGTAATCCTCTTTCGTGAATTTGTTTCCTCAAGGACTCCGATAACGCTCCGATAACTTTAGAAATAAACCAAACTTATCCTAAGTAGATGAGCGTGGAGGAACTCCAATACTATGTTTTCAGCTTCAAGCGATTATTGTATAACTACTTCCTACTACAGGTAGATCAATAGCTATGAGCAGTGTTAGAGTGATTGAAAATCTTCAAAGAGAAGTTGAACCGCTAAAAGATGCCTTTGAAAAGGCTGGAAAACGCCTATATCTAGTAGGGGGAGTTGTAAGAGATCTTCTGTTGGGTGTATTCGAAGAGGGCGACACCGATATTGATCTGACTACTGATGCAACACCTGATGATATCGAAGACATTGTTGGGCCAATATCCGATGCGATCTGGTTGGTTGGTAAACGCTTTGGTACGGTAGCGCTTGAAATCTCCAGACGCAAATTTGAGATTACAACTCATAGGGCTGAGTCTTACGATCTGTCTTCAAGAAAACCTTTGGTCAAATTTTCAACGTCGATCGAAGAGGATCTCTCTAGGCGGGATTTTACCATTAACGCCATGGCTATCGAGCTGACGGGATCTGCTTCAAAGCTTATCGATCCCTTTGGCGGTCTCCACGATCTCATGGGTCATAAGTTGGCGACACCGGGCGATGCTGCGGATAGCTTTAGTGATGACCCGTTGAGGATGCTTCGAGCAGCACGGTTCATGACTCGCTTTACGCTGGACCCGGAGAAAGATGTCGTCGATGCGGCGCTAGAGTTAAGGGAAAGGCTTCAGGTGGTATCGCCCGAGAGGATTCGGGAGGAACTCTCGAAACTCCTTGTACTCCCTGATCCCTCGGTTGGCCTATGGTTCTTAGTGGATACGGGACTTTTCGATATCTTCTTGCCGGAGATACCTGCGTTAGCATTAGAACAAGACCCAATTCATCGTCATAAAGATGTTTTGGCTCATACCATTGCTGTTGTATCTAAAACATCACCGGATCTTATCCTTCGATTAGCGGCCTTATTGCATGATATTGGTAAACCACGGACCCGAGAGATAGGCTCTGCAGGGGTTTCGTTCCACTTTCATGACGTTGTTGGTGCACGTATGGCTCGTAAACGATTGCAAGCTCTCCGATTCTCTACTCAAGAGATTGAATCGGTGTCCAAGTTGGTTGAACTTCATCTTAGGTTTCATACTTATAAAGCTGGATGGAACGATAGAGCCGTGAGACGCTACGTTAGAGATGCTGGGTCGTTGCTAGAACAGTTGAATGAACTTACACTTGCAGACGTAACTACCCGTGATCAAGCTAAGGTCAGGTTCTTCCATGAAAAGATGACTGAACTGAAAGAACGAATTCAAATACTTTCTGAACAGGAGGAACTCGCGTCAATCCGACCTGAATTGGATGGAAACGAGGTCATGGCGATCTTAGATGTAGGACCTTCCAAAGATGTAGGAGACGCTATGGACTATTTGTTGGAAATTCGCCTTGACGAGGGGTTGATTGGCAAAGATGAAGTAACTAAGAGACTCCTCAAGTGGTGGCGCGTTAGGCCCATTTCATCTGTGCGTTAGATCTTGGATGGCACTTTCGTTTCTATGGCATGTATAGACATAGACGGATATGTGAAGAGCCTCACAGTAGTATGTGAGGCTCTTTAACGTTAGTCTTAGTTACTAACTCAGGTGCTAGTTGACCTCTCCGCTTTGGAACTCTTCAACCATATCTTTAGCAACGTTATCTCGATACTGCTTGGGCGGGGACTTCATAAAGTAGGCAGACGGGCCAAGAAGCGGACCACCGATACCACGATCAAGTGCGATCTTGGCGCATCTTAAGGCATCAATAATAACGCCTGCTGAATTCGGAGAGTCCCAAACCTCTAGCTTGAGTTCGACGTTAAGTGGTACGTCACCAAAGTTGCGTCCCTCAAGTCTGATATAAGCCCACTTGCGGTCCTCTAACCAAGGTACGTGATCTGAAGGCCCGATATGTACGTTGTTTGATTCGATACCATGATCAATCTGACTTGTTACGCTTTGGGTCTTGGAGATCTTCTTTGATTCAAGGCGTTCACGCTCTAACATGTTCATAAAGTCCATGTTTCCGCCAACGTTTAGCTGATACGTTCGATCTAGTACAAGTCCCCTGTCTTCGAAAAGTCGGGCAAGCATTCTGTGGACGATCGTAGCACCTACTTGTGACTTGATATCATCTCCAACTATAGGTACATTCTTATCTCTAAAACGTTGTGCCCATTCCGGATCTGACGCGATAAATACTGGGATCGCATTGACGAACGCCACACCAGCTTCGAGAGCGGCTTCAGCATAGAACTTTTGTGCTTTTTCAGAACCTACGGGAAGATATGAGACGAGTACCTCGGCACCGCTACGACGTAGCTCTTCTGCTACGTCAACAGGATCAAGAGGTGATTCTTCGACGACTTGTCGATAGTACTTGCCGAGTCCATCTAAGGTAGGCCCTCTTTTGACCTCTACTCCGATCTCTCCGACATTAGCGAACTTGATCGTATTGTTCTTCGAGCTGAAGATCGCCTTTCCCAAGTCTTCGCCTACTTTTGCCGCATCCACATCAAAAGCGGCTACAAACTCGACATCGCCTACGTGATATCCGCCGAGTACTACGTGCATCAATCCCGGCACCTCTTCGGAGGGGTCAGCGTCTTTGTAGTACTGTACGCCTTGTACAAGCGAACTTGAGCAGTTGCCGATCCCAGCGAGTGCTACCTTTATATTAGCCATCTACATCTACCTTTCTATATATTTTCGTTATAAGCCTTTAAGTCTTTGCCTTGATTCTTTGCTCAACTCCATTAGTTCGTCGGAGTCAGAAAGTTCTTTGCAGAGTCGTTCGAGCCAGCTCAGCTCGTCAGTAAGGCGCATGTAAAGCCCTTGTAGAGCGAGGCTTCGCATGTTGAGTCCATTGAGCAATTCGCTCTCTTTCATCTCTCTCAAGCGTTCTTCAAGCACATAAATTCGTCTGTTAGCGATCGAAAGTCTACGATTTAGACCTACGCGGTCCGAAAATGCCAGGGCAACCCAAAAGGCGCGGTCGTCTGATACGTCCATGCCCGAGACGAGTTCATGAAGGAACTGGGTTCCCTTTTCAGTAATCCGGTAGGACTTACGCTGCCTTTTAGAGGTTGTTTCTTTTCTGAGGGCGGATCTAAAGCTTGCTAGTTCTCCGCCCAAAGAACCAGTAGACGTAGTAAGTGATCGAACCCCGCCCTCTTCGAACGTTTCGATATATCCTTGGCGTTCGAGTCTCGAAAGGGCTGGATATATCGACCCCCAAGACGGATGAAAGAGTGCGCCAAACGCCGATACTATCCTTCGGTGGAGTTCATATCCATGTTGCGGGTCTTCCGCGAGTAACCCCATCACTGCTGCTTCAAGGTATTGACTAGTTCCACCGGATCTCATTATTCTTATATACTATATCGGTTAGATATGTTATCCGTTAGGTTCATCTGATATAACATTCTGGCAATGTTAGAGTCGCATGAGTCACTCTGGGAGAAGCTACGATCTTCGGGTTGTGGTGCAGTCGTTCCATAGCTTCTTTCCTTGAGAAATCGCGCATGTAGAGCCACTTCGGAGCTCTTTTAACTCCGACTAAGTGGTTCTATAAAGAGCTAGATGCAAATTGTGCTAGCCTTTTAGACGTGGAAAGTTTTGGACGTAGCCGTGATGAACCAAATGTGCCAAGGCGCACTGGCACGGTAGATCATCGGCTGTTGCGGGAGAACTTGATTCGTAACTACCGCACGGGACGCGTCAGCAAGGAAGAGATCTGTGATGCCACTGAGGAGTTGCTTCGAGTCGCTGACAACTTTGGAGAGGATGCGTTAAAGCCCTGTCCTATATGTGGGGCTGGGAACTTAGTCTATGTTGGGTTCGCCTTTGGTGCTAGGTTACCCTCTTCAGGTCAGGTTGTCCCCAACGGTGTACTTCTAGAAGACACGGTACGCTCAAAAGAGTTTGACATGTATCAAGTTGAGGTTTGTAAGGATTGCCTTTGGAACCACTTGGTGCAAAAACATGTGATTGGCAGAGATTGAATAGTCAAGATCAAGTTCTTGGTTCTGTAACTTAATAATTGCGAGCCTGATCCTTGCCTCTGCTTTGCTACAATGAATGTTCTTAGATCCTGCTCGTAAAGAGCCCTACTTCCAAAGTGTGGAAGAGGTCCATGGGAGGTTTTAGTTGCGCGTCTATGAAGTAGTAGTTATTTTAGATTCTTCGCTTGAGGATGAGCAGATCGATGAGTACTTGTCAAGAGTTGAGTCGGTAGTCTCTTCACGAGAAGGAAAAGTTTTTGGTGTAGAGCGGTGGGGCAGGAAACGCTTCAGCTACGAGATCAACCATCGCCGAGAAGGTTACTACGCTATCGTCCGAATTCAAGGAGTCCCAGATACAGTTGCGGAACTTGATAGGACTCTTTCCATATCTGATGAAATTATTCGTCACAAGATAATGCGTCTGCCTGAAAAAGTTGCAGCCAAGTTCCTAGCAGGTTCATCAACTTCGGCTTAGGAGCTTTCAAATACCACAAGAAGTGGGGAAAGAGTTGTGAAATGTCCAACGGAAATACAGTAACCATTGTAGGTAATGTGGTTCGGGAGCCAGAACTTCGCTTTACGAACCAGGGAGTGGCTTCTGCGTCTTTCTCTGTTGCAGTGAATCGTCGATGGCAAGCTCCTCAATCTCAAGAGTGGGAGGAGGCGACGTCGTTTTTTGACGTCACCTGTTGGCGTGAGTTAGCGGAGAACGTCAGCGAGTCTCTGGAACGAGGTTCAAGGGTCTTAGTTACCGGTCGCTTGGAGCAAAGAACCTGGGAGACGCCAGAAGGAGAGAAGCGTTCTCGGATCAGTATAGTTGCTGACGAAGTTGGCCTGTCTTTGCGATGGGCTACTGGATCGGTGGTAAAGAACGAACGAAAGTCGTCGGGAGGTCGTGAAACTGTTCAAACGAGCAAGGACACAACCTCGGTGGGTTATAGCTATGAAGAGGATCCTTTTTAAAGATGGGTAAAAATACTGACAAAAATGCTCGAAGAACTGCGGTAAAAGAGCAAACGAAGAAGATTCGAAAAAAGGTGTGTACCTTTTGTGCCCGCCACGAGGTGTGGATTGATTACAAGGACACCGATACGTTGAAGCGCTACATGAGCGATCGCGGAAAAATTCGTGCTCGTCGTGTTACGGGTAACTGCGTACAACATCAAAGTGATATAGCCATCGCTATAAAAACGGCTAGAGAGCTTGCACTTCTTCCCTATACAGAGCGAACGCCGGCTGAACGAAGCCGCTCAAGATCGGTCGCGAAGGTTGACGTTGAAGAGACTCCATTTGAGGAGCCGAACTATGAAGACGTCTTTGTAGCTAGCGATGACGAAGATGATGAGGAGACGGAGGACGAGTGAAAGTAGTACTTAGAAGTGACATCGTGGGCCTCGGAAAGCGCGGTGACATTGTAACGGTAGCGGATGGATACGCTCGTAACTACTTAGTACCTAAGGGAAGAGCCATTGTTGCGTCCAAGGGTATCGTTAGCCAGGCCAGTGCCATGCGTAGCTCTCGTGACCTGAAAGATCAGAAAGCCAAAACGGCAGCTGAGGAACTTGCGGCTCGATTAGTTGGTATCTCGATGAAAATTACTGCAAAAACCTCTAAAGAGGACAAGCTTTTTGGTTCAGTGGGTGTACACGAGATACTTCAGACTCTAAAAGATCAGTATGAAATCGAGTTGGAGCGAAAGGCCGTACACTTAGATGAGCCGATAAAGATGACTGGATCATACCAGATTCCTTTGAAGCTGCACTCCGAGGTCGAGATTCACCTTAGCGTAGAGGTTTTACCAGAGTAGAGCTTTTCAACGTAGGCGTTTGGAGTATGCAGAGGGAGAAAGTCCTTTGGCGAAGGATCTCAGTGGGCGAGACGTTGACCCCAGCCGCCTTGAAGGAATACTTGGAAGAGTAGCACCTCATTCCATAGAGGCTGAAGAGTCTCTCTTGGGTGCGATGATGTTGTCTCGAGAGGCTGTGGCCGAAGCGGTTGAGTTAGTACGTGAAGGTGACTTTTTTAAGCCGTCGCATGGACACGTATTTAGAGCTTTGGCGACTTTGCACGCAGATGGCGGCCCCAACGACGTGGTAACGGTATCGGAAGAGCTTAGACGGCACGGCCACCTAGATTTGGTAGGTGGCTTGGAGGCGTTGGTCGCGTTGCAAGCCAGTACGCCTGCGATCGGGTCAGCATCACACTACGCGCAACTCGTCGAGGAGTACTCGCTTTTGCGCAAGCTCATCAAGGCAGCAACAGATATTGCTGAGCTCGCCTACTCGTTGCCTGAAGACGTGGCCGCAGCTGTCGATCTGGCTGAGGCCAAGATATTTGAGATTGCAGAGCATCGCTCCGCGGAGACAATGCTGCCAATTCGAGAGGTTTTAATGCAGACCCTAGACGACCTTGAGGCACTTTACGGCCGTGAAGAGGGTGTGACGGGTGTTCCGACTGGATTTATCGATCTTGATGAGATTCTCTCGGGGCTCCATCCCTCAAACTTATTAATTGTTGGTGCCCGGCCAGGTATGGGTAAGACGTCTTTTGCTTTAGGTCTAGGTGTAAACGTTGCGAAGAAGGCTGGTCTACCGGTTCTGATGTTTTCCCTTGAGATGAGCCACCTCGAGCTAACCCAGCGCCTGGTTGCGTCGGAGGCGCGAGTCGATTCAACTCGACTGAGAAGTGGACGCCTCCTTGACCGAGATTGGGAGAAGATCCACGGAGCGATCAGTCGTTTGGCGGAAGCTAAGATTTATATAGACGATGATCCAAACCTTACCGTGATGGATATTAGAGCTCGTGCTCGTCGTCTCAAGGCACGTGAGGGTCTAGGTTTGGTGATTGTAGACTATCTGCAGCTGATGTCGGGAAGACGTAACGTCGAGTCTAGGCAGGTAGAGGTGTCTGAGATCTCGAGAGGGCTGAAAATTCTTGCCCGAGAGCTCAACGTTCCGGTAGTGGCTCTGTCGCAGCTCTCAAGGAATCTTGAAGCGCGATCAGATAAGAGACCCCAGTTAGCAGATCTAAGAGAGTCGGGGTGCCTGGGGGCTGATTCTCTATTGGCGTTAGGTGACGGGTCTTTTGCTACCATTGGTTCCCTTTGGTTACGAGGTCTTCAAAGCGTACGGCTCAAGAGTTTTAATGAGGATGCGAGGACGTGTAGGGATGCAACTAGCTCAGCAATCTTCATGACCGGAGTAAAGGAGACCTATGCGCTAACCACGAAGGGGGGCCGGTATATTCGAGCGACCGAGAATCACCGTTTCTTTACTGAGTGTGGTTGGCGTAGGCTCGGTGAACTTAGCAAGGGAGATCGCATCTTCACATCGTCAAGCGCTTCAAAAATAGGTGATCGTTCGGGCGTAGATGGTCCGATTTCAACCCTTTCAGCCTTTGATAGTGCTAAGAGCGATTCGTCCGTTGTGCTAGACGGGGAAAATGTTATGGTTCTAGATGAGATCTCAAAGATCTCTGACTTTGGACTCGAGCCGGTGTTTGATGTTTCGGTTCCCGGGACGAACAGCTTCTTTGCTAACGGTTTCGCTGTACACAACTCTTTAGAACAAGACGCAGATGTCGTAATGTTTATTTATCGGGATGAAGTCTACTCACCAGAGACACCCGAAAAAGGCACTGCCGAGATCATCGTCGCCAAGCATCGGAGTGGTCCTACAGGTACGGTGTATCTTGCATTTTTGAACAACTATACGCTTTTTGCCAACATTGCAAGCATGTGATCAAAGAACTTTGCTAGTACTGCTTATAGCGTTAGATTACTCATCGCTGAGTGAGTCTAACCAACCGCGAATCTCGTCTCCATTTTCGTCTTGACGCGGAGGCGCATAACGATAAGTTGGCGGTGTCTTCGAAAACGATAGTGGGTTGGTGATCGATGGAGTCGCTACTCCATGAGAGTCGATTAGCTGAACGATAGGATCCAGACCAAGATTTTGGGCCAGGGCAACTCCCTCGCCTATGGAGTTAATGGGACCGCAGGGAACCTTGAAGTTTATCAAAATTTTAGACCAGTTTGACGCTGAGTCTGAAGCTAGACGATCCTCGATTAAGGGCTTTAGAGTCTCTCTATTTACCACCCTCTGTTGATTTGTACTGAAGCGGACGTCCTCTGCCAACGCGGCGACATTTAAGGCGTCGCAGAACCGTCTGAATTGAGCGTCATTGCCAATAGCAACGACC
This sequence comes from Actinomycetes bacterium, assembly GCA_021784785.1. Lineage (GTDB taxonomy): Bacteria > Actinomycetota > Acidimicrobiia > Acidimicrobiales > Acidimicrobiaceae > Ferrithrix. The sequence goes on along the minus strand of JAJYHJ010000064.1, from coordinate 724 downwards.
AAATATCCGTCCATCGTCTTTAGAGGTTCGTAGGGAAATAGACTTGGATGTGCGTTTCCCATCCGAGTAGGGGAGATGCCAGTTGCAAGGTAAGAAGCACTTTGATTAACCATGGAAGCGAGTGCTGCCCCTAGAAGATTGACGGAGACATGCTGTCCAACACCAGTTCGACTTCTAAGGTCTAAGGCTGCGAGAACTGCGACCGCGAGATGAAGACCGGTCAACACATCCACGACAGCGACGCCACTTTTGTAAGGCATATCGTCTTTTGGGCCAGTTATGCTCATAAGACCTGAAACTGCCTGCACTACAAGATCATATCCTGGTAGCTCCCTTCCCTTTTCATCGCCGAATCCGGTGATAGTTCCGTAGACGATAGATGGGTTATCTAGGGCTACCGTCTCGTAGTCGAGACCGTAGCGGATAAGAGTACCCGGCATGAAGTTTTCAACTAAGATGTCGGCCGTTCTTGCCAGTCGGCGGGCGCGTACACGATCTCTACTATCTTTTAGGTCCAGCTGCACGGATTTTTTATTTCTATTGACCGAGAGGTAGTACGTCGCCTGGTCGTTTAAGACGGGCGGCTTCCAAGTTCTAGTGTCGTCTCCTAGAGGAGACTCCACCTTAATAACAGTTGCTCCTAGGTCGCCCAGCATCATGGTCGCATAAGGACCTGCTAACACTCGACTAAAGTCTGCAACTACGATACCGGCAAGCGGTCCGC
>JAJYHJ010000172.1 GCA_021784785.1 Actinomycetes bacterium | reverse complement strand
TTGATCCTAAAGAGGAGAGCGGAGTTTCAAGGAGTAAAAAGTGAGGTTATAAGTGTCGCTTCGGACGAGAAGCTACCGAAACAGGGAGACATCTACTTGCTTGGTGGGGGTGAAGATGGGCCGCAGAACTATGCACGAGACCTGCTTGGAAACGATGGAGGTTTAGAGAGCGCGATCGATAATGGGGCAGTCGTATTTGCGGTGTGTGCTGGATTTCAAATTATAGGGGACTACTACGTAGACTCCAAAGGTGAGGCTCAGCTAGGATTGGGCTTGGTCTCGGCGAAGACGACTCGCCTGCCGAACAAAAGGGCTGTGGGAGAGTTGGCGTCCAAGCCCCTCATACCGATGGAACAGGAGTTTCTTTCAGGTTTCGAAAACCATGGTTCAGGAACAGAGCTGTCAGGAGATACGAAGCCCTTAGGACGTGTGGTCTTTGGTATTGGTAATTCAGATGGTGGCCTGTACGAGGGAGCGGTAAGGGGCAAGGTGATCTGTACCTATATGCACGGTCCTGCGTTGGCTCGCAACCCGTCTCTAGCGGACGTTTTGCTGCATGAGGCGACTGGTCTGAATCCTTTAGGTCCACACCCAATCGATGACATGCAGAGACGGCTCCTTGCTGAGAGACTAAGCAAGGTAGTGAAAAACTAGCGTCCAATCTGATCGCCTGTTTCCATGAAACGGCATCTTTAGTGCAACTTTACGTGCCACTACTGAGCCCGAAGGGCCTTGATGACATTTAGTGCGCTTCCTGCTCTAAACCATTCGAGATGCTTCTCATTTAACGTGTGATTAGTGAGGAACTCTTCGACAGTGCCGTCTTTATGATGTATTACGCATCGGACGGGCCTCCCTGGAGCAAGATGAGTGAGATCCAAAATATCGATACTGTCTTGAACTTGGATGTGGTTGTATGTCGAAGAGTCTTGGAATGTCAAGGGTAAGATTCCGATCTTTTTCAAGTTGGTCTCATGAATCCTCGCAAAAGACCGTGCGATGATCGCTTTTGCGCCCATAAACCTAGGTTCAAGCGCTGCATGTTCCCTGGACGAACCTTCCCCATAGTTCTCATCTCCGATCGCAACCCACGATACTTTAGCGTCTTTATAGTGTTGGGCAATCTCTGGAAGTGATTCTTCGGTGTCGTGGATTGTGCAGAATCCAAATCCAGGTCGTTCGCTAAATGCGTTGTTTACTGAAAGGAATAGGTTCTTAGAGATGTTCTCTAGATGGCCGCGATATCTAAGCCAAGGGCCAGCCGCAGATATGTGGTCAGTAGTGCACTTTCCAACTGCTTTCATGAGTACCGGGAGGTTCAAGAAGTCCTCTCCGTTCCACTGATCGAATGGAACCAGCGACTGGAGCCGCTCGGAGGCGGGCGCTATGGTGACGGAAATGGGCGAGCGACTCTCCGGTGGTGTCACAAATCCCGACTCTTCTTTCTCAAATCCCGCTTTTGGAAGTTCATCTCCAATCGGAGGCTCTAGGTGCACTCCGTCAACACTATCCGTTAGAGGGTTGAAGTCCAAAGTACCACTTAGCGCGTATGCTATAACCGTCTCAGGAGAGGCTATAAAGGCTAGTGTCGAGGAGAATCCGTCGTTACGCTTGGGAAAATTCCTGTTGTACGAGGTGAGTATAGAGTTGGGTTGACCCTCTTTTACGTCGCTTCGTCTCCACTGACCGATACAGGGTCCACAAGCGTTGGCTAAGACTATTGCTCCGATCTCTTCAAGCGGACCTAAGAGGCCGTCCCGCTCGACCGTTCTCCGTACTCTTTCAGAGCCAGGGGTGATAAGTAGAGGTACCTTTGCTTTGAGCCCTTTTCTAACCGCTTGCCGAGCCACGTGTGCGGCTCTGGCTATGTCCTGATAAGAGGAGTTGGTACACGAACCAACGAGGCAGTAAGAAAGTGTAGTGGGCCAGCCCATCTCCTTTGCTTCGGCGCCGACCCGAGATACACTGCGACCTAAGTCCGGTGTGTGCGGTCCAACGATATGTGGTTCTAAGGCGTCGAGGTTGATCTCGATAACTTTGTCGAAGTACCGTTTTGGGTCTTCTTCTACTTCAGGATCACTAGTGAGAAACTCGGAGTATGTTGTTGCTAAAGCGGCGACTTCTGCGCGGTCCGTTTTCTTGAGATACTCTGCGCTGTGGCTGTCGAATGGAAACAGAGAACAGGTGGCTCCAATCTCAGCCCCCATGTTGCAGATCGTTGCCTTCCCTGTCGCCGATATGGAACGCGCTCCTTCTCCGAAGTACTCTATGACGGATCCGGTACCTCCTTTCACCGTTAAGAGTTCGGCTACCTTTAAGATGATGTCTTTCGGAGCTGTCCAACCGTTCAATTTACCTGTGAGTTTGACTCCGATGATCTTTGGTACTTTGAGGTCAAATGTGTCTCCTACCATTACGTCTACTGCGTCGGCTCCACCTACACCGATAGCCACCATGGCTAATCCGCCGGCATTAGGGGTGTGCGAGTCTGTGCCAATTATCATTCCGCCTGGGAACGCGTACTGTTCAAGTACTACTTGATGGATGATTCCTGACCCAGGCTGCCAAAATCCAATATTGTAGCGGGCTGACACCGACTTTAGAAAGTCATATACCTCTTTGTTTGATATCTCTGCATCTTCAAGATCTGGAGCGGCTCCTAGCTGTGCTGTGATTAGATGATCACAGTGTACAGACGATGGAACTTGCACTTCATCTAGTCCTGCAGTCATGAACTGCAAAAGGGCCATCTGAGCTGTTGCGTCTTGCATGGCAACGCGATCTGGCCTGAACTGAGCGTATGAAACGCCCCTTTCATATGCCTGATTTCTAGGGTCGTCGAGATGTGCGAAAAGAACCTTTTCTGCTAAAGTCACTGGACGGCTCAGACGTTCTCTGGCCAAAGCAGTAGTTTCTTGGAACTTGTCATAGAGTCTTTGGATCGAGTCGATGGGGGTTGTTGAAGATGCTCGCGTCATATATCTCTCTCCTTCAAATCTACGTTATAATACAAGTATAAGACATGTACGGCTGCCACGCTATCTCCAGATTGCTCAAGACATAAAAGTCTCAATTGAGAATGAGACCTTCGTAAAAGGTCAGCTCCTTCCCTCGGAGGCCGCCCTCTCTAAAACTTATGACGTTTCTCGAGTGACTGTTAGGAAAGCTCTAGATGTACTTAGGGACGGTAACCTTGTAGAACCTCGACACGGCAGTGGTTGGTTAGTTAAGCCTTCTCCCGTCCCGCAGTCACTTGGTACCTTTATGACCCTTGAAGAACAGTTGGAGAACGTGGGAGTTGCACCGATGCGAAAGGTGTTGTCTTCAAGGCGCATTCTTGCCTCGGGTCGACAGGAAGAGGTTTTAGGACCTATAGAGCTTCTTGAAGTAGAACGTCTCAACTTTGCAGACGGGATCCCTTTTGCCAGGATAACAGTGTGGCTTAGTATCGAACTTGCAAAAAAGTTTTCTATAAGTGATCTCGAAGAGAAGTCGTTTTATAAACTCCTAAGAGACTCTGGGGCGCTGCCTCGGCCGCTAGCCTCGGCTATTCAAACTATTGCGGCTGCTTTGATAGGGGAGTCAGATGCAGCACTGCTTCAGGTTCCCCAGGGTTCCCCTGCCCTTAGGTGTGAAAGAACTACATTTGATACCCTTGGTTACCCCATACTGCTGTCGGAGTTTATATTTCCAGGCTCAAGAACGGAGTTTGTCTCTGAGATGACATCTACTGAAGGTTTTGTCCTGCCGTCTTCTGGCCTTCGCCTCATTAGGAAGTAAAAAGAGACTATCCAAAGCTTAGTGAGTTAATTGGTGCCAAAACTCCTTGAAGACCCGAAGTAAGGCGGCCAAATTGGCTTCTTTTTCCTTTTTGGTACACTTGCGCTGCGCTCCCACTCAGCTATCCAGCTCATACGATCCTTTGGAGCTAAGGCGAAGTCGGGTTGCTGATGCTTTGTGACCTGGGCATGCCAGTAGTCGCTATGGACCTCTGACGCAAGGGTGGCCACCTCGACCTCGACTGATGCCGTCAGCTCCCTCGCATCTTTTTGATCTGGACTGATAGGTCGACCAAAAACTATTCGAGTTTTGCCAGGTTTTAGAGTCTGTGACCTTTTCCCAAGGATTTCATAGGTGCCTTCCAAAAAGATTGGTACGATCGGTATACCAGTTTTTATGGCTAATTGAGCCACCCCGCCTTTGAAGTTCTGACCTAGCCCATCTGGCGTTCTTCCTCCTTCAGGAAAAATAAGTAGACTCCATCCTTCACTTATTAGTTGGGTAGAGATCTCTGCAGAACGCCGATTAACCTTGGTTCTCTCGATTGGGATTGCGCCCAAGATTCCTGACCAAAGATACGCCTTCCATCTTCGATCGAAGAAGTAGTCTGCTCCTGCTGCTACTACGCATCTATGACGGAAGTGTTCGGGTAGGTTCGAAAGAACTAATGGAGTATCGAGGTGACTTGCATGATTGCTCGCGAAGATCACTGGTCCGGAGACTCCCTTGAGCCGATCTACTCCATACACTTTTGGTGAGGCTATAACCTTCGTTGCAGGACGAACGACGTTGTCTATGAGTATGGCTCGAATTAATCGCACTGCATATGTTCGTGCCCATGAGGTATCGAACGACGTTCCCAATGGATCTTTAAACCTCGAAACCTCCAAAGTCCCCGGTATCTGCGCTTTGGAGTATGGGAAACCAGGTTTTACTTTGCCCACTTTCAATGATCCTATCAACTTCACTATATGACCTCCGCCATTACCAAAGGTGGTGAGTGTAGATGTGTAATAGAAGGGTCGTCTCCGACTATTGACTTGGCCATCTCAATTGCGTCCATCATGGTCGAGGCTGGCTGAAACCCCAACCTTCTTGTGGCCTTGGGATCTCCGCCGAGAACTATCACGCCACCAAGGTGATCTAGGGCGTGAGCACCCCAGTACCACATGTAAAACGGGTGGACACCATGGTACGCATTTCCGTTGCGATAAAGATGTATGTACCAGGGATCAGTAGCAAAACTCTCTTCGAACCTGGACTCTATCTCAGCTGGGTTGGTGGTTTCGGTAAGGACTTGCTCGTAGAAGTCGATGTAGGAGGGATGGAAAGCCGGATCGAACTCAGCCTTATTTGGGTGAGAGATTATTACTACTCCACCTTCTCTAACGAGGGGTTTGCCGACATACATATTGAAGAAGTATCCGAGCGCTAAACAGTAAACCAAGATAGGGTTCATGATAGAGTTGACGTTGTATGGACCTACAAACGGTAGTCCCATAGTTAAGATGTCCGTCTGTCCTTCAACGGTCACTAGCTGTTGCGAGAAGACCTTATTTAAAGTTCTGGCATGCACTGCTTCAACTTCACCGGCAGTTATGCCCGTTAGCTTGTAAGGCGATCGAATTTTGTGCATTATATCTCTGCTGAGCCAATCCGGTGACGCTTGTAAGGACTTTGAAGAGGCGATAAACGCTGATCTATCTTTTAGCGTCCACTCCCACTCACGTTTTGAAAGAAAGTCAAATAGTTTTGGAAAAGTGTCGGTGTTGAGGGTAGTTTCGATCTGAAATATCTTGACACCTTGTGCCGCTATATGGCGTCCCATGCGCCAGTTTGAAGAATGTAACTCAGAGTGATGCATGTCCATAAATGAACGCGAGTGAACCATTGTTTTGACGTTGTGATGGTGTCGAATGGATCGGTAAGAGGCGAGACCAGTGGCTACCGATTTGTGACCCCCATCCATCGAAACCAAGTTTATGTTAACATATATCAAGAGGTCGGCTTCTGCGGCCAACTTGTTAATCTCGACGACCTCACCTTGGTCGGTTGTTCCAAGATCTACGAGGTTCGAGGGGTCCTCAGCGTCGTGTTGTAGAAGTCGCTTTCGCGGAGTGAATGCATCATAAACACGTGAGCCTAAGGCGTGGCGGAGTTCGCCTTCGGTCATCCGTCGATGCAGGGCAAGTGCAGCTACTAGATAGACGTCGTCTACACCTGCTGCGGCAGCCTTCTCAAGAACGGCTTCGATAACGAGTTGACGAACATCTGGTGCTTGCATCTGAGGAAGAGGAAGGGAGACATCGTCAAAGGCGATAACGAGTGTCATGCCCTTTTTAAAGAGAGTCGAGAGGGGCTGAGACGTACCAACTGGGTTCTCCAATGCATCTTCTATTGCCCCACGTGGATCCACAAGAGGCTCTTGAGGCTCTGGTGGATAGAGTATTCTCGTACCTTTGGGGAACTTCTCTAGCCGATAGGAGCTACCGTGCCACAACAAAGTCGGAGGAGTCGATCGATCTACCTCGAGTACAAATCCTGGCCTAGAGGTCATTGGTTCCTTTCGATGTCGATTTTGCTTTTCGTAGGTCGAAGACTACCTTTATGGCGTCTTGTGAGCCAGAATGAGCGGCTTTTTCTAACGCTTGAGGGTAGTTCTCCAATGGAAATTTATGGGTTATCAACCATCCGAGCTTCAGTTTCTCCATCGCTAGTAGAGCAAGGTCGAAGGTGCGAATCGATACCGTGTCTCCGGTGTCGATGTGAGAAACTTGTTTGCTAAGGTCAAGATGCTCGACGGATGTTTTTGGGAAGGACTCCGTTCCATAGGCGTATGTCCCTCTTAGGTTTATCTCGCGATGCCATAAAGGGGTAAGGTCGATGCCAGTGTAAGAAGGCATCCCAACGGCAACGACCTCGCCGCCTGGCTTGACTGACTTGATGGAGTTAGATAGTGATGCACTCGAACCTACACAGTCAAACACGACGTCGTATCCGTTGGACAGCCAGTCTCCATTTTGAAAGGCTTTCGTGGTCCTGCGGGCGGATCTTCCTAATTCTTCTTGGCCAACTAGCTTATTGGCCCCAAGTTTTAGAGCGGACTCACGTTGGATTGGGTGTTTTGCCACTACTGCAAGGTTTACATGGGGATTGAGATACTTGATAGCAGCTACCGTAAGGAGGCCAACTGTGCCGGCGCCCACCACTGCGACTACTGCGTGTTTTGGAACCTTAGTAGTTGCGGCCGCATGTAAAGCACATGCAAGCGGTTCGACAAGTACGGCATCTTCGTCGCTGAGATGTTCGTCGATGGGCCAGAGTTGGGAACGATGTGCTACCAACTCTTGAGACCATCCACCGCCTGTGGAGCTACAGTATCCGATCTGAATCCCTTGTTTTACGTCCCCGACGGTGACTGACTCGCATAGTTGTCCCTGACCAAGTGCACAGTATCGACATGGTTTACGACCTCTGGGTATACAAGTGAGCGCCGCTTCTAACACTACTCGTGTCTTGGTCTCGCTTGTGACTCCTACAACCTCATGTCCTGGTGTAAATGGGAACGAGACCAATGGTTCAAAGTATCTCGTCGCCGACGCTAAGACGGTTGCTAGATCGGATCCACAGATGCCACTTAGAAGTGGTTGTACTCTGAGCCAGTCAGAAGTCGGAATTTTGGGAGGGTCCACCTCTTTCAGTGCTAACGGTCCCCATTGAAGAGATCTCTTTACTGATGCATCTGCCAGTATCTTTGCGCTGACCATCCGTCTTAGGTGTTTTTCTATGACTAGAGAACGCATAATTTCTATCTGACCTTTGCTATGGGGAGGTAGAGAGAGGGTGAGCCATGGGCTCGAGACCAGTTCTCAATACGCCATCCACGCCTTCTCGCTATGTTCATGAGTTTTAGTTCAGGGTTTACGCAGACAGCTACTCCAGCACGTTCCAACATCGGGAGATCTGAGGTCCCATCTGCGTAAGCTATGGTCTGAGTCTCTGAAAAATCATATTTTCTAGCTAGCTGTGAAAGTATCTCGGCACGAGCCTCTCCAATGGGCGGCGTACCTGGGACCTGTCCTGTTAGTGTTCCGTCATCGTTGATGGTCATTTTTGCACTTACGATTTCGTCGAATAAAGGAGACAGGGGTTGTACTACAAACTCTAAAGCGCCAGTTATGAGGACAGTCTTATGTCCTAGACGGCGATGTTCCCTTACTCTCCATAGAGCATCTGGAAAAGCTTTTGTAAGGAGATAGCCCGAGAGCAGTGACCAAGAATCGTCATGAAGCGTCTCTGTGTTGGCATTCTCGTAGCGGCGATAGAAGTACCTTAGAAAATCTCCTCTATCTTTTTTGTCTAGCCGTAAAAGCGAAGGAGCTTCAGCTATCAAGGAGGCTGCCATAACTACTTTCTCAGCACCTCCTAGATGTCTGGTTGCCAAGTAAGCAAAAGAGTCGACAACATTTGCGGCTACAACGGTATTTTCAAGGTCGAAGGCCACCAGTCTTGGCTCTTCGGTAAGGATATCTTTTAGCTGCCGATCGGAGCGCCGTTTGGCAGAGACCGTTGCTTTTTCTGGCGTAGTCTTTACCCTTGAGTGTTCAACTATCGATGGTAGATGAACCGTACTTACGAAGTCCTGCCAGTTTACCTGCCTTGGGTCAAAGTCAAAGGCTGTGAGTTCGTCCTTACTTAGTCTCCCTCTAAGTCGGTCCAAGTTGTTGATCAAGTAGTTGGCCTCACATTCAGCGTACGAGCCATAGAGCTCGACGTAAGTAAGAGCGCGATCGATTTCGAGCTTTTTCGACTCAAGTTCTTTTGTAAAGTTAAGTCGAGAGCCTCGAAGTGGTAGGAGCGAAGTTGCAGCCTCGGCAAGGTTGAATAGCTTAGATGCTCGACTTATCTCACTTTGGACCTTGTGTCTTCCTGGAGATGACCAATCCGGTAGAGAGATCGGCTGTCCTTTGTTATCGTATAAAGGGTGTTCTTGGAAGTAGCTCCGTACCATGTCTACCAGCGACTCGTACCTCAGCGGATTTACAGAGCCGGAAGCGACGTGAAAATGTTCTATTTCGCCCCCACCTTTTGGTCCCTTTGCAGCTACGGCGAGGATAGCCGAGACTACGAGATCGACCGGTATTACGTCGATGACGCCTTCCGGCACTCCCGGAAACTCTTTGAGCAAGCCTTTCGCAAATGAGATGATGATAGGTTCTGCCATGCGAAAACCTCGGATCCAACCTGGGTATGGCTGATCTAGGGAAGACTCTATTATCGATGGCCTAACAATAGAGATTTGTATGGATAGTTTGGAGGACGAAAGGGCCATCTCTCCAAGAGCCTTTGAATACGCGTAAGCGTCGGGCCAACCCAAGCTAGCAGCTCGAGCTCGACCGAGTTCTACCATCTCTTTCCTAATCCAATCCTTGCGTAACTTTTCCGTACGATCGGCGAGTAGGGCGATACCGGCGGAGCCGATTTCGCGTCGTGCTTTTCGTTGAAACTCCTCCAACAGTTTTGGGTTTCTACTGTTGAGTTCGGCATCGTCTCGGAGTTGACGGGCTGCTTTAACCTCTTTACCCCAGTCCACCTCCGGATAGAGTGAGTTATCAAGCAGGGAGAGTTCTGGAGCATTCCCGCGTCTAGATCCCGCTACGTACGCAGTAGATACGGAGATAAAATGTTTGCCTGGGTCTGAATTAGAGGCGTCTTGGAATGCTCTAGCAACTCTTGACGGCCCAAGGAGGTTCACTTCAACGGCACTATCCAAAGGGGCGTCAAAGCTTACAGTAGCGGCAGAGTGAATGGCAATATCGCACTCCCCAAGGAGTCGAACGTCGCCCTCTGAGAGTCCCAGATTGTCTTTGGAGACATCTCCAGATGCAATCTTCACCCGATCGGCGACCATCTCTTCAAATCTACTTTCACCGAGTGAGTTCCTCAAGAGATCAAAACAGTTGTTTTTGAGTATCTCCCGCTTGAATCTAACTGTAGATGAAGATCGTCTACCTGCTCTTATAAGGAGGACTATTTTAGTGTTCGGAAGGGTTCGGAGAATGCGCTCAATTAGGGCTGTGCCAACAAAGCCTGTCCCACCAGTAATAAATACAGTTTTACCCTCCAGCTCTTCAAAAATCAATCTTCCTCACTCTCTTTACTCAACGGTAAATTGAAACTTGAAGCAAGCTTAGGCTAGTTGTTTTTCTTTGATCTCCTACGGGTTGACGCGGGTGGAGTGTACCTTTTGGACGGAGCGGGCAGTGGCTTACCGCCTTTGGTGGAGTTTTTGGCTGTAGCCTTGACCTGGCGACGCTCCTCTCTTTTGCGTTCGGACTCTTCTCGACGTGCAGCCATGGTCCGGGCATCACGTTTAAAAGCGACGAAAGCACCAAACGCGAGAGCCGGAAATCCTAAGATTATACTGCTACCCCAAGGACCAAATGCGAGAAGCATAAATAGGGCTCCTCCTATTAGTCGTCTTGAGAATAACGCTCCAGCAAGAGCTCCGACGACCATTGCAACGCCGACTAGCAGATACTCTAACGGATGTACGCCTTTTGGTACTTTATGTGAACTGGCGGAGATTACATAGGGAAGCCACGTGAAAAGAAAACCAGCTAGCGTAAAGACCGCAATTGCGACACCGATCTGCTTCTCGCGTTTGGAAAGGTAGGTTGACACTTGCAATAGTCTAGTTGAGATCTGCTGATTCATGAAGATGCTGTGTCGATAGAGAGACTTTCACTTCTGCCTTTTATGGCTAAATCCGCTGGGAGTTTCTAGATGTGCCCTGTGGATGATCGTTTTGTCAAGTAGGTATAAGTGGTTTCATCGATATTCGGGGCCGAGAAGAGAGGCTCTTAATAGTCTCTTTGTATAGTGGTGTGTTGGATCTTCGAATACCTCTTCAGTGTTGCCATACTCTACTAGATGCCCATTCCAAAGAACTGCGGTATGTTTCGTGAGTGATCTTAGCGCGGCGAGATCGTGCGATACTAAGACAAGAGTGTTGCCTTTCGCAACAAAGTTGCGGTAGAGGAGTTCAACAATCTGTGCTTTGGATATTAGGTCCAACGAAGCGAGAGGTTCGTCGGCGACGACCACTTCTGGGTTAGCAACTAACGCCCGGGCTATCGATGCGCGCTGTAGCTGTCCACCCGAAAGTTGCCTAGGAAGTCGAGAGCGAATTTCGACAGGCAGTTCCACCTGCCGTAATCCTTCGAGCAGGGTCTTTTCATCCTCCTCTTTGCTGTGACCTTTAACTAGAGGTTCGAGAATCGACCTTCCAATAGCCCATCTTGGGTCGAAACTGTCCTTAGGGTCTTGAAGTATGAGCTGTACATATCCTCTCACCGCCTTTGCCAAGTTCGAGCGTTCTCCTTTGAAGGCGATGGTTCCAGAGGTGGGTTCTATAAGGCCGCACAGAATCTGAGCTAACGTGGTTTTACCTGATCCAGACTCCCCGACAATGGCTAATGAGTCTCCTTCTGAAACGTTAAACGTAATCTCGGAGAGTACTGGCCGTTCCTTGATACCGTTCAGATAAGACTTAGATATGCCTACTAACTCAAAAATGGTCGTTTCTCGCATTTATAGGTATTATATGTCCGTTAGAAGGCTCAACGTCTAGGTGATGTGTACGGGACGTGGTAACTGAGGTAAAGGTGGATCAAACCCCCCAAGGACTGCCTCGCCAAGTCGTTTGGTGAAACTGATCTAAAACGTATTGTGGGCACTAGAGGACTCGAACCTCCGACCTCAGCCGTGTGAAGGCTGCGCTCTAACCAACTGAGCTAAGCGCCCTAACGTGAATGAGTATCTTCATGTTAGCGCGAGCTAGTGGAGTGTACTTCCCTGTCGCTATTGTTGTCTTTATAATTGTTAGACTGACGAAACGGTTGAGCTTGCCGGCGGTGACACATTTACTGGTATGGCGTAGCTGAAGATTTCAAGTAGCATAGATACTCTGGGGGGGTTGTTGCTCTTTTTTTCAAAGACGGTTGAGTCCAAGGATAATCTAGATATGTACCCTTTTGAAGATACGTCAAGTGATACGGTGGCACTAGAGACATTAGAGTTTATAAGGCTAAAGGATGCAGGCAACGAATAGACGTGCTGGGTGACGCCGCCAAATGAAGTTGTGCCGCCAGAGTATACCTTGTCTGAATACTGGAGATCAGAGAGTATCGCTATAGGGTCGAAACGTCCAT
>JAJYHJ010000171.1 GCA_021784785.1 Actinomycetes bacterium | reverse complement strand
GGTATCTACGAGCGGTCCACCTGAGTTCCCTGGTCTCACTATCGCCTCAAGTTGATAGACCAGCCTAATGGTTAGACCTTGATTGTAGATATCTCTACCTCTCGCTTCAAATACTGCCATGACTCCAGCTGAGCCAATTGTCAATGGTCCACCCTCGGGGTACCCTAGGACCACCGCCTCACTACCCCTGGAAACTTCAGAAGGGTCGATTTGAAGAGCCGGGTCATTTACTCCTGGAGCCGATAGTACAGCTAAATCGAACTTCGGATTAAACCAGATTGCCTTTGCTGGATGATCTCCAGTCGAATCGATAACCACTGGATTTGCGATACCGGCAACGACGTGAGCATTTGTAACCACAAGACCTGGTGCTATCACAAATCCAGAACCTTCAAGTATGTTGCCGCATCCAACTCCTTCGATCTTCACCGTCGAAGCTTCAACCTTGGCCGCCGTACTTTGTACAACTTGAGAGTTTGGCATACTCACTGGGCCAGCAAGCGCGGGAGGTAGAGAGGCGAAAACGGAAGGAAAGCCGGCAGAACCAATGAGTGCATCGAGCCTAGCGAAAACGGAAGGAGCCGGCGGCATCACGTTATCGATCAAACCAACGACCCTAGAGTCAGCCACCTCAGATGATAGGCTCATAAAAGGAGAGTTGACCGCGACAGCGGCAAATATCCAGACTCCCAACATCAAAGCAACCGCTGAGATTCCTCCACCTAACACCGAGTCCACTGGCCCAAGTTTGATGTGCCTTAGAGACTTCGAGGCTGTGCTACCAAGGTATCGACCAAGTCCAGCAACGATAGATGCAGTACCAAAAACAATCACCAATGACACGATCGTTCTAGCGAGTCCAGGTGCAAAGAGTCGACCAAAGACTGGAGCTCCTAGAGCCCCAACAATGAGACCCACCCAGAAGCCACCGTACGCTCCTAGTTGGATAGCAGCGCCAGTTTTCACGCCTCGCACAATTGAGTATGCAATAAGGGCGAGCAGTACGAGGTCAACTAGATTAAACCCAGCAACCGAAGCAAAGATCCACACTCTCTAGCTCGCCACTGCCAGTTCACAGGCAACTATGTTTGCAAACATCAAAGACTAGAGTAGTTGGGATTTCATAAGTCCAGCTTGAACAGTTAAGTCTCACATCTACTTCTCAAGCAACTCTTATGAGAAATCTCTTGATTAAATTCAGGCTGACTTTACATCAAGCAAAACCCTTGAGTCACTCGCTAGCTAGGGCCTATGATGTTTACATAGAACTAAAGATCGGAGAACTTTCTTGACTCCCTCCATAAGAGTACTGGCACTTCTCACAACTGTAGGAGGAGTTCTCCTAGGAGCGTGTGGGTCTAGCACTGCGAGTATCGGACCTACAGATGCAGCCTCTCTACAAAACTACGCTAGTAATACAGACAACCTGACCTCTTTTCACTTCTCATTAACTGAAAATGTCTCGTCTCAAGGTCAGAACCTTGTTGTAAAGGCTACCGGTGTGGAACAAGTCTCCTCCTCTGGCCCGAACCTCGAAATGCAGATCACCTCGCCCGCCCTTGGGGGAACCGAAACTACAATAGTCGACAACGGAGTCGCCTATCTGCACGTACCACCAACTCAACAAAGCCCTGCCGTCTCAAGTTCAAAGTGGTACGAGATCTCCTTACCCAAGTCAGGGCTGTCAAGCACTGGACCGTTCTTGGGCGGCCAAAGCGCCGACCCACTACAGTTTGCTTCCATCTTGAAAGAGACAAGTGGAACTGTAAAGCAACTAGGCAAGCATAGTATTTTGGGCAAAGAAACCCTCGAATACTCTGGACACGTAAACTTGAAGAATAACCTAAACAAGTTACCCTCAAACCTCACCACGGCGATAAAGGGTGCCGGAGGCCTCATCCCGTCGGTATTGAGTTTCAATGTATGGGTTGACTCTTCAGGACGGATTCGACAGCTTAATATTCCTGTAGATACCTCTGTAGGAAACGTCGATCTCACAATGGACTTTTACCACGACGGCACTCCAGTAACCATCACGCCCCCACCAGCTAGTGATACAACCAAAGTACCATACTCTGCAATCTCCGGCCAAGGTTAGGTACTTGTCACTGAAGTTCACACTCTCAAAGATCCACGGCCCTCATTCGCCAACTCTATTTTTGGCAATGCTGTAACTGCTGTATATTAGGTTTAATTTTATGATAAACACAAACTTCGAAACGTTGGTCTAAACGGGTGTCGTTCAAGTTTATTCACGCATCCGACCTCCACCTTGATACCCCCTTTGAGGGACTAAAGATTTTGGATCCAAAGATCTCCGAGATGCTCAAAGATGCTTCTCTTACGGCGTGGGATCGCCTAATCGATTTAGCCATCACCGATGAGGTCGACTTCATACTGCTAGCTGGCGATATCTATGACGGAAAATCTAGAGGAGTTCGGGCAAGGAGCCGGTTGCTAAACGGTCTTCGGAGACTATCAGAACAGGGCATCAAGGTATTCATCGTTCAAGGGAATCATGACCCAGTCGACGAAGGTGGGCTAGTACCTAAGGATCAAAGGTTGACAGACGTTTATATCTTTCCGCCAAGGACCCCAGAACGAGTCGCCTTTTCCACCAAGGACGGCGACAACGTAGAGGTGCACGGCATCTCCTTTGGAACTAGATCAGAGACCGAGGATCTCTCTGCATTTTTGGAAAGGCCATCACACAACTGGTTCTCCATTGCTTTGCTTCATGCATCTGTCGGCGGTGATCCAAATCATGAACCGTACTCCCCTACTACAGCTACAAAACTTGGATCCTTGGGATTTGACTACTATGCACTGGGACACATACACACTCGCCAAGTAGTGTCAACTGATCCATATATTGTTTATTGCGGGAACTCGCAAGGACTCTCGCCAAAACCATCTGAACTCGGGCTAAAGGGTTGCTACGAAGTCCAGGTAGACAAAGACCAACAGGTCACTCCCGCTTTTGTCCAACTTGGGCCCGTAGTCTTCGATCACCTCAGGGTAGACATAGATGATTCAAACTCATTATCAGAGATTGCCGACGCGACTTCGTCAAGGGCAGAGAGGTTAATAGTTTCTAAGTATCTAGATACAGAAACAGTAGCAGTCATACTTCGGGTGACTCTAGTAGGACATCATCTTGGTACAAGGGTAGACGAGGACTCTCTAATTGAAGAACTGAACGATCACCTTAGCGATGCTCGTAGCGAGATACCGATCTTCGTAACCTCGATACGTTTCGAACACCCAGTCGAAGACGTCGAAAGTCACTACAGCGCAACCGCTGCCGCAGGGTCACTTGCATCGCTAAGGATTAGTGAACCTCAGCTTGAGAATCGGCTCATCTACGAGTGTCTCGAAGAGTTGATAGATACCCCTTTTGCTCCAGTTGGAGCGTACGCAAGAGAGTTGCTCAGCGACAATTTAAAGTTTTCTGAGTTAGTCCAAGAGGTACAGTTACACGTGAAGGCGTTGATTCAAGAACAGTTCCAAGTCAACGGACAGGCAAAACCTATATGAAGGTAATCGAAGTTCATACCAAGACATTGGATGCAAAGGCTTTAAATTTAAACCTTGATGGTGGTATTGACCTAATATATGGGCCCAATGAAGCGGGCAAGTCGACCCTACGGACCTTTTTGACCTCATCTTTAGTTCAGCCTGCTCCGCCTGGGCGACGACGAAAAGATCACCCCCCATCCAATCGGCACGCACCTGGACGTCTAGTAGTGGAGATGGAGTCAGGCATAGCTGAAGTCGAATTCAATGAATCTAGTGAGATCACCTCAATCTCGGGTTCGTCGCTCGCAACTAGAGAGTTTGAACTAGCAAGGTCTGCGTTAGATCCGTCTATTTACTCCAAGATCTACTGCGTCGATGTCAAAGAGGTTGCTGGGCTAGGCGTGATGACCTCCGAGGAGCTACAAAACTTCCTTTATCAACTAAGCATCTTCGGAAACTTTGAAGAGGGAAGAACGCTCCAGCGAATTATCGAGTCTCTAAACAAGGAGAAGGACGCTTTATTTAGCTCTAGCGCCAACGCAAGAGTTCCACTGATCAACAAAGAGATACGAGAGCTACGCGAGTTCGAAAAGGAGTTAGGTTCTCAAAGAAAGCGGGTACGCAGCTACGAAAAAGAGATCCTAGAGCAGTCCAAAGTAGCACACGACATAGCAACTACAAAAGAGGCAATAAAGGACTATGAGACGAAGATCCAAGGCTACAACCGACTCCTAGAGATAAGCACCTTGAATATCGAACTCTTTCACCTCCGCCAACAGATACCATTTGCCACGCTTCCAAATTCGTACTTGGAGGTTGAAAACATCGTTCGAACCCTTGAAGAATTAAAATCATCTCAAAGAGAACTAGAACAAACCTTAAATCGCAAGCAAGAATTCGATGATGATCTTGATAAGTACCGCTCTGACTTAGTCAATTCACTAGACCTTCTCCATTATCAACAACTAAAGGACGCTCGAGTACAGCTTCTGTTCGATAAAGCCAAGCACTATCAAGACAAAATCGGCGAATACATGTCCAAGAAGCAAGATCTTCAAAAAAAACTAGGGATGAACGAAAGTCAGCTAATCGGTCTCACGGATGAGATCTATACTTTGCAGGTAAAAAAGAGCATCCTAGACTCGGTAGGTCATGCCCAGATAGAGTCGGCAAAACTGAGAGAAGCCCAGCGGGAAATTGACTCTCTTGGCAGTGAAAGCGATACCTTCACCTCCATTGAGCACCTTCAAGGTGAGATCGAATACAAGAGGTCCGAGCTGGAAACGTTAGACTCCTTTATTCGCCTAAAACAAGGCCAAGACACTAATCTCTCCCGCTTCATCTTTCCAAATATTTTACTAATCCTACTCATGGTCCTACTTGTAGCTACCGTTATCCTCGCCCTAACTAGCCACGATCTGTCAATAGATTTAACATCCCTGTTGGCGACCTTTCTCGCGTCATATCTAGTTGTGGTTAGTTACCGAGCCCGTAACACCACCGAGACCTATAGTGAATACAAAACTCTCGAAGAACAGCTAACAAAGCGTTACGCTACTAAAACTCTAAGCTCGATAGAGATTGAGCACAAACGAAGCTCGCTTAGAGAAGATCTCAGAGATCTAGACAACCAGATTAGCAAAGTCAAAGAGAAAAAAGAACGCCGCTGTGATGCCTCTAAAGAGGTGACACAAGGGAAAGAGTACTTAGATCGCATTCAGGAGTACATCGGTTCAACCTTTAAGTCCTGTGGCATCGAGATAGATGCTCCTTTTGAAACGGCAGCAGAGTGTCTTGAGCTTCTTCAGACACTTAGAAGCACTGACAAAGCATTGAAAGAGCACATTGCCTTGTTGGACGAGGTTAACAAGCATCTCGAAGGCGTTGTCCAGCTTGCACAAACCTTAGGACTCTCAATAGACTCCAATGAAGAGCTATCTCTCTCTTACGCCGCTGATAAGGTAGATGAGGTTCTCCGCAGGCACGAAAACGCAGTCGCAAAGGTCAAAGAGGCCACTGAAAAACGGCAGATATTAGAGCGTGAAATGGAGTCTCGCGTCGCTCAACTCCACACAAAAAGAGACCGCGCAAGACTCTCTCTAGCACGTCTAGAAGTAGAGCTGGAACTCGATAAACTGGAATCAATAGATGCGATTACAGAGACTCTTCGCAACACCTCTAGGACTCTTGCCGAGTATGAAAGCAGACTCACAATCTCTCAGCAACGCCAAAAAGAGGTGGAGAACACCTTTTCTCCCACGGCTTTAGAGGAGCTGGCGAAACTTTCCAAAGAAGAATTAAATGTAGCTTTAGATCAACTAGCCGTTGATAGAGAGTCCCTTCTCGCAAAGCTAGAGCTCTCCCAGAATCGTTTTGGTGAGCTCAACCAACTCATACGAGAAGCGGAGGAAAACTCCCCAATCGTCACCGAATCACGCCTAAACGCAAAGACCGAGCAGCTACACTCTCATATTCGCCAGTATGTGGTAACCGAGGCAGTCAAACGATTAGTCCAAGAAGTCAGGGAGTTTCGAGAACGGACCACACGACCAGCAGTTCTAGAAGAAGCATCTACCATCTTCCAACTGATTACACACGGTCGTTACCAGATGGTAGGTACAAGGGACCCATCCGAAGGCGGCATCTTTGTTGAACTAAGAGACACTAAGGAACGTCGTTCATTAAGTCAGCTCTCTACAGGAACACTAGAGGAGCTGTCCTTAGCCATAAGAATCGGATACATTATCGTCCATGGCCAAGGTACTCACAACTATCCAATCGTCCTTGACGACGTATTGGTTAACTTCGATAGATCAAGAGCTAAGGCTGCTCTCGAAGCGCTTAGCGAGATCTCAGCACGTCAGAACCGTCAGATTATCCTCCTCACCTGCCATGACAGAGAACAAGATCTATACTCCGAGCTCCTTTCCAAGAAACCTGCCCTAATATAAACCCTATCTGGGGTACTCCAAGTGGAATAAAACCACCCATTCGAATGCTTGAGTCAGGAGAAGTCTTTCAATTTATGCTAGAAGTCTAGAAATGAGAAGAGTATGCCTTCAGCAACCGTAGATAATCTCTTGCTTCTTCCAAGAGTACCAGAGCCAAAAGCTGATAAAAGCGTTCGTCCAGTCTTTCAAATCTCGACAGCTCCCCATGGCATAGAAGGAGCAGGGTTCGAAGTATGGAGAGGTTTTTTTGGTTCCACAATGCAAAGAACAGACCCTTTTATCTTTCTTGATCAGATGGGTCCAGTGACGTACGAGCCGAGAGAGGCTAAAGGAGCTCCTTGGCATCCACATCGCGGGTTTGAAACCGTTACTTATCTAACAGATGGGGAGATGGTGCATCGCGACTCCAATGGCTGCGGGGGTATCATCAGAGAAGGAGACACTCAGTGGATGACAGCCGGAGCTGGAATCCTACACGATGAACTTCCATCAGAGAAAATCCTTGGGAAGGGCGGACTGTCTCACGGAGTACAGCTCTGGGTAAATCTCCCAAAAACTCTAAAACTCTCTCCCCCTAGATACCAAGCTATTGAGAAGTCCGCTCTCACGCTTCTAACAAACCACGACGGAACCTCGCTGATTCGCCTCATAGCTGGTGAAATCTCAGGACATCATGGAGCAGGTTCAACTCATACTCCGATTACTTATGCACACGTCACAATGTATCCCGGTTCCGAACTCAAGCTTGATTGGGAACCTACCTATAATGCGCTCGCCTACGTTTTAGATGGTGAGGGTTGGGCTGGCATCGAGATGGCACCTTTTAGAGCCCATCAACTTGTTGACTTCAGCCCGGGTGATGCAATATTACTTCGAAGCAAAGATATGCAGAGTTCACCTACTCAGACTGTAGAACTGCTTCTTTTGGGAGGCCGTGCAATCGGCGAGCCTGTCGTACACTATGGTCCGTTTGTAATGAACACCAAAGAAGAGATCATGGAAGCTGTCGAAGACTTCCAGAAAGGAAGAATGGGAATCATTCCGCCCAGCTGGGAATAGAATCGTTCACCACAACTCGGAACAATGTAGATTCTGACCAAAGCTTTCGCTAACATAACACAGTAGGAGGCAGGATCCTTCTAAAACTCTTCATCAAATCGCAATCATCCACGTAGCCGACCTTTGGCCAATGGGATACGTTCCCCTTGTGATGATGTGTTATGACTATAGAATCACCAACATGAAACTTACGAAGTTTGGACATGCCTGCGTTCGGCTAGAGAAAGACTCTCGAAGCCTAGGACTCTGCTGAACTACCCCTACTCGCACAACCGGAGGGTGGGCCGTGGTCTCCCATAGTCCTGTCCGGTTCTCGGTTCCTTGCTTTCCCCTCCTCCCTTATCTCTCCATTGGGAGGGGTAAGGGAGGAGGGTTGGTCTTAACTCGCGATCACCCAGTTCCCGTTCTATCTGGTGAGGTTGTTTCGAAGGAGTACTTTCAAGTTCCAGACCGTTCCAAGGAGGAGATAGTGCATCGTGTTCTTAGCAATCCCCCGATACCGGAGCTTTGAACCGTTGAGTTTGCGTTTCATCTGGGCATGGATCCGCTCTATGCCTGGACGAATCGCTCGGTAGGCAGTTTGGGTCTCCTCGGTCCCCCAACGCTCACGTTGAGCCCTACCATAGGCATGATTCGGGCCAAAGGTCATCACTCGTCCTCGCTTGGAACGAGTACAGCGATCCCGTAGTGGGCAGGTCCCACAGTACTTGGTAAAGGAGGCTCTCCCCTTGGCTGAGATCATGACCGTGTGACCCGCTGGACAGGTGACCCTGGCGGGTGTGTCGTTGGTTGCTTCGGTGACCACGAAGTCATCGACGCTATAGCCATCGGGTACCGCCATGGTGAGGGGTCGGGGCTTGATGACCTCGCTATGGCTCTTCTCTGCTAGGTGCCGGGACAGATCCATGGAGGAGTACCCGCTATCTCCATAGACACGCACCGATTCATGCTCCAGCTCCAGGAGCTCCTTGGCAACCTCGGCATCAGAGGCGTTACCCTTGGTGAGGGTTGCACTGGTGATGATCTCGGTATCGGCATCGATCGCGATGTGGCCCTTGTAGCCGTCGGAGTAGTTCTTCCTGGATTTATGGACATGGCGAGACTCGGGATCTACCGTGGAGATCACTCGGTCCTTGGCGACTCCTCTGGTGAGACGATAGGCTCCTCTCTCCTCGTCAACGAGCTCGACGTCTTGATGGGCCACGACCCCAAGGAGGCCAAGGGCGCCGAGTTGTTGGTCCCCAAGGGGAGAGTCCGAAGTCTGGTCCTCATCATCGCCGAGGTACCCAAGCGCCCTGGCTCGATCAATGAGTGTCTTCGCATCACGAACCAAGATGGAGAGGGTCTCATTGATACGATCCTCGTCTGCATAGTCAATGGCGGGCTTTGTCCGTGAATAGTCGATCTCATCCGAGAGGGGAACTGAGGCGAGTGCTGGGATGAGCTTTCTAACCCGCTTGATTTGAGCCACGATCTGGGTCATGGTGTCCTGGGTGATGACGGCATCGACGAGAACCGTTGAGTCAAGGATCCGCTTAGTGTGGTGATTTAAGATCTTGGTCTCATTGATAAGCTCCCGGGCCAGATCAAAGATGAGCGTAGGAGTCGTTGAATTCTTGATGCGGTTTCTCCAGTAGGTCAGCACCGAGGGGTCAACGCCCCGATCCTCAAGGTCAAGACCGAGCGCAAGCTTCCAGCGCAGGTTATAGCGGACCTGGTCCAAGGCCTCTCGATCAGAGAGTCCCTCCAAGGTCTGTAGGACCATGACCGAGGCGATCCGTGAGGCTGGGATCGAGGGCCTCCCGGTACCGGAGGGATAGAGGTGGGCAAACACTTGGCATCGGCAAAGATCTCTCTGCGGTGCTCAGCCAGGAAATGATAGAGCGAACCAGGCTCTAACAACGTTGAACAGAAGGCGGCGGTGGCAGTGAGATGGGCCTGGGGAGATTCGGTACCTAACATAGAAAGAGTCTACTTGAACTGGGAAAACCCTTCAAGCACCCCCAGGAACCCCCTCTCATTTTCTCCTCATTTTGGGGGTGGGTTGTTCAGCAGAGTCCTAGTCGTCGATCCCGGAGCGATGACAAATGAATCGGAAATCCTAAACAGTGCAGAAGCGGTCCTAATCACCCATGAGCATTTTGATCACTTCGAAGCAGACCGCCTATTTACTGCTGCTGCCCGGAATCCGACCTTGGACATTTATACATGTCGCGGGGTAGCGAGACATCTAGCTCAACTCTCAGACCGGCTGCATGAAGTGAATAATGGAGATACATTCTCCGCTGCCGGATTCGAGGTATCCGTGGTTGGAGAGAAGCACCACCTTAGCCATCCTGATTTCCCACCTGTTGATAACATTGGTTTTGTAGTTGATGACGAAGTCTTCCATCCCGGAGATGCACTAACCATTCTCGATGCCCCTACGCTCTTGGCTCCAGTTCAGGCGCCATGGATGACTGCACTCGACCTAATCGCGTACCTTCGTGAGATCAGGCCAGTTCGTGCATATGCCATACACGACGGTCTTCTCAATGACTGGGGGCTGAAAGTGCTTGAGAGCATACTAAGCTGAACTTACGTCTGACCGAGCGACCAATAGCACCTTCTGCTAGGTACTTTGTCATAGATCAGTGTTTTCGTTCTGTCGACTTGCCTCCAATGGTGATTGGAATCACTGAACCAATGAGTTCAAAGACGCGGCGTTGTAGAGGGGTTGGAGTTGAGAGCTGTTCGATCTGGACCCCTTGACCGAACTCAACCGTGTTTCTGGTGAGTGTTCCAAGGTGGGCAAGCAAGGTAGCAAAGCTGTGGATGACCTCGCCATCGGGGCTTAGTTTGGTAGCGTCTTTGGCACGGGCGGCATCTGAGCGAAGTGCGGGCGTAACCGGATCTTGGCGCTCTGGAATCTCCTCATCACGAAACATGAGCGGCGCAAGAACCTCTCTCATGTGCCAGGTGACATAGAGGGCAAGCATGCTAAGAAACACATGGGCCCTGACCCGATTCTCACTGTAGTGATAGATAGGACGCAGATCAAGGTCGATCACCTTCAAGTTCCGGAAGTTGCGCTCGACGACACTGAGTCCCTTGTAGGCCTCGACGGCCTTGGCATCGTCGAGTTCTTCTTGAGTCACCGAGGTGCGTATCACATAGATCCCATCAAGTGCGGCCTCGGCCTCGATTGAGTCGACATTTCGAGCAAAGGTGAAGCTCTCATCTTGGAACTCAAGGACAAAGTGCTTGGCCATCTTATGTCGGTTGAGGACTCGTCCGACCTTGAGGGCAATCGGATGCTTACTCCCCTGAGCAAGAGCGGCTGCCTGAATACGTTCGAGCTCCTTCTCGGTCGCCACCAGAAGCTCTTCACGCTTTCGAGCCCTAAGACGTGCAAGGTCTGGGTTACGACACGCGATGAGACGCTCATTTGGATACTCAGGATGAGTGATCGTCGCCAGGTTCGTCTCATCAAAGAGTCCAAGCTGAAGAGCTCCCTCGCTCATCAGAGTTCGAACCTGGGGTGATCTCAAGCAGGTGATCCACTTTGCCCCTTTGAGACCCCGCATCGCCTCGATACGGGCACGGGTGATCATTCCTCGATCTCCCACCATGATGAGCTCTTCTAACCCAAAGCGGTCTTGGGTGGTCCTAAGTGCACTCACAAAGGCAGTTGGGTCTCCGGTATTACCACTAAAGACCTCAATTGAGATCGGTCGACCGTCAACGTCGGTCATGAGACCGTACTCGATCTGGGTCTTGCCTCGCTTGTGATCTCGGGAGTAGCTATAGGCAGCCAGAGGGCAATGTGTGCCCTCCATCGAGGAGGAGGAGAGATCATAGAGCACCCGTGAGCCCTGGTGAAGGTGACGTTTGGCCAAGTTGGCCTCGATGGTGCCTTGACGCTCATACAACCAGTCCATAGCGTGATAGATCTCATCGGTTGAGATACCCACAACTGAGAGATCAACCCCCAAGGTAGAGTCTTTGAACCACCGAGATGTTGAAAGCTTAGAGCCAGGACGAATGGCTCTTGCGATGATGAGGGCATAGATGACGTCACGCTCGCGACAGGCAGGACCAAGCAGGGATGTGAGCTTTAGTTTCTCTGCCATAGAAGCAACTGCCGCTACGTGACCATGAGGCAGAGTTCGCTTGATCTCAAAGACTTCTTCTGCCACCACATGGTGTTTGCCAGCCAAGGACTCCCGGATCACCTGAATTGTCTCTGCAGGGAGATAGGAGAGGTTGGCTAACGTTTCGTTCTTGACTTTGCCATCCTCACGGTAGGAGCGCCTAAGGAGATGGGTCTCATAGATCTTGTCCTTATGCTGGCGACGTGTGGTGGCAACATGCATAGCTCCGCTAAAGCGTTTCACGAGGTAATACTATCATACCCAAATGAATCTGTCAAGCCACTCGTGTCTACACTTTTAGCCCCAAACTACCCATACACCCAGTTGGTAGGAGGTACTGGAGTCAGAATCCATCGTAAGTTCGGACTAAGACCAAATCA
>JAJYHJ010000085.1 GCA_021784785.1 Actinomycetes bacterium | reverse complement strand
GTACGTGCCGTTCCGAACGTGCCGTAAATCATGGTAGCTATTGCGAGGACGCCTTTTAGGGAGGGTTGACCTGGTCGAGCGTGGGGTTGGACTTTACTCTGCCAGGCGAGGCTTTGGGACGAGTCCTAGTCGTCGGCCACCTCGCGGATCTTTTCGACAAATCTCACGACGCGGACATCAAGCAACGCCAGCGTGATTTCTTCTGGAACGCTGAGATGGGAAAACTCAATCGATAGTTGACTTTTACCATCTGATTCTATAAGTTGTAGATAATGGTTACTAACAACCAATTAAGCCGCTCCCTTTCGGGCTTGCAGACTCCACCCGCCGGGCGATCTTCGAGCGCCTCTCATATGGCGATGCTGTGGTCGAACTTGCAAAGGGTTCTGCTCTGACGCAGTCCGTTAACACCAAGCACATCAAAGTGCTGGAGCGGGTCGGTCTGATCTGCCGGACTCGCGCCGCCCAGCGCCGCCTAGCGCGACTTCAGCTCGATGGCTTGACCCCAGCGGACTACTGGCTCTGTCGTGCGCACGCGAAGTCATCCGTCCACCTCGATCGTCTCGAAGCCCATCTTGTTACCCAACCCGAATCAGTTATGGAGGTACCTGATGCCTGAGATCCGTGCCGCTGTAGACGTCCGATCTGTGCCTGCGGTCAAACAGCTCGTCGTCGAGTGTACCCTAAAGTCTTCGCCAGAGAGTGTCTTTGACGCCTTCACCGAGCCGGACAAGCTCACAAAATGGTGGTGGCCGATTGGCTTCACTTGCCCTGCTGCAGAGGTGGACCTTCGTGTTGGGGGTAAATTCCGACTCGAGATGGAATGGCCGGGATCCATCCCTGCCGAGGCTCAGTTCTCCCACTATATGAGTGGTGAGTATTACGAGATCGATCGTCCGCGTCGTCTGGTCATGAGCGGTCGCGCCGTTAACGACGAGCAGGGTGAGCTCTTCGCAACGCTCATTGAGGTGACTTTTGAGGCGTGTGAAGGGGGAACGGCACTCACCGTTCGACAGGCCTACTTCGAGCCGATGCCGCCCGCGCAAGCGATGGCCGGTGCCGAGCAAGGCTGATCGGAGCAGCTCGACAAGCTTGAACAGCTCCTCACGGACTGACTGGGAGAGCGCTTGTGTCTAGATCCGTCCTCTATGTGTCGATATCGCTTGATGGGTAGATCGCTGGCCAAATGACCAAGTCGGCAACCCGGGCGGTGACGACTTCAAGAGACTGCACAAGTGGTACGGCTTCGCAGCAGACTTTGGGCCGAACGAGATGGTCACTGATGCGGCAAAGGTCAGCAAACCGGTTTCTTGACGAAGTCAAAGAAACCGGTGCTGTCCTCTCCGGAAGCAACACTGTGGAACAGACCGATCACTGGGGTGGCGACCACCACGATGGCCTACAAATCTTTGTCCACAGTCATCGACGGCCAAGGTCGGCGGCTACCGAGTACCCACTGGTGACGTACGTAACGAACGGCATCGTAAGCGCAATGATGCAGGCGGAAGGCCGCCGCAGGTGACCGCAGCGTCCTATTTTATGGCGCTTACACAGCGCAGACGGCGCTTGAGGCGAGTGGCCTCGACGAGCTGAAGATTCATCTGGTTCCAGTGCTTTTTTTGGCCGCGGGCGCAGGCTATTTGAAGTATTGCTAGAGAGGATCGAGTTGAAGATCGCACGAGTCGTTGATACTCCAGAAGCCACCCATATCCGGTACCGCATCGCCTCCCGACCGTCAGTTTGTCTACGCGCAGGGAGGTGCCGTTGCCGGGCAGTCGACTATCGAGAACAAGGAGATCGGCAGACTATCAGGCCGTTGTTAGCGAGTGACTTTTGGTCTGACCTTACCGAAAGTGCCGGGATAATCCGGCATGAAGGAGGAGATGAAAGAGCTCCACATCGAAATTGTAGCGGGCCACCTCGTCGACCTCCTCGGGAACCAAGGCGAGTATCTTGGTTCGGCCCGCGACGCCATAGGAAAGCGCAGGACTTTCGTGGAGTCAGCCACGACACAAGGACACCTCGCCTTACCGTACTTTCGTTGGACCGTGATCGGTGAACCCAGGCAGTATCCTCGGAGCTTTTCGTTTGGCCAAGCGGGACATAATGCCACCTCTAGTCCGTTAGTGCCGCCCAAGAGAGTCACATCCAAAGGCTTCGGATGATGGACTAAGCAAGAGATCGGGGGGTGTCTACAAAAGGATCACCTATCATTGACAGATAAACCTCTTGCCGCAGATACCTCCAGGTGGTAGGACGACTCTTTACACTTTGCACATGTCGCCGTTTCACGAATCGCTCCCGTCTGCCGGGGGAAAGCTCAATCCTTCACGCTCACAATCTCCCATTCCCGAGCGAGCCGAAGGTCAGCCTTTAGTTGCTGATGCGTTTCAATACTGTGGAGATTCCACGAGATACTTAATTTGTGGTGGTTGATGATCCGTTCAAACTTGCCAACCCTTGGCCGTACGAGTTTTGCTGTTAACAGTCACGTTAAATTGAGGAAATATGTTTGAAACTCGCATTAATTACGATAATTGTAGACAAAAGACGAAATGAGGAGGAGAGTCTGTTGGCGGATCCAAGGACTGAAGGCGAAAAAGAAGATTCGAAGATCAACGGTGTATCATCAGGGACCAACGCTGATACTAGCAGTAGAGAACGCTTTTTTTCAAACGTAAGACAGACGACACCTCCGTTACTTCGCGAACCGATGTCTCGGCGACAACTTCTTGGGCGAGGGGTGAAACTAGCTGGAGCGGTCGCATTAGCGGGAGCGATACCAGAAATTCTTGCTGCTTGTGGATCCGGTGCAAGTGCTTCCAGTTCTTCTAGTGCCGCGGCCTCTAGTTCGAGCGCATTACCGAACGTGAACTTACAACTCGTCTACTTGGAAAATGTTCAATTTGCTGGAAGCTTCTTCGCCGAGGTGAAAGGATACTACAAAGATGCCGGAGTAAACGTTACACTGTTACCGGGCGGGCCGAATCTAGCTCCTGAGCCGATAGTTCAATCAGGCAGAGCTTTGGTCGGAATTACTCATACCGCTGAGGCGGTACAGGCCATCATAAATGGAGCTGACCTAAAGATAATTGGAGCAGGTTTTCAAAAGAGTCCCACCTGTATAGCGTCGAGGGCCAGCGCGCCCATTCGCAACCCACAAGAGATGATCGGGAAGAAGATCGGTGTTAGCGCCTCGAATGAACCTATATGGACATCGTTCTTGAAGGCTAACAACATCTCAGCTAGCGAGATAGATGTTGTTACGGTCGGTTTCGACCCCACGCCTTTAGCGACAGGTGAGATCGATGGGCTCGTGGCGTTTTATACGAATGAACCGATCGTATTGAGACTAAAGGGCGTTCCTACCTATGCATTTTTGCTTAATGACTTTAACTATCCAATGGTCGACGATATATACATCTGTAAGGCGTCTAACCTTAGCGATGCTAAGTTGAGAAAACAGATTATTGGTGTCATGACGGGTGAATCTCGCGGATGGAGCGATGTTATTGCGAATCCTGACGAGGCTGCAGCTCTCGCAGTGAACGTCTTTGGGAAAAGTCTGAAGCTAAATCTCGAACAGCAGAAACTTGACGCACAAGAGCAGAACCAGTTCGTTGCAGATTCGACCACTGCCAAACACGGTTTGTTTTGGATGACACCTGAGGTTATTGATGGAACTATTCGGTCGCTAGCAATTGGAAATGTAGACGCGAAGCCATCGATGTTCACTAATGAGATACTAGATGCCATCTACCACGGAGGAAATAAGGCGTGAGGACTCAGATACCGGGTGAGATGAACGGAAACTATGAGGAGACAGCGGACCAAGTTACAGGTCATGGAGGACTCGACATCAATCGTGTCTCAAAGAGCTACAAGACTCGTAACGGTCAAGTTGACGCGCTAAAAGACGTGTCGATTCACGCTAGAAAGGGAAGTTTTACTGCTCTCCTGGGACCGTCTGGATGTGGAAAATCAACTATCTTACGTATGATAGCCGATCTTGATAGCCCATCTTCTGGAAGCATCTTGGTCCACGGAGAACACCCTCGGGAAGCCAGGTTGGCTCATCATCTTGGAGTGGCGTTTCAGGAGTCTGCCTTGCTCCCGTGGAAGTCTGTTGAGGCGAATATTCGGTTTCCTCTTGAGATCGCCAAAAAACCATTTGATAAAACGGCGGTATCAGATCTAATAAACCTTGTCGGGTTGAAGGGTTTTGAAAAAGCGCGTCCCTCAGAACTATCGGGAGGAATGAGGCAACGGGTTGCAATTGCACGGGCTCTTGCGGTCCGTCCGCGAGTTTTACTGCTCGACGAACCCTTCGGTGCACTTGATGAGATGACTCGACACAAGATGAACGTTGAACTTCAAAGAATCTGGGGAGAGCACTCACCAACGACTCTGTTGGTGACGCACTCGATTAGTGAAGCAGTTTTTCTCGCCGACAACGTTGTAGTCCTAAGCAGCCGACCCGGACAGGTATTAAAAGAGGTAGAGGTTCCATTTGCAAGACCGCGAAAGGTGGAACTTATGCACACATCAGAGTTCCATAGGACGTGTGACTATTTAAGTTCACTGTTATTTGACGAGACTCCAGTTCAAGGAGAGGCTCAATGACTTTGTCAACTCAGGCTGGAGAAGCATTTTCTTCAAAGAACGTTCTCTCGTTTTTTGGACGTCGGAAGGAATCTGCGATTGTCTTTGTAGTCTTTTTAGCCCTATGGGAACTGCTCGCAGTAACTGTGTTCAAAGGTAGGTTTGTAGTTCCAGCACCTTCGAACGTTTTAGCTACGGCGTGGAGGGACGGATTTTATATCTCTGACCTCGCGAGAACTCTCTCTGAGGCGAGTCTTGGTTGGCTCATTGGCAACGGTATTGCGATCTTACTCGCGGCACTGTGTCTTGTATTTCCTAGGTTGGAGGCGGCGCTTCTGTCTTTGGGTGTGATGACCTATGCCGTGCCAACGGTGGCTATCGGTCCAATACTATTTATCATCCAAGACCCTTTCTCAGCTAAGGTGACGATGTCGGCACTTTCGGTCTTTTTCGTTACTTTAATAGCGGCTGTAGCTGGCTTGAGATCCGCATCCAAGACGAGCCTAGAGCTGACAAGTGTCTTTGGTGGGGGTAAATGGGATATGTTGAGGCGGGTACGAATTAGAGCATCTATTCCTGCGTTGACAACCGGACTATGCATCTCTGCTCCAGCAGCGATACTTGGGGCTGTAATCGGTGATTATTTTGGTGGACAAAATGGTCTGGGGGTGATCATGCTGCAAGCTCAAGAACAACTTTCAGTTAGCCGAACTTGGGCCATTGCTCTGGTTACTACTTTGGTCTCGGGCCTTGCATACGCAGGGACAGCTGGCTTAGCAAAGATATTCGGAGCGTGGACATCTGTAGAAACAGATAACCAAAGCGACCTCTCTGAGAGTCCGAACTCGAATATAGGTTCAAAGCCGTTGACGTTTCTAGGGAAGTTCATGCTGCAGATTGCGATAGCTCTTGGAGTCTGGTATGGCGTTGTAACTGTAAGTGGGCTTGGGAGTTACTTCCTGAAAACCCCGCAGGCGGTATGGACGTATCTGTTTGTTGGCCCACAGGCGTCTTCGAATTTGACCAGCGTGCTTTCGTCATTGAGTACAACTTTATTTCACGCGGGCATGGGCTGGCTTGTTGGAAGCATCCTTGCGATCAGTGGTGCAATTTTAATGTCTAGCTCGTCCACGATCACGAAGGCTGTCATGCCGCTAGTGTTGGTAGCGAGATCAGTGCCACTAGTTGCAATGACGCCTTTGATAGCATTGTTGCTCGGGCGTGGTCTGGTCGGTATTACGGCTATATCAGCGTTAGTGACGCTCGTTCCAACGCTAGTGACGATCGTTGACGGTTTGAAAAAGTTGCCAACTGCTGCATTGAATATTGTAACGTGCTCGGGGGGTAGCAACTTTGATGCACTTATAAAGGTACGGCTTTTTTATGGCTTACCAGCAGTATTCACTGCAGCAAAGATATCGATGCCCGGCGCTATTTTAGGGGCTGTCCTTGCTGAATGGCTTGTAGCTGGAAGTGGTATCGGACACATCATGGCCTATGATGTGGTCGGAAGTAACTTCGCGAATCTTTGGGCTTCGATAGTAGCGATCGTCGTCGTTTCTCTGACTTTGTATTCGGTTGTAAGTTCAGCTGAGAGGTTATTTCGAAAGAGATTTGCTATCTAGATGGACAACTACCTATCTGCTCTTATCTATATCGTTATAGGTGTAGGCGCCGGAGTTATGTCTGCAGTCTTTGGAGTTGGTGGTGGAGCGCTATCAACACCATCAATTAGAGTGATGGGAGTTTCCGCTATCTACGCGATTGGAACTACTCTACCATCAGTTCTTCCTGGAGTAATTACGGGAATGTACGGTTACCGAGGGCGCAAACTTGTACGCTACGATATCGTTGCCATTGTGGCACCTACCGGTATCATCGCTGCAGTGCTGGGAAGTGTGTATTCTCATAAAATACCAGGTAATGGACATATTCTTATGATTGTGACCGCGGCGATTTTACTAACAAACGCGGCTCGATTAGCTTTGCCTAAAAACAAGAGACATATCGATGTTCACCAAGACGACATTGCCACTTACAAGAGTCACACGGCCGATCCGCCGTCGCCTGGTATCGAAGGAGACTCTTTGGTAGCGGCCTCATCATCGATAAGTAGTTCCAGCACTTCAACGGCGATAAGGGCAAGGATGAGCCTCCGTTCGATCTTAGTACTATCAAGTACGGGGGTGTTGGCCGGCCTAATATCTGGAATGTTGGGGCTTGGAGGGGGCGTCGTCCTTGTTCCACTTTTTGCAAACAGACTTCGTCTTCCACTTCTCCAAGCCACTGCGACATCGTTGGTGTGCATAGGAGTCTTGGCGATTCCAAGCATAGTTACCCACTCATTTATAGGTGATATTAACTGGTCCGTCGCTGTTCTCCTTACTATAGGTACCATACCAGGTGCTCGCCTTGGGGCACACCTTGCTCTGCGTCTACGTGAAAACTGGCTCCGCTTAGTAGCCGCGTTGGTCTTGTCTGTGATCGCACTTGTGTACGGTATCTCTGAGACGATAGCGCTATTTGGGTGATGTTTTGACTAGAGATTCGCAGTTCCCTAAAACCGCTACTGAGCTCAGAGATGCACTCAACCGTGATGAAGTTAGCTTTCGTGAGGTGATTGATTACCAGGAGGATCTTCTAAGTCGTAATAGAGATTTGAACGCTATTGTTGAAGCGTCCGATCCGAAGAGGATAGAGCGTCGGATCGGACAGGACAGCGGGGATGCACGACGTTATTCCGAGTTGCCTCTATACGGTGTTCCCATCAGTGTCAAGGACATCATTGCAGTGAAAGACCTTCATCTAACTGGAGGATCTCTGTTACTCCAAGACAACGTCGCCCAGGTTGACGCTCCGGTCGTTCGACGCTTAGAAGATGGTGGTGGCTTTGTGATAGGGAAAACCAACTGTCCGGAGTTTGCGTTTGGCGTAGGTACTTCAAACGATCTTTTTGGTCGAACTTACAACCCCTTGAATCCGGTGCTTTCTCCGGGAGGCTCAAGTGGCGGCGAGGCGAGCAGTGTAGCTGTTGGTACGAGCCTTCTAGGGATTGGTAGCGACTATGGCGGGTCGATAAGGTGGCCGGCACAGTGTACAGGTGTTCTCGGAATCCGTCCGACTCCTGGCAGAGTTCCATCGATGGGTCAGATAGTGGGTGCGGGTAAAAGCGGATTAGATGGAGAGTCAATCTACTCAAGACCCTCTCTTCAGTCAGCTCTGCAAGTGCCAGGTTTCCTCGCGAGATCTGTTGCCGATCTAGGTCTGGCTGTTACAAATGCTAGCGGCTACTACTTCTCTGATCCGACGTCGGTACCAGTATCTGAAGTTCTTGGACAAAACTTAGAGATGAGAGGACTTAAAGTTGCATGGAGTGATGGAGTCTTCATAGCTCCGGTGGACTCAGAGATAGTCGATGCCCTTTCGAAGTTGGCGAGCTTGTTGGAAGAAGCTGGTGTGCGCGTCGTTGGTGTGCACGATATGTTCAAGGGTGCTCGTGAAGCATTTGATGATCTAAGAAGCTACGACGACCTTGGCGAGATTCGCCAGCTGGCCAGAGGAAGGGAAGAGATGTTGTCGGAAGGCCTTCGCTCAATTTTGGACAGACCTATTCCATCGCGAGATGGATATGCGGACGCTTACGAGAGAGCTATGTATAGGCGCAGTGAGGCACTGCAAATCCTTGAGAGCTATCCTATCTGTGTTCTTCCTGTCGCTGGGGCTACTTGTATGAACCACGACAACAAGGCGACGATTGGATCGCTCGAAGTTTCTGGCTTTGATCTCATGGCTCACTGTAGAGCTGTATCGCTTATTGGAGCTCCAGTGTTGTCGATGCCGATCGCTAAATCTCGTAAGGGAACTCCGATATCCGTCCAGATTGTCGGCAAGCCGTGGCATGAGTCGCAGGTACTGGCCTTTGCCTCTGTTCTTGAAGAGCTTGGTTGCGGTTGGCAGGAACTCGATAGTGTTAGTTGATGTCAAAGAAGAGTAGTAAAGACCATGTGGCAAATTATTTAGGGAAACCACGTAATAAAGGAGATATTGAGTTGAGGCAAACACCTATGAGACCGATAGTAGATTTAATTGTCTGTCCGATGAGTAACCCTTCGGATGTCAGCTTTATAGAAAAAGCATTTCAAGAGCGTGACATTGATCCATTCAACGTTGTTGCAGTTATCGGGAAGTCCGAAGGTAGTGGACTTCCAAACGACTACGGTCGTCTATTGGCGGACCTAAAAGTTAGAGAACTCCTCGCACGGCTACGAAATACAACGCCGGAGGCAATCGCCGATGAGGTCACTATCGCTATCTCGGGCGGGGCACCAGGCACTATTGCTCCTCACGCTACCTTGCTCATTCAGAAATGGGAAGAGGTAGATGTTTCTGACGAGGTGGTGAGTACCGGAGGTATTGTTTTGGGTCGGAGCAGCACTCGTGATATTCTTCCTGAACATATCGGACGAGTTGAACAAGTGGACGCCATATCTGAAGCCGTAAAATTGGCCTTAGATGAAGCTGGGGTTATAGACGTAAACGATGTTCACATGGTTCTCGTAAAAGGACCTGCACTGACTTATGATGCAATTACGAGGGCGGAGTCTAGCGGAGTGGATGTAGTAACAAAGGATCCTGGAATCGGTCCAATGGGATCCATGTGTTACTCAAATGATGCAATGGCGATCGGAGTCGGAGTCGCCTTGGGTGAGATCGATCGTGCTATGGTCTCGAACGCTTCAGTCCGAAGTGACTGGAACCTTTACAGTAACTTAGCTCTTACAAGCTCCGGTGGCGAAAAGCGTAAGGGTGAAGTATTAGTAGTTGCGAATCGAAAAGACTCGGGGAGTCGATTCAAAGCCGGACATGGAATAACAAGTGAGTTCGGAGAAAACGACGGCGTAAAACAAGCTCTGAAAAACGCCGGACTGGACTTTGACTGTTGTCCAAGCAACGAACAAAAGAGTCAAATTGCACAGGTATTTGCTAAATTTACTCTTCCTCCGAGCTCCACAACCAAAGCCGGAAGAGTCACTGTTCTTGAAGATCATGAGGCACACCACGTCGCGAAGGCGGTGGGTGGAGCGATCGTGACCAGTGTTACTGGGCTCAAGATGGTATTTATTTCCGGCGGCGAAGCAAACTCTCATATGGGGCCGCCAGGAGGTAATCCTGTCTGTGCGATCGTAAAGATCTAAGTTGGAACTCAAAAAGGTAAGCAACGCAGGCGCCGCTTGTCTCAACGTCGAAACTTGCAGGACGTCCAGTGTGTTCGCAGAGATACACAGTAGAAGAAACTCTCTCAGAATCAGCGGGATACCGTTGCCAGATTGTGAGGATTGACGGTGGGAATTGGGTCCGATGAAATCCTGCCGTTGCTAGTAAATCATAGCTACGGTAAAGGGGATGTAAACGTCTTGACGAAGGTGGAGGCTACGTCAGGTGTCTCATTTAGAGAGATGCGCATTTCGCTTGAGCTTACTGGAGGTCTTGAGGCTGCGTATATTGACGGCGATAACTCGGCGGTTCTCCCATCTGACTCTCTCAAAAATCACGTTCTTGCACTAACTGAGAGTGCAAGGGGTGCGGCTCTTGAAGATTTTGGTAGGACTCTTCTTGAACGAATCTGTCAGTCAATGACTTCGAGAACAAAGGCAAAAGCCATACTATCGGAGCGTCGCTGGCATGCCAATCCATCAGAAAATGGTCGGTATGACACCTCTCAAACCATGATACCTCGATCGAACTGTGAGGTTGTAGTGACCCGTCTTGGATCAGACGCTTACGTCGTAGGAGGCGAGATGTCGTTAGATGTGATACGTGGTGGCAGGTCAAGTTTTTACGGTTTCTTGAAAGATAGATACACTCAACAAAACGACGTATTTGAACGTGTACTCTTTGGAACACTGAGCTGTCGTTGGACATATGGTGAACTTCCTTTGGATATGGATGGGTCTCGTGATCGAATTCGAGGACTCTTGGAGGTAGCTTTCTCAACCGTGTCGTCGAGGTCGGTCCAAGAGACAATTCATGGTGTAGCCGTCCTGCTATTGAAAGACGTTCAGGTTCTGAAAGAAGTCGAGATTGAGTTTCGGTCCGTTCCTCTAAAAGAATACGAAGGACTCGAAGCATCGGGAGTAACGACTGGAGTCTGGCTGATGTCAGGTGCGGATCACAGTTTTACAACTGCAAAGTTAAGGCGAAATGACTCACGGAGTGCTGAGCAATGATCTCTAACACGAAGACACCACTTGAGTGTCTTTTGTCTATCATTGACTCTAAATTGCGATATTGTTGGTTTCCAGCGTGAAAGAAGTACGAAGTTGCAGATCGATCAACATAGTCTCGTAGATCTAGCCGTTGCCGAGATCCAGCGACTTATATACGTAGGTGAACTTGCTCCTGGAGAAAACCTTAGGGAGGAGCGTCTGAGTAACCTTTTGGGTATAAGTCGACCGCCCCTTCGGGAAGCATTGAGAGTTTTGGCTCATAAGGGGATAGTTGAGCAACTCCCGCGAAGAGGTGCCCGGGTAGTCAAGCTAAGCGCAAAACAGGTGGACGAGATCTACTCTCTCAGGCAAGCACTCGAGCGTTTTGCACTTGAGAGTGCCTTCCCGAATCCAGATGCTCAAAGCCTTATTAACATGAATACAGCTTTGGAGATTATGACCAAAGCTGCCGAGCAGTCCGACCACAGCGCCATAGTTAGAGCCAATAGGGACTTTCATGTTGCACTTGTAGATCTTGCAAGACACGAACGGCTAACAAAGACCTACCTGGAGTTGATGGATCAGATGCAACTCTGTATGTCTGATAATTTGCGTACCGAAACTCGTACCGTAGGAGACTACATGGCCGGAGTAAAGCGCCACAGGGTCCTTCTTGAAGCAATTGAGAACGGAAACGCGGCTGATGCCTTAGAGGCGTTAGCTAATCATGGTGAGCGGGCGACTTTGTCTGAACTCTACAGCGATCATTGAGTGTCACTGAGCAATCGCTGGGCTCCGTCTATGGAACGCGCGAGCTGATCTGTGCGGTCCTAGCTATGCGACTTCTGCGTTGAGAGCCACGCTGGAGTCGCAACCTTTCAATATTTAATGCCCGCGTATGCTTTATGACGGTTTGCTTCTAAGGCGGCATAGATAGTTCATCTAGCTTTACTGAGTCATCTCAATTGGACCTATTCTTCTTTGATGCGAAAAATCAGTTCGTAATAGGTTGATTGCTCCAGTTTGCACAAGAGCCAGTTGGACTTGCTAGAGGTGTTGGGGAAAACTGCTTTGTTACAAAGTTGAAGTAGACGACGTTTCCTTGACCCCAAGTCAGCTTCGCATTTGAGCCAACTACACCTACAACGCTCAGCTCGTTATCTCCGGCTGGAGGATAGCTGAAATCCATCGGTTGATACTGCGGTGATGTTCCGTTAGGTAAACCCGACTCCTGGTAATTTATTGTTGCCACAGGCGCTTCGACGATAGGGACACCGTTGCTCCCATAGGTAA
>JAJYHJ010000049.1 GCA_021784785.1 Actinomycetes bacterium | reverse complement strand
AGGGGGCTGCTGGGGAGGCAAGTCTCAATGGCGAGACGGGAGAAACACCTACCAAGGAAACTTGTGGGACTGAGTCCGTCCGACCTACAGAGCACGCTAAACCAGTGGCCTACCTTACCAGTTTCGTCAATGTCGCACATTGAATATGAACAGCGAAAGAGGGGTCGGCCCTATGGATGAACTCCCTTGTTATCTTTACCAGGTTCTACTACGTTAGCCCCTTGGGGTACTTTAGGTTTTCATCACTTTTGCCATAGATCAACAATCCGTAACACTCCGCGGAGAACTCCTGTCGTTGGCTGGCTAAGTCGCTGTGGCCCTCTTGGGATGAGGTTATGAGCTTATAAAGGTTTCGGAGAGTATGAACAATCCTAGATTAAGACCCCAAGAGCTTTTGAATCCGTTCTAGACCTTCAACTAACGACTCGTCAGAGAGAGCATAAGATAGTCGTAGGTGACCAGGAGCGCCGAAAGCCTCTCCTGGAACCACGGCTACCTTTGCGTGGTCCAAGATGGCTTCTGTTAGATCCATGGACGTATTAATTGCTTTACCCGCAATCTCCCGACCAAACATCCCACTCACCTCTGGAAACACGTAAAATGCACCCTCAGGCATCAGGGTTCTAATCCCCTCTATTTCAGAGAGCATTGATACCATAGCCTTTCTTCGTCGATCAAATGCATTGCGCATCTCGACAACGCAACTAAGATCTGCCTCTAGAGCTGCACAGGCAGCTCTTTGAGAGACATTGGAGATGTTGGAAGTGACTTGAGACTGTAGATTACTAGCTGCCTTGTGTACCTCTGGCGGACTAATCATCCAACCGATTCTCCACCCTGTCATAGCGTAGGTTTTGGCTACGCCGTTTACAATTACGGTATTTTCTCGGAGCTCGGGAACTGCTTCGAGTAGAGAAGTGGATGTTAGTCCGTCGTACGTAAGATGCTCGTAGATCTCGTCCGTCATGACCCAAATGCCCTTATTAAGTAAAAACTCACCTAGAGCTTTAGTCTCATCTTTTGAGTAGACCGCTCCTGTGGGGTTAGAGGGTGAGACGTGGATAAACATCTTTGTCTTGGTAGTGATGTATCTCTCTAGGAGTTCGGGAGTCACCTTGTAACCCATCTCATATGTGGTAGGAACCTGTACGGGAGTACCTCCAGCAAGTTTCACTAGCTCGGGATAGGTAGTCCAAAATGGACTCGGTATTAGGACCTCATCGCCCTCATCCACTAAAGTCAGTACTGTGTTAAAGATGGCATGTTTACCGCCATTGGTGACGATTATTTGGTTGGGAGAGACCTCCAGCTTTGAGTCTCTTAGAGTCTTAGCGCTGATAGCTTCCCGAAGCTCCAATAACCCCACTGCTGGTGTGTATTTGTGGTTCTTTGGATCTCGTGCCGCTTTAACGGCAGCTTCAACTATAAACTCAGGAGTAGGAAAATCTGGTTCCCCGGCGCCGAAGCCAATTATGTCGACACCGGAAGCCTTTAGAGCTTTTGCTTTAGTATCGATGGCTAAGGTTGCGGACTCCTCTACACGGGCCACACGTTGAGATATCGGTGAGGTTTGGAACATATTGATTACTCCCTCGTTCACGTAACTATGGAAAGGAAGTCTAAGTTGACAGATACGGCGATGATGCAGATTCCAGAGGAACTTCTTCCAAGAGATGGAAGGTTTGGCTCTGGGCCTTCCAAGATACGACCAGAAGCTCTCACGGCACTTCAGGATTTAAGCACGACCTATCTTGGCACTAGTCATCGCCAAAGCACGGTTAGGGATGTAGTTGGTCGTTTACGTGAAGGACTCAAAGAGCTATTTTCTTTACCACAGGGGTATGAGGTTGTTTTGGGTAATGGTGGAGCGACTCAGTTTTGGGACATCGCTACTTTTTCTCTAATCAAGGAACGGTCTCAGCACCTTAGCTTTGGCGAGTTTTCCTCTAAATTCGCAAGTGCCGTATCGGCAGCGCCGCACCTCTTGGATCCGGACATCATAAAGTCAGAGCCTGGTAGTCACCCAGAACCAAGGGTGGATGCATCTATAGACCTATATGCTTTGACTCACAACGAGACGTCTACCGGGGTTATGATGACAATTGAACGCCCAGGTACTTCCGAAGCTATAGTCGCTGTGGATGCCACGTCAGGAGCCGGTGGACTGAGTGTTGATCCCCAGGACTTTGATTGTTATTATTTTTCGCCTCAGAAATGTTTTGGCTCTGAAGGTGGACTATGGATCGCGCTTATGTCACCGAAGGCTCTTACACGCGTTAAAGAGATAAAAGAAAGTGGGCGATTTATTCCAGCGACGCTTGATCTCTCGATCGCTGTAGACAACTCGCTACTCAATCAAACCTATAATACTCCGGCCCTTACTACAATATTTTTAACCGTTCATCAGACTGAGTGGTTTTTAGCCAACGGCGGCCTGAACTTCTCGACTTCCCGATGTAACGAGTCGTCAGAGATACTTTATGGATGGGCTGACTCATCTTCTTTTGCAACTCCTTTTGTGAAAGAGATCGACAGTCGATCTAAGGTAGTGGGAACTATAGACTTTGACCCTTCAATTGATGCCTTAAAGGTTGCTAAGACTCTTCGCGCAAACGGTGTAGTCGATGTGGAGCCATATCGCAAGCTTGGCAGAAATCAAATTCGAGTCGCTATGTTCCCAGCTATCGAACCATCAGATGTAGAACAACTCACGAAATCCATAGATTACGTTGTTAAATCTGGCGTCTGAAACCTGCTTTTCAATACAAGTGTTAATTCGCTAAACAAATACGAAAGCTCTTAGAAAGCGGTATAAATTGGGTGTCTAGGCGCGGATATATAATTTTCGTGTTTCTTGGGATTATATGGGGATCGTCCTTTTTGTTTATCAAATTGGCGGTGGGTCAGCTTACCCCGTTCTCTTTGGTGTTCATTCGCATCGTGGTTGCAGCTATCTCAATGCAACTATTTGCAGCGGTACGGGGTGGCGGACTTTGGCGAGTAGCCCGAGCTCTCTCCAAAGTGGAGATGGTTGCGATAATCGGTGGTGCTCTATGCACCTACGCGTTGCCATACTTTATGATTACCTATGGCGAGAGCCGTATCTCGGCCTCTTTAGCGGGGATGTTAAACTCGACGACCCCACTATTTACTGTGCTTTTAACCCCTCTTTTTATTAGATCTCGAAGCAATGGCTCTAGAACCTATATAGGTGTCTTAGTCGGACTCGTAGGGGTAGTGGTAGTGTTAGAGCCTTGGCGATCTCTAGGTGGTGTGGGTGAACTCGGATACGACCTAGTGGTGTTGTTTGCCTCGGCCCTTTACGGATTGGGTATTATCGTTCAAAAGAAGTTTTTGCTTCCATCTGGAATGACTTCTGTCCAGATCGCAGCTCTACAACTAGGGGTTTCGTCAATTATCTATCTTGCTGTTGCGACTTTCGATAGAAGTTCACTGTCAGTTTTGCACTTAGATAGAGGTGTGCTCCTCTCGATAGTACTTGGCGTAGTCAATACGGCAGTGGCTGGACTGCTATCCCTTTCTCTCACGCGGTTGGTAACTCCAGCGCTCTCTTCTTCTGTGACATATCTGATTGCCGTCGTTGCAGTGGCAAGCGGCGCAGTGTTTCTAGCTGAGCCCGTAACTATCACGTTTATAGTCGGCTCGCTTGTGACGTTTCTCGGGCTCTATATACTAAACTTGGTCGGCAAGACGACAGCGAACTCCAATTTAACCGGATAGTGATGGAAAGAAAGAGGGCCTCTGTGCCTCGAACTGTTCGATCTCTAATCCGCGCAACATTGTGATCCCGATATCGTCCAGTCCGTTGAGAAAACGATATCGAGTGAAGTCATCTATCTCGAAGTCAGCTTCGACCTGAGCTGCAAGGCAAAGTATTTTCTTGGTTTCGATATCGACTTGGATTTGGGTCTTGGGATCGTTTTCGACGGTTTGCAAGAGTTTCTCCGAGTCTTCCTCGCTTACGACCACGGGCACCACTCCAACTTTAGTGCAGTTGGTTCTAAATATGTCTCCAAAACTTGGGGCGATAATGGCTTTAAAACCGTAGTCTTGCAGCGACCAGACAGCATGTTCTCGGGAGGACCCTACTCCAAAGTTTGGTCCAGCCACAAGAATCTCTGCACCTTTGAATCGAGGATCATTTAGTACAAAATCAGGATCCTCTCTCCATTCACTAAAAAGTCCAGCGCCAAAGCCGGTGCGCTCAACGCGTTTCAACCAATCGCTCGGAATGATTTGATCGGTGTCAACATCCGATCTTCGGAGAGGCATCGCGTGTGAAAGTATGGTTTTGACGGGTTCCATGCTATGAATCCTTTCTAAAGTTCGCTCGGACTAGTGAAAGTACCTTTGACTGCGGTTGCAGCGGCAACAGCAGGTGATACTAGGTGGGTTCGCCCGCCCTTACCTTGACGACCCTCGAAATTTCTATTAGAAGTTGATGCGGAGCGCTCTCCGGGTCGTAGTTGATCTGGATTCATGCCGAGGCACATGGAACAACCCGGCTCTCGCCACTCAAATCCAGCAGCTTCGAAAATCTTGTGGAGTCCCTCCTCTTCCGCCTGCTCCTTTACTCTTCTTGATCCAGGTACGATCAGTCCTCTGACTGAAGGGGCAACTTTTTTGCCATCGACGATCGCTGCTACAGCTCGGAGGTCTTCTATACGCGAGTTTGTGCATGATCCAATAAATACCGTGTCGACAGAGATCTCTTTGATCTTTGTTTTTGGAGTAAGACCCATGTAAGCCAACGCGCGGCGAGCGTTCTCCCTGGCACTCTCGTCGGGGAAGCTATCTGGGTCTGGGATCTCGCCGTCGATGGGCAAAACTTGAGATGGATTGGTTCCCCACGAAACATATGGCGTAAGGGCGGATGCATCTATTGTTACCTCTTTGTCAAAGATGGCGTCATCGTCGCTACAAAGAGTTGACCACCACTTTAGAGCTTTCTCCCAGTTGCTACCCTTGGGGGCAAATGGTCTACCTTCGATGTAGGAGAACGTCGTTTCATCAGGAGCGATGAGACCGGCGCGGGCGCCAGCCTCGATCGTCATGTTGCAAATAGTCATCCTGCCTTCCATGGAAAGAGCCTTTATAGCTTCTCCGCGATACTCTACGATGTAACCGATTCCACCTCCTGTGCCGATCTCTCCGATGATGGCGAGGATGAGATCTTTAGCAGTTACGCCTATGGGAAGTTGTCCAACAACGTTGATTGCCATCTGTTTTGGCGGTTTCTGGGGGAGAGTCTGGGTGGCCAAGACATGTTCGACCTCGGAGGTTCCTATTCCAAAGGCCAGCGCTCCGAAGGCCCCGTGTGTTGCAGTGTGGGAGTCTCCGCATACGATTGTCATGCCGGGGAGAGTTAGACCTTGTTCAGGTCCAATAACATGCACGATGCCTTGATTTGGCGAACCCATTGGAAATAGGGTTATACCAAATTCAGAACAGTTTTTGTTCAATACCTCAAGTTGCTTGGCCGAGACAGGGTCTTCGACGGGTGCAAAGATATTTTTTGTTGGGACGTTGTGATCCGCTGTAGCGACACTTAGGTCTGGTCGCCTTACTGACCTTCCTGCCATTCGGAGACCGTCAAACGCTTGGGGAGAAGTTACTTCGTGAAGAAGGTGTAGGTCTATGTAGAGGAGATTTGGTTCACCTTCGTTCGCGCGGACTACGTGAGCGTCCCATACCTTTTGTGCTAAAGTTTTCCCCACCTTCGCTACCAGCTCCTTTTGCTATCTATACGTAGTTACTTTTGGATCCAGAATATACCGTTAGTGACGTTCGCCAGGTAGCGAAGGTTCGTAGTGCCAAGTGTCTTCAAGAGACTCTTAGCGTAGGTATGTTTACCAAGTTCGTTGCTACTCGCCAATCTTTACAACTTCAACCCTAAGGAAGCCTCCAGGTGCGTTGTAGTCTACGAAGTCTCCAGAAGAAGCTCCGTTGAGCGACTGTCCCAGGGGTGATGTTGGAGAGATTATGTCTAGACCATCAATTTTTTCCTCAATGGAGCCGAAGAAGAATCTGTATGTTTCGTCCTCATCTTCATATCTAATGTGAACTATAACTCCAGGAACGACCTTAGAGGAAGCGTTAGGATCTGCATCTACCACGGTAGCGTTAGCTAGGAGGGTTTGAATCTGGCGAATTCTCGCCTCCATTTTCCCTTGAGTATCTTTGGCAGCGTGGTAGTCTCCGTTTTCTTTGAGATCTCCAAGGGCTCTCGCAGCTTCGATGACGTTTGCGATCTCAATTCGTCCCCTAGTCGTAAGGTCTTCGAGTTCGGCTTGGAGCCGCTCGTATGCTTGCTTGGTAAGTACAGTATCGCTCATCACTTATTTAAACTCCGATATTAGATCAAACTTTGGGTATTTTGGGAGTTGGCGCTCCCAACGCATGTGTTTACAGTTTACCTTGTTGGTAGAAAGTTCACGAATTTAATCTTGCTACCCACTATTTTGCATCCAATCTTCGGATATACGAACATGGTCGAGTGAAATTTGAGCTAGAGTGTAGCTTTTATGGAGCTAGTTGGCGCTTTTTTGACTTTGGTAGTAGAGATTATTTGAATGCTCACACATAATGTGTGAGCATGACCGGCCACTGTGTGGGCGGTTTTTTTAGTTTTGCGGTAGAACTAGTAGTATTTGCGAACGGGGAGGGTAAGTGGCCCATTCGATAGCTGTAATCGGTGGAGATGGAATAGGTTCTGAAGTATTAGCGGAGGCTTTAAAGGTTGTCGACGCTACAGGTGTTCAGTTAGAAACGAAGTACTTTGAACTCGGTGCAGAACACTATCTTGCGACAGGAGAGGTGTTAGACGACTCTACCCTGGCAGAGCTTAGAGGATTCGACGCGATTTTGTTAGGTGCTGTGGGTCCAGCCATTGGATCGACGGAGATTCCTCCTGGAACGTTGGAGAGAGGGCTTTTATTAAAACTCAGGTTTTCGCTAGATCTATACATCAATCGGCGACCTTTTAGATCTCCAGATACAAACCCAAGCTATGTGGGTAAGTACGTCGATATGGTTGTAATTCGAGAAAATACTGAAGGCGCATACGGAGGCGAAGGCGGATTCCTGCGCAAGGGTACTCCGTACGAGGTAGCTACCCAAGGTTCGATAAATACTCGATTTGGTGTTGAAAGAACGATAAGGTATGCGTTTTCATTAGCCATGAGTAGGCCTCGCCGACACCTTACATTGGTCCACAAAACTAATGTGCTTACATTCTCTGGAGATCTTTGGCAACGTACATTTGACGAGGTAGCGGCGGAGTTTCCTGAGGTCGCCGTCGCCTATAACCATGTAGATGCAGCTTGCATCTACATGGTGGAGGCACCTGAGCGTTACGACGTGATTGTCACAGATAATCTCTTCGGAGACATCATTACTGATTTAGCAGGCGCAGTCTCTGGAGGTATAGGACTTGCGGCGTCAGGAAACCTCAATCCCGAGAGAACGTCTCCATCGCTATTTGAACCCGTCCATGGTGCGGCTCATGACATCGTAGGTACGGGGAAGGCTAATCCTTCAGCTGCCATTCGTTCAGCTGCGATGATGCTTGACTTCTTAGGAGAAGGAGATGCAGCTCAAAAGATCTTTAAAGCCCTCGAAAGCTTTCCAGAGGCTGGTTTAAAGACCAATGAAATTGGTAACTACTATGCAGAAAGGATATAACAAATGCCCATAGTTGAAAGTGAAAAGATCTGGATGGATGGTTTGTTGGTTGATTGGAAGGACGCCAACGTACATGTTTTATCTCATGGACTGCACTATGGATCCGGTGTCTTCGAGGGGAT
The DNA here is from genome assembly GCA_021784785.1 of Actinomycetes bacterium. Lineage (GTDB taxonomy): Bacteria > Actinomycetota > Acidimicrobiia > Acidimicrobiales > Acidimicrobiaceae > Ferrithrix. The sequence continues at coordinate 4,281 of JAJYHJ010000049.1, read as the reverse complement.
ACGAGCCTATGCGACAGATAATGGTCCAGCAATATTTCGACTAAAAGATCATGTTGATCGTTTTTTCAATTCGGCCAAGATGCTATTGATGGAGATCCCTTTTACCAATGAACAGATCTTCGACGCGATTAAAGAGACCGTTCGAGTAAATCATGTTGACTCGTGTTATATTAGACCAATCGCCTTTTTGGGCTACGGTGAGATGGGGTTGAACCCACTGATGTGTAAGACATCGGTTTCGATAGCGGTTTGGCCCTGGGGGACGTATCTAGGTGAAGAAGGATTACAAAACGGAATTCGAACAAAGGTGTCTTCTTGGCAGCGACACGACCCTAATTCGGTTCCACCTGCTATAAAGTGCACCGGTATGTACGTTAACTCTTCTTTGGCCAAGGTTGAGGCCATCAAAAGCGGTTACGATGAGTGCATACTTTTAAACCCTCAGGGCGAGGTTTCGGAGTGCACCGGTGAAAATATCTTTGTGGTTAAAGGAAATACACTGATGACCCCTCCTATCTCCTCAGGCGCTCTAGACGGTATTACTAGGGACTCGATTATGAAGGTTGCATCGAACCTCGGCTACGAGGTAAAGGAGCAGACGATTCTTCGATCGGATCTATACGTAGCTGACGAGGCATTTTTGACAGGTACGGCCGCGGAGGTAGTACCAATTGCCTCTGTCGACGACCGCGTCGTTGGCACTGGTAAACCGGGGGACATGACAAAAGAACTCCAAACGACGTTCTTTTCGATAGTGCGTGGAGAAGATAAGAGATACGAAGAATGGCTGGAGTATGTCCTTTGATCATGTAAGCGGACTTCCAACGTATGTGGATGTTTACGATACAACGCTAAGGGACGGTGCGCAACAAGAAGGTATCTCTCTGACTGTCGAGGATAAACTGCGTGTTGCTAGGCAGCTGGACTCCATGGGATTTCGTTTTATTGAGGGCGGTTGGCCGGGAGCGAATCCCAAAGACGCAGAGTTTTTTCGTCGCGCGCCAGCCGAGCTGAAGCTGGAAAACGCAACTCTCGTCGCCTTTGGTTCAACTCGTCGTGCAGGCGCCAAGACGGAGTCAGATCCTACTCTTAGAGCTTTACTTGAGGCCTCGACGGACTCAGTGTGTCTTGTGGCCAAGGCATGGGACTATCACGTTACCGATGCCCTACGAACCACGTTGGACGAGGGCGTAAAGATGGCTTTTGACTCGGTTAACTTTTTGGTAAGAGAGGGACTTCAGGTATTTTTTGATGCTGAACACTTCTTTGACGGTTACAAACGTAATCCGACTTACTCTTTGGCAGTACTAGACGCTGCCCAGCAAGCTGGAGCTCGCACAGTCGTCCTTTGTGATACCAATGGGGGTGCACTTCCATTTGAGGTTGAAGAGGTCGTCTCGAATGTAAAAGAGGTCTGTTCAACGCAGATTGGAGTTCACTTCCATAATGACTCGGGATGCGCAGTAGCCAACTCCCTTACCGCTGTGAGAGCTGGTGCGACTCATGTACAGGGTTGCATCAATGGGTATGGAGAGAGAACTGGAAATGCGAACCTTTCAACGGTGGTTCCAGATTTGACGCTGAAGATGGGCATAGAGACCGTTCCACGTGAAAAAATCCAGCTTCTTTCTTCGATTTCTCGTCATGTTGCGGAGATTGTGAACCTTCCGCTATCTTCTCAGTCCCCTTACGTGGGTTCATCTGCCTTTACCCATAAGGCGGGTTTACACGTAAGCGCTATTGCGCGTAGGCCAGACGCGTATGAACATGTGGATCCTGAAACCGTGGGGAATGGAACTCGCTTTGTCGTATCGGAGATGGCAGGACGCCAGAGCTTGCTGTTGAAGGCTAACGAGCTAGGAGTCGAAATCAGAGAGGACTCCTTATCTCAAGTTCTGGAGAGACTTAAAGAACTTGAACATAAAGGCTACCATTTTGAGGTTGCTGATGGATCCTTGGAGTTGCTTCTTCGTAAAAGTGAAGGTTGGAGACAGGAGTTTTTCACGCTTGAGTCCTTCAAAGTGTTGACTGAGTACAAAGAAGGAGGGGAGTCCGTAACCGAGGCGACCGTCAAGTTGATCGTTGACCAATCTAGAGTTATAGAGACGGCAGAGGGGAACGGTCCCGTCTCGGCTCTTGACGCCGCTCTGCGGAAAGCTCTCCGTCCGCACTTTAGCTCACTGGATGGACTTCACTTGACAGACTTCAAGGTAAGAGTATTGGATTCAAGCAAAGCGACCGATGCTACCGTTAGGGTGCTGATTGACTCTGCAAACGGAGATGGATCGTGGTCGACTATTGGCGTCTCCTCTAATGTAATTGAGGCGTCATGGCATGCGTTGGTCGACTCTTTGGTCGTTGGATTGTTAAGAGCGGCTTTACGTAGCGTCTGAAGTGAGTAAACTTCCAGGCGAGCGGAGCTTAGGTATGAATCTAGAACTAGATAGAAGTAGATCGGAGTAACCATGACGCAGCCGGACTTTGTTCCGATAACGATCGCTGTTGCTAAGTTTTACCGTGAAGAGGTGCCGTCTAAGGAACTTAGGCGACCTGCTGAACTGAAAGGTCCTCGACGTAGTGGTGGTCGACTTTTTGGATCTCCTGGACCGGATCAGGGATACGCGCTTCACATCGCTGAAGGATATGTAGAGAAGCTGACTTTGCGTCCTGAGGAGTCGCTTTCCGACGCAGTTACGGCCTTGGTGGTAATAGGCTCTAAGCGAGCCTCAATCTTTGGTCGTGCACCGATGAAGTCTGATATCGACTTTGCAGTGGCGTTACTTCGACTTTCTCAGGAGATCTCCGGTAGCTTTGTTGCAGTTCGAAAGAGACTGCTTGTGGGTCTGAGTCACGACTACATCTCTCAACGCGAGCTTGCCGACCTCTTTAGCGAAGATCTTTTGAAGTTGACGCCCCAAGCCGTCGCTGACCATACTGAGATCTGGGATGAGTGGTTAGAGGAACCACCCGCTCTATCCGCCTAGAATCACCCTTGGCCCCTTGCCCCATGATACGTAGTGCCACAACCAATTGATAAGTACTGAAAGCTTATTTCTTGCTCCCAGCAGAGTGATAAGATGAAGAATCAGCCACGCCATCCATGCGAGCCATCCAGTGAGGTCGACTCCACCTCTTAGCTGTGCGACTGCTGCCCTTCGTCCGATGGTAGCCATAGTTCCACGATCTTTGTAGACAAAAGCTGATGTTGGTACGTTCGCGACAAGGCTTTTTATCTGAAAGGCAGCGTGCTTGCCTTCTTGAAGAGCGGGTTGAGCTAGTTGGGGAACGATTTGATCTTTGGAGTTTGCAGCCGCAATGTCGCCAACTGCAAAGATGTTGTCACATCCCGTTACTCGAAGGTCAGGATCAACTAAGATTCGACCACCTCGACCTTGTGGTAGGCCCAAGGTGGCAGTAAGGGCAGGTGCTCCCACCCCGGCCGCCCAGATCAATATTCCATAGGGAATCTCGTTTCCGCCATTGAGATGGACCTTCTCGGGAGTTATCTCATTGACGGCACTATTGAGCATCACGTCGACGCCTCGTCTTTTAAGTTCTTCCAAAGCATACTGCGAAAGAGGGTCATCGAAAACTTCAAGTATTCGGTCTCTTTGTTCAACGAGTATGACCCTAACAAGAGATCTAGGAATGGAGGTGTAGTCTGTGCGAAGTGCTCTGTCGCAAAGTTCTGCAGAGGCTCCAGCCATCTCAACTCCTGTGGCACCCCCACCAACGACGACGAAAGTTAGGCATCCTTCGGTTATTCCGTGCGCCGCGGCTAGTTCGAATTGATGAAAGATTCGGTTTCGTACCTCAACAGCGTCGTCAAGTGTGTAGATCGCGTGCGAGTGCTCTGCAGCGCCTTTTACTCCGAAGTAGTTAGATGTGGCGCCAAAGGCAAGTATCAGGTAGTCGTAGCCTATCTTTGATCCATCTTCGAGTTCAATCAGGTTGGACTCCTGTGTTAATTTAGATAGCTCACCCTGGCGAAAGCGCACTTGGGGATATTTTCTAAGAAGCGTCCTAATGGGAAACGATACGTCTCCGGGATTAAGGCCAGCAGTGGCTACTTGATAGAGTAACGGTTGAAACGTTGCAAAGTTGTGTCTATCGATCAATAAAATGTCAAAGTTCTCACGATAAAGCGTCTCGACTGCCGACAGACCTGCAAACCCAGCGCCGACGATTACGACCTTTTTCCTAGTCGTAGAGTCAAAGTTTGCCAAGTTTAAGGCGTGTTTTCTGTCTCTAGCTAAAGGCCATCTCATGGCTATTCCTTTT
>JAJYHJ010000155.1 GCA_021784785.1 Actinomycetes bacterium | reverse complement strand
ATCTCCATCTTGGGTAAGTGTCTCTTTTACTGACTCGATAAGTGCTTTAGTATTGTTGGTGGTGGTCATGAGGATGTAGCTCCTTTGTAGCTAGGCGTTTTTACTTACTTATTCCTAGATACCATGGCCACCACCAACAAATCAATTCGCTCGTGGAATTTGCACAACTATCGGGACACAACCGGCCAATCACCTCCATCTCTCACACAGCACCGCATCTAAAGGTCTCCTACACAACACCTCCTTCTGCGTTCGTGGCGCACTCTCCACTATTCCCGGGGCGTATCAGTCTGCAGTACCCGTGATACTACGGGATCTAGAAACCACGCTTCAGACAGTGCAAACTGAATTGATCGACGGACTCCTAGGATTACCTATGTCGAACGAGTAAGACTCGCGTACCACAGCCTGCTTGACGGCGTTGGTCACGGTGTCTATAGGGTCTCTCCCATCTGCTGGCACAGTAACTCGACTCCTCGTATTGGCTGATCTGTGGGCGGGTCACCGAAGTGTGCTAAGCTTTGTCTAACCGCTCCGGTATGGTATGCCTAGTTGGCAGGTGTTAGCGGAATGAACCGTCACCGACTACTAGCACAGGAAAAGATGAGTGGCTGATGATTTCAGCAACCACCCTACCAAGACCCATATGTGTAGGTTGTTCTTGGCCGTGGCGACCAAGCACCAGCAGATCATAGCCGTGTTGCGTGAAGTAGTCCATGATCGCTTTTGCGGGTTCGTCGTAGCTGATTACCTTTACTCGATACGTAATATCTGTACCATTCATCATCTCAAGCTGATGACGGGCGTACTCGCGCAGTGCACTCGCCTCGGCTTCAAATGCCAGTATTCTGCTTTCCTGGTCTTCACCTTTTCTCTCTAAAACGACGATCAATAGGAGCGCCTCGCCTCCAGCAATCCGGGCAAGTTCCGTACCTACCCGCACCGCCTCTGACGAGTTGGGTGAGTTGTCGAAACCAATCAGAACTCTTCGGAACATTGTATCTCCCCTTTAAATTCACCGATACTTCGAAGACCCTTGCAATTTTCTATCCTGTTATCGCTACAACTGTCAACATTACTATTAACGCAACGAGCATATAAGCAACGTAAGCGTCGAGCCGACCCGACTGCAATCGTTTGGCGACAGATACTACACTAAGATACGCAGCTCGAATCGGTCGGTAGACATAGAATTCGAATGGGTCACTAACGATAGAGTGCACTTGGATGCCGGGGCTGTCTTCACATTCGTCGTCGGCTGATACTGATGTTGAAGTACCCAAGATGTTTCGAAGAACATGTCTTAGGATGTTTGAGTATCCGAATGCGCTGTAGTCCGTGGCGTTCCCGTCAAAGTCGGCACCACAGTGCCAAGGGGCCACGCGTCGTATCTTTAGCATCTCCCCCCGCGAGAGTGCATGGGCAGCTAGAAACACAATAAGTGCCGCTGTTGGTATAACAACAAAGAGCCAAGAAGGTGAAAGGATAGAAAAGTTTGAGTAAACAGGTTGCAACACCCACGGAGACTTAAGAGCGTGGCTGATGATGTTTGTGTTGGCCACCGACGAGAGTCCGCCAGACATGTATCGGATCACTAAGGGGGCAAATGCTGCTGATAGAAGACACGCCAAGGCGAGCAGTATTAGGGCCGCCGTGCCAAACCACCCTTTATCCTCAAGAGGCTTACTTGTGATCGAACCCTGTGGTGGACGTCGGAGAACTACAAGACCTATTAGGCGAATGAAGGCTAGTGAAGCAATACCGGTAGTAAGGGCCACTAATGCACCTGCAAATGCCATCGCTAGGCGGAGAGCTAGGATATGAAGACGAAACTCCTGCATCAAGGATTCAAGTATCATCCACTCCGAGACGAATCCAATTGCAGGTGGCAGACCAGCCAACGTGAATGCACCGATCGCAAACGTGGAACCCGATGCTCGGTGTGTTCTATACACTCCACTCATTGAATCTAAGTTGCCTCCATCGCTCGTTTCGAAGAACGCTGACGATGTAAAGAGAAGTGATTTAGCAGTTGCATGAGCAAGGATCTGCAGTGACGCTGCGAGGATTCCTAAGGCAGCTAACACCTTGTTTCCTGTGGCAATACCGGCTAAGGCGACACCATATCCAACTAGGATAATACCTGCATTTTCAATCGAGGAATAGGCAACTACTCTCGATAGCTGTGACTGAACAGCGGCAAATACTATGCCAAGGAGTGCGGTAGTTCCGCCAACCACCAGAACCGAAGCAGCGAGCCATATCGGAGGGTGACCAAGGATCTCCAAGAAACGCCATAGCCCGTAGAAGCCAACGTTTGCTGCAACCCCCGCCATTGCAGCTCGAATTGGACCGGTTGCTTGCGGATATCCAACTGGGATCCAAACATGAAATGGAATAACGCCCACCTTGGCAGCGAATCCGACTATCACTAATGCAAAGATTATGTCGTGGGTGGTTCCAAGAGGTATGTCATGCCATTGTGCAATATTAAATGACCCACTTTTTGCCGCTGCAAGCAAGAATCCTAACAAAAGAGAGACACCACCGACTTTCCCTACTACCAAAGTGATCCATGAGGAGCGTGCCTTTGTGGCATCTTTTGCTTCAACTGACGTAAGAACGTAAAAAGATACGGTTAGCAGTTCCCAAGCGAAAAGGAAGCTATAGGCATCTCCAGCGCAAATAATTGCATACGTAGAGCCCAGTAACAGCATGTACCCAGCACCATGCCCACGTGATGAGAGACGCCTTGCCGGTTTCACCCAACTAGCAATTATAAACGACACCAATACGCCAAGGCCCCCAACGAGAATCAGAAATAGCCCTGCCAAACGATCAATCCTCAAGTAAGACTGGCCTACTCCTAGGCTTTGACCGAGGGGGACACTGTCGACACGTCCATGTACTGCAATAATACCGACGATGACCACAGCTGCCGATCCAAGTGCGCCGAATACGAAGGGAAGCTGGCGTACTAGCGTTTTGGTCACCCCCAGCAGTAAGTCAAGTCCTGCACCGGCTGTTATAATACCAAATCCGAACAGCAAGAGATAGCTGGTCATCTCCTCTCCTTCTCCTTTACCTTTGCCTTTGGAAGTAGATCAACTGCCAGAAAAATGGCCGATCTAATAGATAGTGGACTAGGAGGGGACCCTGGAACCCAAAGATCAATCGGCAAAATCGACGCGATACCATTCGCTGCCGGGTCACTGCGCTGAAAGATCCCTGCTGATATCGCGTCCGTACCAAGGGCTATAACGATTTTTGGTTCTGCCATCGCCTCGAAGGTTCGAAGTGCCGGATCGACCATGTTGCTAGCGCCAACCCCAGTAGCTAGCAGTATATCGGCGTGGCGAGGACTGGCCGTGAAGAAGATGCCCAATCTGGCGATATCGTAGACGGGGTTATTGAGTGCCGCGATCTCCCACTCTTCAGCACCATCTGACCCAAGGTCAATATGTCGGACATAGATGGAGCGTCTTAGGGAATACACCTTTTTACCCAGTTGCTCTCTTAGATGCTCTCTCTCGTGCTCTAAGTCAGTTAACTCAGGGACAAACAGCAGAGAACGAGACAGTGCGGCAACTTCAATCGACGGATCAAAGGCGAAGATGTCACCTCTTTCGGCTACACAACGGCCACAAAGGATGCAACTTCCTCTATCTACCCTAACTACGTCAGAGTCTGCCCGAATCGCATTGGTTGGACACAGCAGTTCAAGCTGTCGGGCGAGACGGTGTTCTGCTTGTAATGAGCCTGGTTCACTTCTGTCCGCTATCGGGACTGAGCTGATGCCGCTGGCTTGGTCTGAAAGATATCCCTTTACCACCACGGCCCCTCTGAATCCTTCTCCATAGCCATCTCGTCGACGTGGATATCGGGTGGTTACGATACCATTTCTTAGGCCACGCGTGATCCAGGGCATCAGCCAGCTACCCCAGCTATGCAAAGTCCAAAACTCGCTTCGATAAATGCAAAGTCGGTCAGGATGTCGCCCTTAAAAGCAGTTGGGAAGAGTGCCATATTATGGAATGACGCGCACCTTACCCATACCCGCTTGAGTTTCTTATTGGAAACTTCAAGATGGTAGAGTAGTTCACCCTGGGGTGACTCCACCGAGGAGACGACGAGTCCATCTTTAATTTCGAGATTACACCTCCATGATTCTGGGTTCAACGATGCCGGATTGATCTCGGCGATCTCGTCCGCAGCCTGCCGGATTAGGTGCAAGGATTGCCGGATCTCTTCGATCCTAACTAGTGCTCTCGCGAGCGCGTCACCTTGGTACATTGGAGGAGCGAGATTGAAGCCAAGATATCTGTATCCACCATACGGTCTTGTTCCGCGTATGTCTTCATATGACCCCGACGCTCTTGCGATAGGTCCAATTGCACCTGTCTTAGCTGCTTCTGCCACCGTTATCTTGCCGGTGTTGCGAAGTCGGTCCAAGAAGGAAGGAGTGGTCATTAGTGCCTCAATATCGGATAACATAATATTTTCGATATCGGTAATTGCGGTAATGATCGCCATTGGGGATAGTGCCAAGGGGGCATTTAAGCCGCCAGGCACGACGATTCCTCTAGAAAACCTGCTACCACTTAGAAGCGAACGAAGTCTCATAATCCGTTCCTTGGAGAACGAGAGTCTCGCGTATGCAATCGCTTGACCAGCTGCTTCAGTATGTCTTACCATGGTATCTAGGTGGTTGGCGATCCTTTCCAACTCAGCTAAGATCACTCGACCCAACTCTGCGATCTTTGGCGGACGTGTCGAACTCAATTGCTCTAACCCTTGACAGTATGCCGTAGCGTGGGCGACCGACAAGGTACCCTCGACACGCTCGGCGAGTATCACTCCATCTTCGACTGTCATCTTCTCGAAGCAGCTAGCTACCCCACGACGTTTGTAGTACGGTCGAATCTCGACAAGAGGAATGTCTTCTCCAAAACTGTAGACGCGGTATTCAATGGACTCAAAGACGCCAGAGCGTACCGGTCCGTAGGGGATTGAAAAGACGCCTTCACCACGAACGTTACCCATGACCTTGCTTCCTCGTATATCAGCGTCATTCTTATCAAGTCTCCCAAGCTTGAAACACTCAGTCGGCCGACTCACTAGTGGTGAAAGCTCTGGATGTCCATCGGCGATCAAACCGTACGTATCATGGATCTCGCGTTCGTACCAGATTGCCGCAGGTATTTGGGGGCTTAGTGAGGGGTAGTTCTTCTGATTCAACTCAAGAGATGCTCTAATGAGGTTGATTTCTGATCTTGAACTCACAACTACTTCAATGTAGAACATCTGATCGTCATTGCGATAAGCTGTCATTGCGGCAAAACGTCCGTTCGAAGCTGCCAGAAGTACGCGCTGCTTGAAATTCGCTAAACTTACCGTCGAGATCGTTAATCTGTCGTCACTCATGGTCGTACTACCAGCTCTGAGGCAGCTCGCGATAGAAGATCTGAAAGTTGTGATGGGGGATGCAACCCTAATATAAGTAGTGCAAATACCCCCATAGCCATCGCCGTAACGATCCACCAGCTCGTCTCTTTCGAGACCATTCCCTGTAAAGCAGGAGTCAACATGGTCCGAGTAGCAAAGTAGGAGAGTCCGAAAAAAGCGATTGTGACGAGCAATACCAACACCGATACGACTGCCGATGAAGGACTGCTAAGCCCACCGTAGATGATGAGAAATTCACTTCTAAATACTCCAAATGGCGGCATTGCTGACAGTGCTAAGATCGCCAGCACCATCATTGGTCCGCTGAATGGCAAAACCCTTACTACGCCGCGAATCCGGGTCATATCTTTGGTGCCAAACTTCTTTACGATACTTCCGGCACCAAAGAATGCAGTTCCCTTAGCGGCTGCATGGGCTAAGACGTGAAGGAGAACTCCTACGATAGCGATCGGTGCTGCAAAGCTCATACCTATAGCAAGTATGCCCATATGCTCGATACTAGAGTAAGCAAGTAGACGTTTCAGGTCTCGCTGAGCTGCTAAGTAAAGCGCGGCAAGCAGTAGAGATGCTAAGCCAAAGGCAAGCAGTATGTCGCGTGGAAATCGCGGACCAAGTGTAAGTACTGTAACTTGGAAATATCGTAGGATCGCATAAAAGCTGATGGCTAATAGCGCACCTGATAGTAGCGCTGAAACTGGCGTTGGCGCTTCCGAGTGCGCATCTGGAAGCCAGGTATGAACCGGGACAAGACCGACTTTTGTACCATAACCAAGTACGGCGAGGACAAACGCTAGTTCCGTAATCTGGTGGGGGAATCTGGGAGCAGCTCCAAAAAGACTCGGGTAGAACAGATCGTAGTTATGACCAAATACTGTTGATCCTACATAATAAAGAAGAATTGTGGCGAACAGTGCGATTCCTAAACCCATTGAAGCTATGAGCACGTACTTCCAGGAAGCTTCAGTAGCCCCTTCAGTATTGTCTATTGCTACCAACAGAGCTGAGATTACTGTTGTCACTTCGATGGCCACCCAGAGTAGAGCCATGCTCGAAACTAGGGGAGCAGCCATCATTGCCCAACAAAACAAGTTCAAACCAGCAAACAAACGTCGCTCATACTTGGCACCTACGCTGCGATCGCCCACTTTGTGTACGTAACCGGTTGCGAAGATAGAGGTGGTGAAATACAAAAATGATACAGCAATGAGAAATACGACTGATAAGGAGTCTGCTCGTAACCAACCTGCAAGCGCCGTAGGAGTCTTCGAATCTACTAAAGTCAAGGTGAGAACAAAGGTCGAGGTACCGCTTAAAACGCTGAGGATTTTGCCAATTCGAGGCGTGACCCACCAGGATACAAGCGCTGCTGACAGCGGAATGATCAAAATTGCTTCAAGTATAAAGTTCACGTCTATCCCTTTAGTTGATCTAGCAGATCCGTGGATAGACTTTGGGTTCTACCATGGTGAACTCGCATTAGCACGCCAAATACCACCACAGCAACAAGAAGATCGAAGAAGAACGCCACTTCTACAATTAAAGGAAGTCCGGCTGCCACCACCAAGCTTGCGACTGACACCCCGTTTTCTAGAGAGAAAAATCCGACTGCCTGGGAGACCACGTCGGAGCGGAAAATTACCAGCAAGAACGATACCAATACCACGGCAACAGCTACCCCAAGCGCAGCCGTAGGTAGTGACTTGGAATGAACATAGAGTCCGTCAATTACGACCATTGCGAAGATGCTCACCAAAATTGAGATGAGAACCATTGATGCTACTCCGATTCGGTTGCTCGCTACGAGCTCTACCTTTGCATCTCTCAGTAAGCGTAAGACGATAGCTGGTATCACCACAACTTTGAGAATGAGTGAAATAGCAGCTACAGCGTAAAGACCATCGATATGACGGTCGGCTGCGATAAATATTGCAAGGACGGTTACAACCATCGATTGGAACGAGTACAACTTGATCTGCGACCTAGATAGCGGAGCTCTCAACATTGCGAACTCCGAAAGAAGAACTACTATCGCCATAAAGTCGGCTATTCCCGAAAATGTCGAAGGTACTAATGCTGCCAAACTATCCACCTCCCAGAAAGAGTGCCACCACTGCCAAGAACGCAAGCAGGAAGGTTGCGGCCATGAACTCAGTAATCTTGAATAGGCGAAGCTTGGAAAAGCTGTTGTCGATCATCGCGAAGACCAGTCCTACTACGAGTGCCTTGGCAATAAAAGCTACGATGGCAAGTAGAAGGGCGGATAACTTCTGCGTTCCGGCAAGTCCCCACGGAGCGGTGAAGACGTTGACGAGCAGAACGTACAAAATCAACTGCTTCATCGCTGATCCCCATTTGAGTAAACCAAAGAGGGGACCTGAGTACTCAAGCGATCGAGCCTCTTCGATCATTCCAAATTCAAGCGTTCCAGAATGTGTCTCAACTGGTATCCTGCCTGTATCATTTAGGACAACTAAGAAGAAGGCAATTACGGCTAATACATGAGCGGGGCGAACAATCTGGCTAATCGATGATCTTGCCGCAGCAGCTTCAAAGTAGGGTAGGTCGGTCGTGGTGATAACCGCGACAGTGAAGGCAACAAATAGGATCGACGGTTCAATAAGGGCACCGAAGGTTTTCGCTCTTGAAGAGCCGAGCTGAGCGAAGGGAGAGTTGGTTTCCAACGCAGCTAGTGCTAAGGAAAAACTAGCAAGTGATAGGACGAATCCTCCTCCAAGTATGTCTCCTATGTATCCAAGTGGTAGAGGATAGTTGGTCAAGACTGGGATCAACATCGGGACAATTAGATAGCAAGTAAAAGCGACGATTGGCGCCGCCATAAATACCCAGCTTGCATCGTTAGGTACCAGCGTTTCTTTACGAAACAGCTTTTTTATATCGTAATAAGGCTGCAATATTCTAGGACCGCGTCTGCCCTGTATTCTAGCTTCTAGATGTGAAGTTACTCCGCTGATAAACGGAGAGACAATTACGATAGTAAGGATTTGAAGTGCCTGTATGGTAGCAAGCGCTAGTGTCATGGCTCCGTCATTCACCTTCACATTGATAATGATTCATGTAAAGAAGCCATCAGCCATTCGGCGGTTTGACGACAAATTAGTCGTTCGTCGGAGCCTCATCCGCAAACATATTATATCTGTCCGTGCGCCATATCTTGCAAGTCGGGCGGCAAAGTATGATTAATACAGGCACAATGCTGTACTAAACCAACTCTAGCCCAGGTCTCTGAGAATCAACCTACTCTCCTAGTTTGGCTGATCTTTGGGTCGCTATAGACGGGTCGCAAAGGTCTTGATCCGGACAGGAGGATCGCTGACTCCAAGGAGACGGGGGATCTGTTTGTAAATTGGCCAAGGAGCACCGAAGACTCCCAGATGATAGACGACGCCTTTGTCTGAAGTGAGAACCATCATGGTTCTCACTTGGATAGATAGCTGCTCGTTGATGGTCGACTACCGTTGCTTTCTCTAGTAAATAACAGCATCAAGCGAATTACTACCTACCCGTATAGTTGCATTCAGATCCGCAAGAACCCATTCGTCAACTTGCAAGGACTCTCATAGGAGCAGAAGTCGACCATAGTACTAATGGACACTACCGATATCGACGAAGAGACTCTGGCACATCTCCGCTCACCTTAATGGATCTCTCAACTGACGTAATGCATCTGTGGAGACTATCCAACGACGCACTTTCACTGAATAAAATAGCTATTGTTGAACCCAGTTGGGAAGATAAGATTTAATTCGCTGATCTGGATCAAAAGCATCGCTGTTTTCAGTCACCCGCTCAACGGTCAGTGAGGAGTTCACCATCGAATTAGTCTTGGAGGCGATTAGAGAGTTCACCACGTGCAAGCGAATCGAAACAAGGCGTTACTTATAGCCATTGGTTCCCAAAACACAAGTAGCGTTCAATTTCCCCAGGATCCTTATTTCCCTCCTGAGGGTGCATACTGGAAGCGAATCGTACTCTAGCCTATCGCTTCAGATTCCTGAACGAGATAAATTTTTGTTAAAAGCCTTAAATGTCTTAATGGCTACGCCGAACTAAGTGAACCTCGAAAACTTTTTCATATTTGCGCGGCCTAAAAGTCCAAACTCGTTGCACCGTTTAGTTGAAATTTCTTTGACGATCTGAGACGCCGCAGCATTCGCGCTTCTTCGAAGCCGACTTCCCGGGCTGCCGCTTCGACACTAGAACCGGACGCAATCAATAGCTCAGCTCGCTCTAGTCGAATCGCTTGCTGGTAACGCAGTGGTGTGACCCCGAGCGTCCGCACGAACGCGCGGGTAAGAGTTCGCTCACTTACCGCTATCGCTTCGGCGAGATCCGCTAGCGGCAGTTTCTCTACGTAGCGTTCGTCGATCAGGTCTTGTGCCTGATGCACTAGGTCGTCGAGGTGACCGCGATGTCGGAGCATGACGCTCAGTTGCGGTTCAGTCCCGTTGCGGCGGGCGTAGACAACCATCTCGCGCGCTGCACGAGCGGCCACGCGTGCTCCAAGTCGCTCACTGATCAAGTTCAACGCTAGGTCGATACCGCTGGCTATCCCAGCTGAGGTATGAATACGATCATCACTTACGTAAAGCACATCGCGGACCAATCGAACGCGCGGATATAACTCCGCCAACCGATCTTGAATTGTGTGGTGAGTGGTAGCCCGCCGTTCGGCTAGTAGACCGGCCGCCCCGAGCGCAAACGCGCCCGCACACACGCTCATCACCTCTCCCCCTTTTCGATGATGAATGGCGACCCGATCTAACAGCGCGTCACTCATAGGCTGAGAGAGCCGTGAAGCTGATCCGATGTGCCATCCCGGTACGACAACCAAGTCCTCCACTGCCAGCTTCGGCCACTCAGTCCCGGCATGAAGCAGCAAGCCCTGATGCGATACGACCGTCGACGTGTCGGCAAGGTAGATCTGATTCCATGATATCCCACTAACGTTGTTCACCATAGAAAACACTTGTGAAGGGCCAGCGACATCCAAGAGGTGCACATCTTGAGCGAGCAAGAACACGACCTTCATAGGCTCAATAGTACTCCCACTTAGCTAATCCGCCACCTATTGAGTCACATCAAACGCCTGGGCTATACTGCTAATGCGAGCGAACCTCCCAGCCAACGCAAACTCAGTATGGCTGATAATCTCGGCAGTACCCAACACTTCTCCGGAATCTGGACGGGTAATGGGGAACGTCGCCGTTGCTTCGGTCACGAACGTGACGTCATAGCCCAGGTCAGCAGCCAATCTGGCCGTCGTCTCACAGCACTGCTCGGTTTGGATGCCGGCTATCGCGACCCGCCGGACACCTCGCCTCATGAGGTATTGGCCGAGGTTGGTTGTCGTGAACGCATTGCGAGAGGTTTTTATGATGATCGGCTCATCGTGTGCTGGATCGAGCCCTTCAAACACCCGAACAAAACCCGAGGCTGGATTAAACGGTGCGCTACCCTCGGACTCAGTATCGGCATGCAGAATCCACACCACCTCATGACCCGCCCTCCGCGCGGTATCGACAAGCCGACTCACGTCGGCCGCAATGTCGGGATTAGACACCTGAGCCCAACTCTTTCTCTGACGAAACGACTCCTGCACATCGATTACAAGTACGGCTGTTTTCATACTCTTATCGTATTCCAGCAATGATAGAATCATTGTGGTTGTTTCAGTCGAATACCGGAACGATCTAGTCACCAGATGAACTCTTGATCAATGCCTGAAGCTGGGGCAATCTCAACTCACCAACTGATGATAGGCGTATCCACTTTCGGCGTGAACTCGAAGAGGCAGTCTCACTGTTCCTATAGACCTGTACAGAGGATCTATCCGCACACGGTTGACAGGCAGACATCGACTGCAACTCGTGCCTCTTGACGCTCGGTTGCGGCGAGGAACATGCCAGAAGAATACGTCGAACTTCCCAGTAGGAAGTGAACCGAGTGGTCTCGGTTCTTGGTACCTTCTCAGCACTTTCAACGCGGCATTGTGGTCAGGTAGATAGCACGTCTCTTTTATAACTCTTTAGGTTCTATATGGCCTGCCTTAGACGACCTAAAGGAGCGCAGCTCGCGTTTAGCTCTACGGTAGGCCATGCCATAGCTAACGATCGCGACAACCAAGCCAAGAAGAATCTCTAATTGAAGTCCATGACCAACACGGTAAAATATAAGCTCCAAAGTCGTAGTTCCGAAAAAAATAAGGAGAAACCACGGACCATAGTCTTTGCCGACTCGAGATACATTCGCCATCCGCATCAGCGTACCACCAAGTGGACGGGGGTCGCTAAAGTCCCAATGGCCTCGATCCACCCCCATGCACCAGTTGCAGCCGCGCAGCCGACAGCGAACTGACCTTCTGATGTCTGTATATTGCTAGAGCCCGACACTACCGCTCCAACGCCTCCAAACAGGCATGCACCGCTGGCTTCCACTATCAACTTGACCAACGGAACGTCCGATGCGCAAAAACTTACCGGCCCATAGCGAGCCAAGTCGTAGCTGGACTCGGTACAGAGATGCAGATTGTCTGGGCCGTAGGTGGCTGGACCACTAAAGTAAGTAGTTCCACTGCCGCCTGGACCTACTACGTATGTAGGGCTGCTTGTTTTATAACCTTGTGCGAAAGCACTAGAGGTGTCTACACCTACAAC
>JAJYHJ010000018.1 GCA_021784785.1 Actinomycetes bacterium | reverse complement strand
GTATCCGCCTTGATACTCTCTTGATCCAGAGCCTCCGGAAGGTCTCCTACCACTATCGCCGTCGTCAGGAGTTCCTGAACGAGCGTTTGTACTCTCATTTCCTCCCTGAGGGCGAGGCGGCGGTGGAATTGGTCTACCTGTTACAGATCTGGGCGGGCCGGGTGGCGGTGGAATTGGTCTACCCGAAAGAGAGGTTGGAGAACCATCTTGACGCTGTCCTGCTACTACATCAGATGGTCTCGACGGGTTCGGCCTCTTGGTCTGTCCACTTTGGAATGCCTTCCCAGTAGGGACTCCTTCTTTCGTGCGAACTTCCATACGCTCTTCAGCAGAGATACGAGCTGACTCTTGCGCGACAAGATCACCCAGTTTTGGTCTATGTTCAACAAGTTCCGCAGACTCTTCTAAAACAGGTTCAGCCTTAGCAGGTGACTCTTTTATAGGCTCTTCAACCTTTTCGACTATTCGTTCAAGCACGGGCTCTTTGAGAGCACTTTCGACTTTAGGTTCTAACGTCGGAGCCGGAACCTCGCTCACGGGCTGTTCTACAACGCTACTTTGAACAGACTTTGTCTTAGAGCTCTTACCAGACGAATAGATGCCTACACCATCTCGTTCCGCGCGTCTTCTCACTCGATCAGCCTGTGGATCCTCCACACTCGAAGAGTGGCTTCGAACACCTATCCCTAAAGCGATGCAGAGGTCCAACGCCTCTTTATTTTCTATCCCTAACTCTCGAGCTAGTTCATATACTCGTACTTTCTTTACCAACTGCCGACCCTGACCTCCGAATACAAAATGAACAAAGCGAGTTATTTGTTACATAAGACTGGCCCTTATAGCCTAGACCTTTAATGCGAGCTTGGCGCCGACGAGACCTCTACCGTGTCATCAAAATCGCGACTCCAGGCCGTCAGCACCTCCTTGGGAACTGATACCTTCAGCGCCCTTTCAAAACCTTTGCGGGAAACCGCCATCTGAAAACAGTCTTTAGAGTCTTTACAGACCCATGCCCCACGACCGCTTTCCGACTCTGGATAACGAAATCGAATAAGCAGAGAACGCTCCTTTTGGGATCTGCACCCTACACAACTTCTATATGCTCCCATAGGCAGACGCGTAGAACAAAGTCATTACTTTGTCCTCCTACTCTTCCACCTCAACATCTTGATAGTTCTCCGATTCAGCATGAATATCTATCTTAAGTCCTGTAAGTCGTGCAGCCAGTCGGGCGTTTTGACCCTCGCGACCTATCGCCAGAGAAAGTTCAGAGTCGGGGACAACTACTCTCGCCGAACCTAGGTCTTCATCGACTTGAACATCAAGAACGTGGGCGGGCTGAATTGAACGCTCAACGTACTCCGGTAGATATTCAGAGAAAGCTACGATATCCACTCTCTCACCTCGCAGTTCATTTGTAACCATACGTACTCTAGTCCCGCGAGCACCGACACAAGACCCCACAGGATCGACATTAGGATCGTTTGACCAGACCGCCATCTTGGTCCTGTGACCAGGTTCTCGAGCAATAGCTTTTATTTCCACAACCCCAGATGAGATCTCTGGGACTTCAAGTTCAAAGAGCCTCTTTACCAAGCCTGGATGGGTTCTGCTGACCACAATCTGAGGACCCTTGACCGTCTTTCTAACCTCAACGATATAGGCCTTTACCCTCGAGCCATGCTCATAACGTTCATTTGGTGGTTGTTCCATCTGGGGAAGTAGAGCCTCGACCTTGCCTAGATCCAACAAGGTATATCTAGAGTCACTTTGTTGAACTATTCCAGTGATGACGTCACCTTCACGCCCAGCGTACTCATCATACTTCAGGTCTCTCTCTGCATCGCGAATCTTTTGGAACATGACCTGCTTTGCCGTTTGGGCCGCGATCCTTCCAAAGTCCTCCGGCGTATCTTCCCATTCTCTTATAACATTGCCTTCGTCGTCAAGTTCTTGACCAAAGACCCTTATCTCCCCAGAGTCAGGATCTATCATCACGAAAGCCTCTTCCGCTGCTCCAGGCATACGTTTATACGCTGCAACCAAGGCGTTGGCCAAAGATTCGAGCAAAGTATCGACTGCCAGACCTTTTTCACGGGCTACTAGTGCTAAAGCCTCCATAAAGTCCTGATTACTCTTCGCCATGTTCTTCAACCTCCTCGATCAAGTCCTTACCGCTAGAGATAGACTCAACGTCTTGCAACTTCGAGTCTTCCGATCCCCACACAAATACAGTCTTGGCCCTGATGATATCGCCCAACCTTACCTGAAACTTCTGAGACACCGCCTCGTCTTCAAAGGTTATGGTTTCACCATCTACTTCCCCAACTTTAAAGCGCCCTCGTTTAGAACCTTCTCCGCTGACTCGCCACTTGAGGTCCACTAGGGAGCCTTTGAATCTCTGAAAGTGATCAAGAGTCTTTAGTGGTCGTTCCAAACCTGGCGAGGAGACCTCTAGTTCGAATGGGCCAGGGAAGACCGCATCAAGGTTCATCTCGTCGATCGCGGCAGAGATGCGCCTTGAGGCCTCTTCCACTGTGCTCAAACTTTGGCTATCTATACCTTCGACCGTCACACGAAGTGAAGACCTTGTCACGTCAAGTTCAAGAACTTGAAGGTCTAGTTCCTTTAAAATATCGTCCAAACTGTTACAGAGCGCCTCTAAACGTTGCGAGGCATTGGCGCCTTGGGGTTTCCGGTTTAGATGTGCATTTTTCGACACAACGCCTCCTTTCTCAACCGATCGAGCCTATGCATTAACTGCAAATAAAGAAAAACGCGGGCTTCAAGCCCACGCTTTCTAAAAAATTACGACAACCTAGCTAGAGTTACTTTAGCGGGTAATGTTTCAAGACTCTGTCACTTGGATGTTCTTAGCCGGTTGGTAACGAAAGAAATGACCTCTCCAAGTTGCACTTTCGTAACAGAACCATCATGACGGAGTTTGACCTCGACCAAACCTTCCGCAAGAGACTTTGAGCCAACTATGATCTCATAAGGTACGCCAATTAGGTCACAGTCCGCCAGCGACACCCCAGGTGAAAGCTTACGGTCGTCTATAAGCGTCTCAACTCCTTCATCAAGCAGTTGATCGTAGATACTCCGTGCCGCTTCTTCGACCTCTGACGACCGACCCGCACCAAGTGGAACCACTACTACCTCATAAGGGGTCACAGAGGTCGGCCAACAAAGTCCCCTCTCATCAGAGAAGTGTTCGGCTATCACCGCGACCAAGCGGGTTACGCCGATGCCGTAACAGCCCATAAAGTATGGGTATAGATCCCCATCCGAACCTGTGAAGCTCGCCTGAGGGAGGACATTTGAGTACGTAAGTCCAAGCTGAAACGTATGCCCGATCTCTACAGCTCTAACCAAGGTCAGCTGTCCTCCGCAGTTGGGACATCGATCACCGTCCTTGACCGTAACTAAAGATCGAAACTCATCTACGCTAAAGTCTCTGTCAAGCACGGCGTGGCTAACATGATATCCCTCCTTATTACCACCTGTTGCGAAGACTCTCTTAGCGGCCACCGAGTAGTCGGCTAAGACAGTAACCCCGTTGCTCTGAGCGTCCATAGGTCCAATAAAACCTTTATACAAAAAAGGGAACTCTTCGAAGTCGTCGTCGGTCAGCATCGAGAGGTTGGATGGGACTCGAACCTCTCGATCACCGGGAACCAACAGCATAAACAGAGAGCCTGTCTCATCTTTAGTGACCAAGCACTTGAGCATATCCGCCTCGGTCAACGGTACACCAAGAGCCGTGATCGCCTTAACTGCATCGTCCACGCCAGGTGCGTCAGGGGTATAGTGAAACGTCATCTTAGGCAGGATCTCAACATCTCGAAGATCAGTCGCAATTGCAACTTGTCTCTTTGCCGCCTCGACATTCGCTCTGTAGTCACACGTGAGACACTTTGCAAAGTGATCTTCACCAATATCTGCCGGAGACATGAACTCATGGTTAACGTCACCACCGATTGCGCCAGAGTCCGCTTCTACCGGTTCAAATGGAACTCCAATGCGGGAAAAGATCCGATTATAGGCCTCGTAGATCTTTTTGTAGGAGATCCTCATACCTTCTTGATCCACGTCGAAGGAGTACCCGTCAGCCATGATAAACTCTCTCGTCCTCATTAGGCCAAATCGAGATCTAGGTTCATCTCGAAACTTAGTTTGGATCTGGTACACAATTACTGGAAGATCCCTATAGGAGCTCAGATCTTGTTGTATCGCTTCTATAACCGCTTCTTCATGAGTTGGACCAAGTACAAAGGAGCCTCCCTTCGTCTCGACATGCATCAACACATCGGCCATCTTCTCAGCCCTACCTGTACTCTCCCAGATCTCGATAGGATGAAGTGCAGGAAGAAGAATCTCTTGTGCTCCCGTTCGATCAAACTCTTCCCTTACGATCTGCGATACTTTAGAGAGCACCTTCAGCCCAAGAGGCAGATAGGAGTATACGCCGGAGGCCAACCTTCGAATATATGCGCCGCGCAGCAGAAGTTTATGAGACTTCGCCTCGGCTTCACTCGGAGGTTCGCGGAGCGACTTAAATACCAACTGACTCATCTGCATAGGGAAATGCTACAAGCTACTTTCTTGAGTTTGCGTATCGATGCAACTAATCCCGGGAAGTTAACGAGTTTTACGTCGGATCCGCTCTATGGTCATAGTGGAGTTGTTCGCGTCTTCACCCTTATCAAACAACATCTCTGCTCTGTCGCGATCGGCCTCAAGGGCCGCCTCGGGGTTTGCCGCTAAAAGACGCGCCTCAACGCCCTCTTCTTGAATCTTTAAAGCTTCTCTAACTAGAGCTTCCACCATCTCGTCCTCTGGGACTACATCGACGATCTTCCCTTTGATAAACAAGTGGCCCTTGTGACGTCCAGCCGCTATACCAAGATCCGCCTCTCGAGCCTCTCCTGGTCCATTTACAACACATCCCATAACTGCGACCTGTATCGGAAGGTTGAGCTTCTCGAGAGCTACCTGTGCCTCACTCGCCACTTTTATAACGTCAATCTCCGTCCGACCACACGAAGGACACGCTATCAGGTCAAGTCCTTTACGTTCTCTGAGTCCTAACGCCTCAAGCAGCTGTCTTCCGGCTTTCGCCTCTTCAACTGGATCAGCTGTCAATGAGTACCTTATGGTATCCCCAATGCCTTCACACAACAACGTGGCTATTCCTGCTGTGGACTTGATTAGACCAGCCGGCGGAGGTCCAGCCTCAGTTACTCCGAGATGAAGGGGGTGATCCGTAGTCTCGGACAACAACCGATATGCCTCAATCATAAGCGGTACGTTTGAGGCCTTTACCGAGATCGCAACCTGGTCAAAGCCAACCTCACCAAACAGTTCTAACTCTCTCATAGCTGACTCCACAAGGGCCTCTGGAGTAGCACCATTATACTTTTCATAGATCTCCGGATGCAATGACCCCGCGTTGACGCCGATCCGTATCGGTACAGATCTATCCTTAGCCTCCTGAGCGACCAACTTTATCTCGTTTGGCTTCCTTAGATTTCCAGGATTAAGTCTTAGTGCCGCAACCCCTGCCTCAAGAGCTGCAAGGGCCATCTTGTAGTGAAAGTGAATATCAGCAACTATCGGCACTGGAGAGCGTGGGACAATCTGCGCTAAACCCTCGGCAGCTTCAATCTGATTGCACGTACAACGAACAATATCTACGCCGGCTGCCGCAAGAGAGTATATTTGAGTTAAGGTACCTTCAACGTCGGCCGTCTTCGTGGTGGTCATAGATTGAACCGAAACGGGAGCTCCTCCACCTACTGGCACTTTGCCAACCATGACTTGACGGGTCTTTCGTCTCTGTGCCACTTGAACTGGTGCTCTTGACACCTATATCAGCCTCCTAAAATTGCCATCTGTCAGCTAGGTCAGTTACAGAGAGTCTTACATACAGTTTAGCGAATAAACGGATTACCAACTGGATGGGTGATATCTAGATACAGTGCAGTCACGCTCACAAGTATCAAGACAAATATCACAGCATAAGTAACCGGCATAAGTTTCATA
The DNA here is from genome assembly GCA_021784785.1 of Actinomycetes bacterium. GTDB lineage: Bacteria > Actinomycetota > Acidimicrobiia > Acidimicrobiales > Acidimicrobiaceae > Ferrithrix. Next base: position 6,110 of record JAJYHJ010000018.1, on the reverse strand, counting down.
ATGTCAGCGTGGTAAGGTCGACCCTTTTTTGACCTCAGCCTCTCATATATAGCGATTACCACATGTCCACCATCGAGGGGAAGTAGTGGAATCATATTGAATATTCCCACAAAGATATTTATTGAAAAAAGTAGCACCAAGACGGCTTGAAACCCAGACTCAGCCGCCTGAGAAGCAAGTCTTACTATTCCAACCGGCGAAGCAAATCGAGCCTGTGCTCCCTTAGAAGTAGGATTGGTGGAAGGATGAGCCAACTGGCCTAAGTACTGAGAGATCCCAGTAGGAGAGAAATGGGAGGCCAAAGACGACACCGTCTGAGCGGAAAAACTCCACATACCCGATCCAGCTGCTGTCACAGCTCCAAGGATCCCGTAGTGAGAGGTACCAGGTACAATTCCAATTCCTATTACACCTCTTGCCTTGGAACCCTTCGGCAGATAGCTCCGACCGTCGACCTTTACCGTCCTACCATCTACCGGAGTAACCGTTGTATTAATTAACTTTGAGCCATTTTGCACCACCAGCTTTACTGGTTTTTGCACACTTGAACCCAATATGTTGGCTAGCTCGTTAGCAGAGGTAATCTTCTTACCGTCCGCAGAGATCACAGTCTCTCCTACCTTTAGGTGAGCCAATATCGCAGGAGAGGTCTGGTTGGAGAAATTGCTCACTGCTCCGATCTCAACTACATTTGGATTAGCAAAACCATACATAACAAGTATGGTAAGTAAGATGCCAAACGCCATTACAAAATGCATAAATGAACCTGCAACACCAACAGCTAAGCGCTTCGGGAAACTCGCTTGCCGATAGGTTCTAGGCTCATCTTCAGGCGGCACTTCATCCGCAGATGACATTCCTATTACCTTTACATATCCGCCAAGTGGTAGTAGTTTTATGCCATACTCCGTCTCTCCGCGACGAAATGACCACACTCTTGGCCCAAAACCTAAGAAGTACTCGGTCACCTTCATACCCGAGAGCTTTGCAGTTATAAAGTGACCAAGTTCGTGGATCATGATCATGGCAACGATCGCTGCCACGACTCCTATGGTACCCAAGGTGTGGGTAGCTATACCAAGATAGACAACGATAGCCAAAACAACCAAAAGCTCCACGAGGTGACGACCCCCGAGTTTGCGCGCTTCTGTTAGAGTTGGACCATCGGTAAACTCCTCCTGGCTATGTGGAGTCTCCATATGTGCCGACACGTCTTGTTTCAAGAGATCTCCTCGACAACTTTGCGTGCGACTTCCCTCGCGCGTCTATCTATAGATATAACATCGTTCACGGAGGAGATATTGCACTTCTCGAAACGATCCATAGACAACTCTAAGAGTTTTGCTACTTCCTTCCAAGCAATCGCTCCAGAGATGAAAGACTCCACCGCTATCTCATTAGAAGCATTAAACCAACAAGTCCCACCACTACCTAGCTTTCCCGCCTCATAGGCTATTCCAAGCGCAGGAAATCTCGCAAGATCTGGAGGGAAAAACTCAAGGGTCGAGTGTTCTCTCCAGTTCATGGATCCATAAGGTGTCAACGATCGGTAGGGATGATAAAGCGAAAGTGAGATCGGGAGCTTCATGTCAGGCATCGATAGCTGCGCCAAGACGGTTCCGTCACAGTATTCAACCATCGAGTGGACGACTGACTGAGGATGAACAACTACCTCTATCTGGTCGTAAGGCATTGCGAACAAATAGTGGGCCTCAATGACTTCAAGACCCTTGTTCGCCAAAGTTGAAGAGTCAATCGTATTTTTCGGACCCATCCGCCATGTTGGATGCTCAAGTGCATCTTGCAGTGTAACGGCATCAAGCTCGTCATGGGAGAAAGTTCTGAAGGGTCCTCCAGAGGCGGTAATAACCAGTCGCTTTACAGATCGCTTTGCAAGTTCCGATGATCCCAAGACTTGATAGATCGCAGAGTGTTCAGAGTCCACTGGGATAAGTTCGCTCCCACCTTTGATGCGCCATGGTTCAACAAGATCTCCCGCCGCTACTATCGACTCCTTGTTAGCGTTAGCTAGACGTCCACCTGACGTCAGTGCTGCCTCAGTCACAGGGACGCCGGAAAAACCCGTTACCGCATTCATAACTAGGTCGCTTTGTCTCGCCAAGTCGTAGATCTCATCCCCGCCTACGACCTCAACTTCGTCGTTAGACAGTAGTTCCTTAAGATCTCTATAATGACTTAAATCCGCAATCCCAACGATACTTGGTCGATGTCTTCTCACTTGTTCTACTAAGACATCGATAGAGCTATTCGCAACGATGGCAAAAAGCTCTATCTCAGCGAGATTGTCACAACTCTTAGCATCTGCTAAAACTCTAAGCGTCTGGGTCCCGATAGACCCGGTCGAGCCAAAAACGGCTAACTTTCGTGCATTTTGAGGCATGCTCAATTAGCCTAAATGGAATAGCTGAAACATAAAGTAGGCGGTAGGAAGCATAAACAGCACGCCATCGATACGATCCAAGATACCACCATGTCCCGGTAGCAGATTTGAGGTATCTTTGACGTTGAGCGACCTTTTAATCATAGACTCACATAGGTCTCCAAGGGGAGTTACAACTCCAGCGACGAGTCCCAGCATCGCACCTTTTTCTAGGTTCATCGGAAATATCGCACCAGCAAGAAATGCTCCTAGGATAACTGCAGCAACGGCACCAATGATTACACCTTCATAGGTTTTCGATGGGCTGATTGAAGGGGCCAACTTTCGCCTCCCCATCACTAGCCCGCCAAAGTATGCAAAGGTATCAGCCGAACTCGTCGTAATGAGGACCGCCAACACAAGGCGAACTCCATATCCATGAAAACTCTCCGGTCTTAGTATCATTGATCCAAATGACCCTAAAAGGCCAATCCAAAGAAGTGGCATAACGGATATGGTTACACCTTCAAGTGCAGGAGTATTCAAAAGTCCTGCCAGATACCACAAGAACGTAACAATGACCCCAAGTAAAAGAGCGTATACGATGCCCTGCATGCCTTGTATATAGGCACCAACTGACATGAGAACGATCGTGACCAGACCCACCAGTTTTGCAGGTTTCATCTTTGCACGCTGTACATTGGTGTAGTACTCAGCCGCAGCGACAACTAGTGCAACTGTGACTAGGGCGTCTGCGATCTTGGCCCCGGCCGCTAACGCGGCAAGCACCAAAGCCGCTAAGACCACACCAGTCACAATTGATTTGGACTTAGACCTTCCAGAAGCCGAGCCGCCACCCGAAGACTTTCGTCGAGAGCGCGTGGCTCCAGACTTCTTTTTTTCTCGATGAGACTGAGGTTCCTCGTCCAGATGATTCTCTGGCTCTTTATTCAAAGAGGTAGACTTGGAGCGCATGCTCTGTCTACCTCTTTGAACGGACGAAGCGATAGCCGAACTTCTAGGAATTCGCACTCGGCGATAACTCCTCTTTTCATCCCCAGAAGACGTTACGGAAGGGTTTTCATCAGGGGTTCCTAAATACTCGTCGCTCAGACGTTTTCCAGAGTCATTAACGTTTACCTCTTTAGCAGTTGAGCCGTATCCACCACCGAAGAGACTCTCTCTTTGTGCGCCAAGCGATAGAACCTTTCCGTCTTTTCCCTTCTCATCCATACCTTCACTCTCAAAAAGATCTGCAGAGGACGAAGGGTCAAGCCATAGAGGCCGATCGCCAGACATCTCAAGAACAACCCTAGGGATCTCACCAGTTGGAGGGTCACTCCAATGAGGAAGAATGATCTCGTCGTCCTCTGGAGGGAGAATCCGCGATACTAGGCCGTCCATTTTACGACGCCTATCTACGATCTCATCATCTCCATGACCTAAATCCTGGCCTGCCATAACTTCCCCTCGGACTTAAACTTCCAGCAGTTCTTTTTCCTTGTGAGCTAAAGCTCGATCAAGCTCCAGTACGTAGCTTTGAGTTAACTTGTCTAACTCCTTTTCCGCACCTTCGACATCGTCTGATGTGAGAACGCCGGCCTTTTCCATGGTCTCCAGATCATGGCGGGCCGAACGTCTCACTGCGCGAATTGCAACTTTCCCATCTTCTGCCTTATGTCTTACAACCTTTACAAGCTCTTTACGCCTCTCCTCCGTGAGTGGAGGGAAACTTAGGCGGATAATAGAACCATCGTTATTTGGATTGATGCCAAGATCTGACGACTGGATTGCCTTTTCGATGTCCTTCAACGCGGTCTTATCATAGGGCACGATCACCAAAGTACGCGCATCGGGAACAGAGAAGTTGGCGACTTGTTGAAGTGGAACTTCGGTACCGTAGTACTCAACAGCTAGTTTTTCAACAAGAACCGATGACGCCCTGCCTGTACGAACAGTAGCAAAATCACTCTCTGCATGGCTCACCGCTTTTGTCATTTTTTCTTTTACTGAAGCTACCAGAGAGTCTATAGAGTCAAATTCTGCCATTACCTCACCAAAGTTCCAATATTCCTAGCTTGACAAGCTCGAATTATGTTACCCGAAATCGAGACGTCAAATACTAGGATCTCCAAGTTGTTGTCTTTACAAAACGTAACGGCTGTCATATCCATCGCCGCCAGGCTCTCTGTTATAACCTCCATGTACTCTAAAGTATCGTACTTTTTCGCATTCGGGTCAAGTTTCGGATCGGCACTGTAGATACCATCGACCCCTGAGTGAGTTCCTTTGAGCATCGCCTGTGCACCAATCTCAGCCGCCCGCAGTGATGCAGCGGTATCGGTAGTGAAGTACGGACTACCCGTACCAGCAGCAAAAATAACGACTCGACCCTTTTCTAGATGGCGAATTGCCCTACGTCTTATGTACGGTTCAGCCAACTCAGCCATCTGAATAGCAGACTGTACCCGAGTTGGCTGCCCGTTGCGCTCTATTGCATTTTGAAGAGCTAAGGCGTTGATCGTCGTGGCTAACATGCCCATATGATCAGAGGTAACTCGATCGATTCCAATCGCCGTACCGTTCGTACCTCTCCATATATTCCCGCCGCCGACTACGACTGCAAGTTCCACTCCAGCGTCTTCTTTGACCTGAGCTATCTCAGATGCTATCCGGTCAAGCGTCTTGGCATCAACCGGATCGTCCACGTTATCGCTTCCGAGCGCTTCGCCGGACAACTTGAGAACCACTCGACTCCAGCGAGAACCTGTCCTAGAACCTGAAGTACTTGACATGAAAACTAAGCGCCCACTACTACTAGCGCATACTCCACAATCTCCGCTTTCCCAAGCATATCTTGAACCTTCATCTTCTCATCTTTTACAAAGGCTTGTTCATTGAGACAAACACTTTTGAAAAAGCCATCCAGCCGACCAGATACGATCTTGTCTACAGCTGCCTCCGGTTTCCCTTCGTTTCTAGTAATGGTGAGAAGTGTTTGTCTTTCGTTTTCAACCACATCTTCGGGAACGTCTTGACGTTTGAGGTAGCTTGGCCTAGCGAAAGCCACGTGCAACGCTAGATCGTGAGCGACCTCCCTACTGCCGTCTTTGACTTTTACGAGAACACCAACAGTACCTCTTCCACTTTGAAGGTGCATATAACCGTCGATTACCTCTCCATCTTCGCTCTTCATATAGCTAACTCTTCCAAGTTCAATGTTTTCTTTGAGGGTAATCTTTAGTTCGTCGACGCTGGAAGCGAAAGATTCTACAGCACTTGGACCTTGGTCGGCGACTGCCTTAGCGATCTCGCCTACTAACGCGACAAACTTCTCAGACTTTGCAACGAAGTCGGTCTCGCAACGAAGTTCCACTATCGATCCTGAACTCTCACCGATGCTCACATAACATGCGCCCTGTGAGTTCTCTCTATCTGCTCTCTTTACAGCACCAGCGAGTCCTTTTTCTCTTAGTATCTGGGCAGCCTTCTCTGGATCCCCACCGGCCTCTTCTAGAGCTTTTTTAGCGTCGAGCATTCCTGCGCCCGTCCTCTTACGCAAGCTCTGAACATCTGCAGCTGAAATTGCCACCTGGATATCTCCTTACAAATTCCTTTTGGGGTTCGTCTCTTCCAAAACTTTTATCTAGTTAGTAAATTCTTTCCGCGCATTTGCCTATGAGCATCTACACCTGTTCCGCTAACCTTCGTTCACCCACCTCAGCGTAAA
>JAJYHJ010000128.1 GCA_021784785.1 Actinomycetes bacterium | reverse complement strand
GTTGACTTCACAGAGATAGATGATGATCTCATGAAGCGATGTAACCGAGTTGTTGACCTTTTATGTGTTTGTACTCTATGGCTCCCTTCAGTGTCAATTAGAGCACAGAAGGCTATCGATGCGCGTCAGCTGTGTCTTAGATGGTGAATCCTGAGATCGGTGAGTCATGGCACTTGCGATGCGACAAGGCTTCATAAGCATTCGGTGGCCTTACTAAATCCTTAGATTTGTATTGGAAACTTCTGTTGTCAGAGACAAACGGAAAGTAAGAGGCTAAACGTTATAAAGGAAGATGTCGAAGAGTTTTTACTTGTTTATAAAAAAGAAGGTGATGTCTGCTGCAGATTATGAAGTTGTTACAAAGATAGAGGGTATGACTTGGCTTGTACGTTGAGACAGTAGTTTTATTTTTTGATCAAGTTGGAGGAGATTTATGGTATCGTGTATAGCTTGGAGACTAAGTATTTTTTCGTTACCCGGTCGGGTTTACAGAGAATCATCTCAGATGGTGTTCATCCAATCCTGGAAGCTTACATGATGTTTAAGCGTTGACATTAGTGTAGATAGTGAAAGATCAGGTAGGACTATAAAACGTATAGAACGAAATTGTTAGTAGAATTGAATATAACGTACTCAACTCCTTCTAGGAGGCAAAAACTTGTTTGAAAGATTTACAGATAGAGCTCGCAGAGTCCTAGTGCTCGCTCAAGAAGAAGCAAAGCTGCTCAACCATAACTATATTGGTACTGAGCATATTCTCTTAGGGTTGATACACGAAGGGGATGGAGTCGCGGCCCAGGCACTTGAGTCGCTAGGAATTTCTTTGGCTGCAGTAAGGGAGAAGGTAGAAGAAAAGATTGGTCCGGCCCAGGGGTCGGCGCCAGGATCTCCACCTTTTACTCCTAGAGCCAAGAAGGTGCTTGAGCTGTCTTTGCGTGAGGCACTTCAGCTCGGACATAACTACATTGGAACCGAGCACATGCTTTTAGGGTTGGTTCGAGAAGGTGAAGGTGAGGCAGCTCAGGTTCTGATTAGCCTCGGCGCTGACTTGGCTAAAGTTCGTCAACAGGTAATACACATACTGTCGACCTCATCGGGCAAGGAGACCGCCAACGCGGGCGTTGGATCGTCCACTGGTCAAGATAATCCAGCCGGCTCACCCGTTCTGGACCAGTTTGGTAGAAACTTGACCCAGATGGCTCGTGAGAAGAAACTTGACCCAGTTGTAGGGCGAGAACGAGAGATTGAGCGTATGATGCAAGTTCTTTCAAGGAGGACGAAGAACAATCCTGTTCTCATCGGAGAACCTGGTGTTGGGAAGACGGCTGTTGTTGAAGGACTAGCTCAACGTATTGTGGCTAACGACGTTCCTGAAACACTTCGAGGTAAGCAGATCTATACACTCGACTTAGGAGCCTTAGTTGCAGGGAGCAGGTATAGAGGCGATTTCGAAGAGAGATTGAAGAAGGTCCTCAAAGAGGTTAGAACGAAGGATAACATCGTTTTATTTATTGACGAGTTGCATACCTTAGTGGGTGCCGGTGCTGCCGAAGGGGCAATTGATGCGGCATCGATTCTAAAACCTATGCTTGCGAGAGGGGAACTTCAAACTATAGGTGCTACGACAATCGATGAGTATCGAAAACACCTCGAAAAAGATGCTGCTCTTGAGAGGCGATTCCAGCCAATTAAAGTTGAGGAACCTACTTTAGAGCAGACACTGGAGATTTTGAAGGGGCTGAGGGACCGCTATGAGGCACACCATAGTGTTACGATAACAGATCAAGCCCTTGTGGCGGCGGCAAACCTGGCAGATCGTTATATCTCGGATCGATTTCTTCCAGATAAAGCTATCGACCTAATTGATGAGGCTGGTTCAAGACTTCGGATAAAGCGTGTGACTTCACCTCCTGAATTAAAAGAGCTAGATGTGGAACTTACGAAGGTAAGGAAGCGTAAAGACTCTGCCGTAGATATGCAAAACTTTGATGAGGCAAAGAGCTTGGCCGCCTCCGAGAAGGAACTAACTGAAAAGCGGAACACTCTTGAGGCCGACTGGAAGAGTCACGGCAAAGAACTCTATGACATTGTTGATGAAGAAGTCATAGCAGAAGTTCTTGCAACGTGGACGGGTATCCCAGTCTATAAACTGACCGAAGAGGAGACAGCCAAACTTCTAAGGATGGAAGACGAGCTTCACAGAAGAATTATCGGCCAGGAAGAGGCTATAAAGGCTTTGTCTCGAGCGATTAGAAGAACTAGGGCTGGACTAAAAGATCCGCGTCGTCCGTCAGGTTCATTTATATTCTTAGGTCCTACCGGGGTAGGTAAGACGGAGTTGGCTAAGACACTGGCGGAATTTTTGTTTGGCGATGAGTCTTCCCTAATTCAGTTAGACATGTCTGAGTACATGGAAAAACACACGGTCTCAAGATTGGTGGGGTCTCCGCCAGGATATGTTGGGTATGACGAAGGTGGTCAGCTGACCGAAGCGGTGCGAAGGAAGCCGTTCTCAGTTGTCTTGTTTGATGAGATAGAGAAGGCCCATCCTGATATCTTCAATACTCTTCTTCAGATACTTGAGGACGGTAGATTGACGGATGCTCAGGGAAGAACTGTCGATTTCAAGAATACGATTCTAATAATGACGTCTAACCTTGGAACGGCAGATCTACGTAAGTCTTCAGTTGGCTTTGGTAAGGCGTCAGAAGATGTGACTTATGAGAAAATGAAGCTTAAAGTTAACGATGCTTTGAAAGCCCACTTCAAGCCCGAGTTTCTTAACAGGATTGATGATGTAATAGTCTTCCATGAACTGTCAATGAGCGAAGTCGTGAAAATTGTCGATCTGTTTATAAAGAGGGTGCAGACGCAGCTTGAGGCCCAAGGAATTGGACTTGAACTGACGCAGGCGGCTCGTGAACTTCTGGCAAAGAAAGGTTATGATCCGCAACTTGGAGCTCGACCCCTCAGGAGAACAATTCAGAGGATGGTTGAGGATCAACTGTCTGAGAAGCTGCTGTCCAAGGACTTTCGTGTTGGCGAGACAGTGGTAGCAGATGCCGATGGTGACGAGGTAGTTCTAACGGTGGTAGAAGGATTTGAGCCACCGCCAATCGAACTCGCGGGAATGGGTTCTGAGTAAAGAAACTCGTTCAATAGATAGATAGGGTGCTATTTGGAGTTCTATGTAGCACCCTATGTCTATTTAACCTACAAAAGTTGGTTAAATAGACATATTCAAGCTTCAAGTAGCGAGTAGAGTACGATACGTCAACGGGTCGCAGATGCTGATGATAGCCACGCATCTTGTAACAGACCTCCGTCATGTTAAGTAGATGACCAAAGTTGCGAGTACGTTTTCGTGTATTGAGTGTGGCCAGGTGTATCCAAAGTGGGAAGGTCGGTGTTTTGGCTGCGGTAGTTGGAATTCGATTGAAGCACAACGAAATTCCTACGACGGTCGCTCTTCAGAGAACAGACTTGTTCTGCGATCGGAGTGCGTAAGTAGTTATATTGAGGATCCTGAAGTAAGATACCGTAGCGGAATATCAGAGCTTGATCGAGTGTTTGGTGGTGGGATAGTACAGGGTTCAAGTGTGTTATTGGCCGGTGAACCGGGTGTTGGAAAGTCAACGTTGGCAACTCAGATTGGATCTTATCTCGCCTCGTCGGGCGTCAAGCTTCTATATGCCTCTGGCGAAGAAACGCCTGGACAGATTGTTAGTCGAGTTAAGAGATTGTCTCCAAATAGCGCGTTCTCACTTCTTTGTACTCAAGATTTAGGGACTCTATTATCGGAACTTTCGAGGGATGACCAAAGATATGAACTTGTTGTGGTCGATTCTTTGCAGGCGTTTTCAGATAGTGAAAGTACTTTGTCTGCCTACGGCACCAATCAGACTAGGGCGAATGCTCAAGCATTGAGTTCATTATGTAAATTGAAGGGTATAACTCTGCTCCTTCTGGGCCAGATCACAAAGGATGGTTCGGTACTTGGACCCAAGGCTATTGAACATCTTGTAGATGTCGTTGCGTATTTTGAGAGGTCGAAGGAAGGGAACGTCCGCGCTTTAGAGGTTCATAAAAATCGATTTGGCTCGACGCCCGAGTTTGCGGAGTTTGCTCTATCTTCATCGGGTCTTGAGCTACCCCCTGAAGAACCTATGGGAGTGAATTCGGGCGGTAAAGTTGCGCCGGGACGTTCTTACGTTCCGATAAGTTATGGATCTCGATATCGTATGACGGAGATCCAGGCGCTTATTTCACCTTGCTATGGCGAATCGCCAAAGATATATGCTGAAGGGTTTGAGGTCCGTAGACTTCAGATGCTGATGGCGATTATAGATAAAGAACTTTCTTTCTCACTGCAGTCAAAGGTGGTTTTGCTTCAGGTTGTCGGCGGACGAACGATCAGGGATCAAGGAGGAGATCTCGCTGTTGCTGCTGCGTTGGTGTCTGCGGCCACAGCGACGCCAATTGGCATGGATCTCTGTAGTTTCGGTGAACTGTCACTTTTAGGAGAAGTAAGGCCTATGGGAGATGCTCTTGCTCGTCGGAGTTTTGCGAGGTCAAGAGGGTTCAATACTATAGTTTCCAACGTGGTAGATATAGATGGCGTCGAGCATGTATGCGACTCGCTTGTGCAGGCACTTGACGCAATGGGGCTCCACAGATCAGGGCTTAGAGCTATAGGATAGAAAGGGTGAACTTTGAGAGTGATCCCGGAATTGTAGAAGCTATCGCGAGAGTAGCACCTGGTGGCGGTCTAAGATCTGGACTAGATCGTATACTCCAGGCTCACATGGGTGCTCTTTTGGTATTGGGGGACACACCAGAAGTTCTGTCAATATGTTCTGGTGGGTTCTTGGTAGATGCGGAGTTCTCTCCACAAAGGCTTTATGAGCTTGCAAAGATGGATGGAGCAATAGTTTTGTCGAGTGACGGGATGCGTCTTGCTCGCGCCAACGTTCACCTAGTCCCTGATCCGCTTTTACCGACTACCGAAACTGGAACGCGACATAGAACGGCCGAAAGAGTTGCTAGAACCGTGAACGTTCCGGTTGTGGCGGTGTCGGAGGAACTTGGAGTTATAACCGTATATCGAGGGGAACAGAAGCGACAACTACAGCCGATTGTGGAAGTCTGGGCGAGAGCAAACCAAGCAATGTCTACTTTGGAGAGATATAAAGAGCGGCTTGATCGGGTGTTGGCTAGACTCTCCGATCTTGAAAGGACATCAAATACCACGTTTAGAGATGTAGTCTTGGTGTTGCAGAGGGCCGAATTGGTGCGACGAATTTCCGAGGAGATCAACTGGTACCTTATTGAACTTGGATCTGATGGCCGTATGTTGTCTTTGCAACTAGATGAGCTTTACTTAGACATTCGTGGAGACTACGACTCTGTTATAACCGATTTTTTGGGTCCTTGCACTGACGAGGATACTTTAGAGATTCGGAGTTACCTAGCCTCGTTGGCGATGGACGAACTTTTAGATGCTCGGGTCGTGGCTGACGGGGTGGCAAAGAGAGCGCGCTGTGCGGAGTTAGCGGAAAGCTTCTTATTAGATGCTCGAGACCGCCTTAAGGTGGCGTTGAACTCACGGGGAGAACGAGTCTTGTCCATGGTGCCTAAGCTGCCTAAGTCAGTGCAAAACAGTGTTCTAGCAAACTTCTCAAACCTTCGAGAGTTAGCCTTAGTCTCTGAGTTTGAGCTTTCGAAGATAGACGGCGTTGGTGAAGAGTGGGCAAAAGCTATTAAAGGGCATATAGCGGAAGAGTGACGGTTTTCTAAAGTTGTCCCTCGCCCGCAAGTTCCTCCATGCCTTTACGGTCTATGATGCGATAGTTGTGGTCTTTTGTGCTAATAAGCTTCATCTTTACTAATGCTGATAAGGCTTTATTGACGCGCTCTCGTGATGCTCCTACCAATGAAGCCAACTCTTCTTGCGTAAGAGATAGCCTAAACTCCTCCTTCCCGCCTGAAAGCTCTAGGAGCCGCTTCGCAGTCCGCCCTGAGACATCTAGGAACATTGCGTCTGCAAGAGCATCGTCTGTATTTCTAAGCCGGAGTGCTATGAGCTCAAGAAGCGACCATAAGATCTGTGGCTTCTGTTCTATCACTGCTCTTACCGCGGGGTACGGTACCCGAACTAACTCGGTACGGTCTAAAGCTCTTGCGGTAGCAGAACGTCCCCTTCGATCGAATAGACCCATCTCGCCAAATAGATCGCCTCGTTCCATCAAAGCCACAATAGACTCTTTTGACTGGCCTGCAAGTTTTACTATTCCGATTCGGCCCGTAGCGACAACGAATAGTTCTTGGGCAGCGTCGCCTTCGCTGAATACGTTTTGGCCCCGGAGAAGGGTTGTTCTTCGAGAAGCGCGGGTTATGAGTTCGATTCCGTTGGGCTCAAGGAGCCTGAATAGGGGTGTTTGCCTAAGTAATGTCTTTGGATCAATGTAGGCGATTTAGGGCCTCCTTTACATGTGCAATCTGGGATTCGTTTTAGCAGGCTAGAATGTATAGGTGTAATTTAAAGCTTTTTCTCTAACAGATTGTAGAGAACAAAAGCGATGAGCGGGAGACCAAGTGGGTTTTGACGTCGGAGATAAGGTTGTTTATCCGCAACATGGAGCTGCGATAATTGAGCGTCGTGAAACAAAGATTGCCTTTGGTGAGGAGAAAGAGTTTTTGGTCATAAGGGTAGCCTATGGCGACCTTACGGTTATGGTGCCAGCGGAAAATACTGAAGAGGTAGGACTGCGAGAGGTAATAAACGACGAGGAGGTGGAAGAGGTATTTGCAGTCCTTCGCAAGAAGGAGGCGCGTATGCCTACAAATTGGTCAAGACGTTTCAAAAATCATGTAGAGAAGTTGAAATCTGGAGATATCTACCAAGTCGCTGAGGTGGTCAGAAACTTGTCCCTTAGGGACCAAGATAAAGGGCTTTCTGCGGGTGAAAAGAGAATGCTGGCTAAGGCGAGGCAGATATTGATCTCAGAGCTGACTTTTGCGCTTGACTGTTCGATGGAAGAGGCGGAGAAGAAACTCGACTCTGCCTTAGTGTAGAAAAGCCAGATCTGAACAGTGAGTGATGTTACTACTATCATTGTGGCCGCTGGATCAGGGAGCCGCTTTGGTGGTAGGAAACAGTTCTTAGAGTTGACGCCGGGTAAATGGATGCTTGATTTTGCAGTTGAAACAGCGGGACGTGTTTCGACTGAAGTTATTGTGGTGGTGCCGGTCGACTTTGTAGATGAAACGAAAAGTCGTTATCAAGGAGTAAAGGTCACCGCCGGAGGAAGCAATCGTTCTGAGTCAGTCCGCAGAGCTTTGTCCCTCGTTAATTTAGAGGCATGTAGGTGGGTGCTTGTGCACGACGGTGCCCGGCCTTTGGCATCCGAACATCTGTTTCTCCGGGTCATTGAATATCTTCAAAATGGTGCTAGGGCGGTTGTGCCAGGGTTGCGGGTTGTAGATACAATAAAGCGCGTTGAGGAAGGAAGAGTGCAAGAGACTCTTGATAGAGAAGGGCTCCGACGCATTCAAACGCCTCAAGGGTTTGAACTTTCAGAGATCTTGATGGTTTATGAAGGTGAACGTGAAGGAAGTGATGATGCTTCACTTTTTGAGCAACTTGATATCGATGTTGTGGTGGTTGAGGGAGAAGAAACTAACATAAAAGTAACCAATCCATCCGACATGAGCGTTGCGAAGGCTTTTCTGACCCAGGTTTACGAGTTGGGAGCGGACATGGAAGACAAGGAGTCGGCAAAGTTTCGCGTGGGCTCGGGTTATGATGTACATCCTTTCGATAAAGGTAGCTCAAGGGTTTTGGTCTTAGGCGGCGTTGTGGTCCCTGGCTACTACGGACTTGTAGGTCATAGTGATGCTGATGTTCTAAGCCATGCCATTGCTGATGCGGTTCTCGGCGCTGCTGGGCTTTCGGATATAGGAGAACACTTTTCTGACAGAGATCCGAGATGGAAAGATGCGAACTCGATTGAACTACTCCGGGCGTGTGTAGAAATGGCAAGGAAAAAAGGCTATTCGCTCGAGAATATCGATTCAACTGTCATCTGTGAAACCCCGAAACTTGCTCCTTTTCGCAGCGCGATTATAAAGAGATTGGAAGCTGCTGTTGGGGCGGAGGTAAATCTGAAGGCCAAGACAGCAGAGAAATTAGGTGCGATAGGACGGAGCGAAGGAATCGCGGCATTCGCAACGGTTCTTATGAAAGGAGTCGTTGGATGAACCACGGACGAAGGAGTTCGAGCCTACCAAAAAGAAGGCAGGTGAACGATCGTCAACGAAAGACGGTGGCGCAAGGAGGTATGAAAAGTCCTGAGCGAAGAGGAGTCGGCGGGGAGCAGGTTGAGGGTCGTCAGGCTGTTCGTGAGCTTCTCAAGGCTAACCGGCGGCGGGCATATGAGGTCTTCTTGGACCAAACAGTCGAACGCACTGGTATCGTGGCGGAAATAGCGTCTTTGGCACTGGATAGACGAGTTCCATTAAAGGAGCTTTCTAGTTCTAAGTTTGATCTCTTGTGTAGGTCTGAGTCTTCTCAGGGTGTTATAGCTATGGCCGAACCTTTGCGGTTGTACGACATTAACTCCATTTTCTCGAAGGATTCCGATAGTAAAGAGAAGAAGGTTGTTGTTCTCGATCATGTAATTGACCCTAGAAATCTTGGGTCGATCTTGCGAAGCGCGGAATGTGCCGGCTTCGAGTACATTGTTTTGCCGGAACGAAGATCTACGAAGATCACACCAACTGTAGCTAAAACCTCGGTAGGTGCGATAGAGTATTTGAAGTTTGTCTTGGTTCCAGGCGTTGCGGGTGCGCTTGAAGAATTAAAAAAGCTAGGAGTTTGGAGCGTGGGCTTGGACCCCGAGGCTACCGATACAGTTTGGGACGTTAACCTAGATGGGGTTCCGTTGGCATTAGTACTTGGTTCGGAGGGCAAGGGGCTTTCTCGATTGGTGCGGCAACGCTGCGATTACCTAGCTTCTATCCCGCAATTTGGACACCTGGACTCCCTGAATGTGTCTGCAGCAGCGTCGGTAGCGATGTTTACTATTTCTCGTTAACATCAGGGATTTCCTCGCATGGATTTGTATTTTTGCACCCTCTCCTCTAAATTTCTTAAGAGGAGATGGGTGCCGTTCAGTAAGCATCTCTATCTTAGTGGCCCCTCGAGAGTTGCTGTTATGGAAGTTGCGCAAAGCCGTTTCGAGTTTTCCAAAGGAAGTACTTTTCGAGGGTCCGCTTTGAGAAGTCATATATGGGGTTAGGTAAAAATATCGAGAACTGTCGAGGACGTAGTAGATGGTTCGCGTATATGAGAACCTCTTTGTGCCCAGCGTCCATGATGCAAAGTCCAGGAATTTCGCAAAAAGGCTTTTGTCTCAGATCTGTACGGTGATTTATAACTCGGGATATGTTTTCGGCAACGATGTGAGCTTCCATTTGAGCTTGAAACCCAGTCTTTGGTATTTCACAAGGAATGGAATTGCTTCTGTTGAGAGCTGCGTTCGCGGCGACTCCGGCGGCGAAGATATTCGAGAAGTCTTTGTGTTGATAAGTTGCTTGTACTGGAATGAAGCCTCTGAGATCTCCTAATCCGGGGGAGTTGCGAATAACTTCTTGTCCTAGGAAGGGCGGCATAATCATAGTAAACGCGGACTCTAGGACTTCACCACTTGATAACGTCACCTTCTCTTTGTCGATAGAGGTGATAGTGGCGTTTGTGCGAAAGGAGATACTCCGCGAGTGCATAAATAACTTGAGAGATGTTGTTCCACCAAAGACACCTTCGACTCCTAAGTGCCCTAAATAAGGTTCGGGTGTTACCCAAACGATAGGGACTTCCCTTCTTATGCCACGCCTCTTCATGTGGTACTCTAGATTAAATAGGAACTCGTAGGCTGCTCCGATGTAACCGGCCTTGGGGGTTGCTCCTATTATTACTGGACCAGGATTGTCGACTAGCTGGAAGAACTGATTTCTGATCGTTATAGCTCCACTGGGTGTACCGAAATAGGTATTATTGCCAAGGGTGGGATCGGAACCCGGTAGAGAGTAGTCAAGATCGGAACCCGTTGCTATGACGAGAAAGTCATAGTGGTAGCTATGGTGAGCGTCAGTGGTGACTTTGGACGCAAAGGGATCGATCTTAAGAGCCGTTTCGCGAATAAAGTTGACTCCCGCTCGTTTAAGCACGGGTTCTATCGGTACTTTGATATCACTGATATCCCGTTCTTTGAACGGTACCCAAATTAGGGACGGAATGTAAAGAAAGTGGTCTACCTTTGAGATGACGGTTACTTCATGCCTATCGCCACGTAGCCTTCTCTTGGTTTCGAGAGCACTTGTAAGACCAGCGAAGTTTCCTCCTAGAACTAAAATCTGTGCCATAGGATCTCCTCAGGTTCTTGCGCCCATCGATAACTTTGGGATGATATTGAGTCTTGTAAATTTCATATGTAGTAAGTAAGGGAGTAGGTCGTAGCGAGATAGAGTACAAGGTCATCTCTACTTAAAGGGCAGGTAATTTAGGTTGTGGTCTAAAGGTAATCTCGATTTCAAATCATTTGTGCTTGCCTAGGGCCAATCGCGACGTGCTTTCGTTCTATATGATCTGTAGGTTTAAGGTCTCCATTGAAACCATCGAGCTGTTTCACGAAGGAGGCGGCGTGTTCTTGCTAAAGGAAAGCTTGCAAACCCTGTTTTACCTTATAAATCCTGCGAAGTTTCGCGATGTCGGCTACCCTGATCAATGTAAGTGTGTTGCAATGACACTGATCATGAGGCGCCAACAATGACTTTCGATGTCCCCGAAGTTGTGTCGAGGCAGGGTTAAAACTGTGGCGATTCGCCATAGTTTCTTGAGACTCTGGCATGGGCTTGATTACGACCACCATGTAGCTGGGCATTCCTAAGACATGCCGTGGTATAACGCATACATGTCAGCACTCGTGTCAATCGGAGAAACTGCCCGAGAGATAGGCGTTCACCTAGACGGCTCACGCCGACGGAAGAACTAATGTTGAATTGAATAAGCCGAACGAATCCTAGGTGGTAGGCGACGCTAGGGTCTGTCCGAGCTCAGTCATGTGGCTTCGCTCCAGGCGTCCTTGTCAAGAGTGGGCTTGCGCGTACCCTTGTATCTATCAAAGGTCGAAAATGACCTGGTTTGCTAAGTGGCCCTGTTTGAGAGCTTTTGTACTGCAACCGGGTGGGGTATAATGAGGTCGTTTGCGAAGTAGGTTCAGGTCTCAACTATCACAAGTGCGGTCCGCGCCAACTCGCCATACAGACCTGTTCGAAGAACGTAGTCTGGCTACTGCTCAGTCACAAGTCACCTCTTGGGATTGGGAACGGAGCTGGTGTGAGCACTTCTTCTTAGAAGTAGTGAACATGAACGCCAGCAAGGACACCATCTTTTGAACAAGATCTAGCCGGCGACATAATCGAGATCGTGATAGCGTTCTCTGCTCGACACTTGACTCAGGAAGTTATTAGAACGGCAATGTGGTCGATCAGGTCTGTCAAGTTACCAAGGAGGTAAGTCTATGATTCAATGTCAGGACCTAGTTCTAGGGTTCACGGCATGAAGCGTACATACATCTAATAACTCTTCCCATCAACAAACGGCCAATGGTTGGTCTAGATATAGCTACTTCTACTCCTCCTGGTCCTATGTGTGATGTGGATGCTAACTCACGGACAAGTCGACCTCTCTTAGCTTTTGTGAGTTCAGGATCTGCCGCCTGCCGAATAAGGCCATAGCGAAATAGAGCAATATCTTCACTCCAGTTAGCACTTCTTCCATTTACTTCGCTTTCCAACTCATCTCCTTATGTTCAAGCCGTATTTAGGCCCTATTGTCAGTCCATTTGACTGTGAGAGAGATTCTTACTTACTTATTGGGAGTTGGAAAGGGTGAGCTTGTGTTGTAGAGCAACCTGCCTTCAGTCATGTGAGAAGCCAGTGAGAAAGGTGGCCTTACACCAAAGCGCAGAGTTGCAGATCGAACAGCAACTCCAAGGGCATCAAGAGCGTCTTTGAATAGAGACCCACTTCCTTTGATCTCACCTAAAGAGGGATCTAGTGCTATCGCCCAAATAGTGAAGTGTTGACGTATCGCCTCTGCTTTAGCTCGAAA
>JAJYHJ010000023.1 GCA_021784785.1 Actinomycetes bacterium | reverse complement strand
CGTAATATAGGCATCATGGCGCATATCGACGCCGGTAAGACGACGACAACTGAACGCATTTTATATTACACCGGTAAAAACTATAAGATCGGTGAAGTTCACGAAGGTGCAGCCACGATGGACTGGATGCCTCAAGAGCAAGAGCGAGGTATAACGATAACCTCCGCAGCTACAACTTGCTTTTGGAGGGATCATAGAATCAACATCATCGATACCCCGGGACACGTCGACTTCACAGTAGAGGTGGAAAGATCTCTGCGTGTGCTTGATGGTGCTGTTGCTGTTTTTGATGCGGTGGCTGGTGTCGAGCCCCAGACGGAGACGGTTTGGCGGCAGGCGAATAAGTACAGTGTACCACGCATGTGTTTTGTAAATAAAATGGACCGCGTAGGTGCGAACTTTGAACGCTGCGTGGAGATGATCAAGGATCGCCTTGATGCGGTGCCTGCAGTGGTTCAACTACCTATAGGTGCCGAAGGTGACTTCAGCGGAATCGTAGATCTTATCGAGATGAATGCGAAGGTCTGGGAAGATACGCTCGGGGAGAAGTACGCAGTTGTAGAGATTCCAGAGTCCTTGCGTGAGTCCGCTGAGTCAGCACATCATGAGCTGATCGATGTTCTGTCAAGCTTCGACGACCCATTAATGGAGGCCTATCTTTCAGAAGAACCTATCACGCCAGAGTTTCTCCGAGGTGTTGTGAGAAGGGTTACGATAGCTGGACATGTGGTGCCAACTCTTTGTGGTTCTGCTTTCAAGAATAAAGGTGTTCAGCCAATGCTGGACGCTGTTGTGGATTTTCTACCTTCGCCGATTGATATCGAGCCAGCTCAAGGCATCTCCATGTCGGGTGCCGATCATTTGGAAAGAAGCCCTGGCGACAAAGAGCCTTTCTCGGCTTTGGCTTTCAAGATCATGACAGACCCATTTGTTGGAAAGCTAACTTATTTTAGAGTGTACTCAGGGACACTGGAAAAAGGTGCAACTGTTCTAAACTCTACCAAGGACAAGAAAGAAAGAATAGGCCGAATTCTTCTCATGCATGCGAATCATAGAGAAGATATCGATACTGTGTACGCCGGTGATATTATCGCGGCAGTTGGTCTCAAACACACTACTACTGGCGACACGCTTTGTGCTACAGATGATCCTATTATTCTTGAGGCGCTCGAATTTCCGGAACCAGTGATCCATGTTGCCGTTGAGCCCAAGACGAAGGCTGACCAAGAAAAGATGGGTCGAGCACTTTTTGCTCTATCAGAGGAAGATCCTACCTTCAGAGTTCGATCCGACGAAGAGACTGGGCAGACTGTAATCTCGGGAATGGGTGAACTGCATCTAGAGGTGCTTGTTGATCGTATGCTTCGGGAGTTCACAGTAGAGGCAAACGTGGGTAAGCCTCAGGTAGCCTATCGCGAAACGGTAACGAAAACCGTTGAGAAGATCGAAGAGAAATATATTAGACAGTCAGGTGGACGAGGTCAGTATGGCCACGTCGTTATAAATCTGGAGCCCCTTGGACCTGGCGGGGGTTTCGAGTTCGTCGACAAAATATCTGGTGGTGTTATTCCGAGGGAGTATATACCCGCGGTTGGGGCAGGTATTCAAGAAGCTTTACAAAGTGGTGTTGTGGCGGGATATCCTTTGGTTGACGTTCGAGCAACCTTGGTGTTTGGCTCTTACCACGAGGTCGACTCTTCGGAGATGGCCTTTAAGATCGCTGGTTCCATGGCTGTCAAAAAGGCTGCCAGGGCTGCGAGTCCGGTACTTTTAGAGCCTATAATGGCTGTAGAAGTCGTCACTCCTGAAGAGTACATGGGTGATGTTATCGGAGACCTTTCCTCAAGGCGTGGAAGGGTTGAAGGAATGGATCAGAGGGGTAATGCTCAGGTTATCCGAGCGCAGGTGCCACTCTCTGAGATGTTTGGGTACGCTACTGACCTTAGGTCGAAAACTCAGGGTAGAGCTACCTATTCAATGCAGTTCGGCTCTTACCAAATTGTACCAGATTCGATCTCAAAAGAGATCGTAGCGAGAGTACGTGGTGAATAGACTGTATCAGCCTGTAATAGTCGTGCATGGCGTCGAGAGACGCAACTAGGTATAACGGAGCAATAAAATGGCCAAGCAAAAGTTCGAGCGGAGTAAGCCTCACTTGAACATAGGAACCATGGGACATATTGACCATGGTAAGACAACTTTGACCGCGGCGATCACCAAGGTCCTGGCGGAGAACAACCCTAACGTTAAGTTCAAGCCTTTTGACCAGATTGATAACGCGCCTGAGGAACGAGCTAGAGGCATAACAATCTCGATCTCTCACGTTGAGTATGAGACTGACAAACGGCACTACGCGCACGTTGATATGCCTGGTCACGCGGACTATATCAAGAACATGATTACCGGTGCGGCTCAGGTAGATGGAGCTATTTTGGTGGTTAGTGCTACTGATGGACCGATGCCTCAGACGCGAGAGCATGTGCTTCTCGCGCGACAGGTGGGAGTTCCGTATATCGTGGTCGCACTTAACAAGTCTGACATGGTGGACGATGAAGAGCTTCTAGATCTTGTCGAACTTGAGGTGCGTGAACTTCTTAGCGAATATGACTTTCCAGGTGATGATACGCCTGTCGTTAGAGTATCTGCGCTGAAGGCTCTCGAGGGTGATAAGGAGTGGGAGTCCAAGATTCTTGAGCTTATGAGCGCTGTCGATGACTACATCCCTGAACCGCAACGACCAATTGACCGTCCTTTCCTTATGCCTATAGAAGATGTGTTCACGATCTCTGGTCGTGGAACTGTTGTAACCGGTAAGGTTGAGCAAGGTGTTCTAAAAGTCGGTGATGAGATTGAGATAGTTGGTCTTAGAGACACCCAAAAAACGGTGTGTACTGGGGTCGAGATGTTCAATAAGTTATTGGACGAGGGAATGGCAGGAGACAATATCGGAGCCTTGCTTCGTGGTGTGAAGAAAACTGACGTTGAAAGAGGTCAGGTTCTTTGCAAGCCGGGTTCGATTACACCTCATACGCAGTTTGAAGCTAACGTGTATGTTTTGTCCAAGGAGGAAGGCGGGCGCCACAAGCCGTTCTTCAACCACTACCGACCACAGTTCTATTTTAGAACTACCGATGTAACGGGTTCGATTACTCTTCCAGAAGGTACGGAGATGGTAATGCCTGGAGATAATATCACCATGACAGTAGAGCTCCAAAAGCCTATTGCTATGGACGAAGGTCTCCGATTTGCTATACGTGAAGGTGGTCGTACGGTAGGCGCTGGTGCGGTTACCAAGATCATTAAGTAAGTAGTAGTAGTTTGCTGAGGCCTGAGACCTTGGTCTCAGGCCTCTTATCTATCTAAGGTGTGAGTAAATTGGCAGAGTCAGGAAAGCAACGGATCAGGATTCGACTAAAGGCCTTTGATCATGAGATTATTGAAAGTTCGACGAAGAAGATCGTAGATACAGTGCTCAGAACTTCGGCCAAGGTGGTTGGCCCGGTTCCATTACCTACCGAGATACATCGATATACGGTAATTCGGTCCCCACATAAACATAAGGACTCTAGAGAGCATTTTGAGATGCGAGTTCATAAAAGGATGTTAGACATCGTAGAGCATACCCCAAAGACTGTTGATTCTTTGCAAAGACTTGATCTTCCTGCTGGAGTCGATATCGAGATCAAGATTCAGTAGTGAGTGAATTTGCTCTTCGTGGGTAGGTTTTAAGTATTAACGGGTTATAATTACCTAGGTTTGATTTGGAAGTCCGATTGAGCCCTGTCTAGCGGGGGACCTTTCGGCGAAAGTTAAGTTCCGCCACTTTGGCGGATTATTTGTGTTCGGTGCCGGTTGGCATCAGTATTGGATGAGGATTTCTCAAATGGCAGCGAAGGCTATCGTGGGTGAAAAAGTTGGCATGACCCATGTCTGGGATGACAAGAACAGGTTCATTCCCGTCACTGTTATAAAGGTGACTCCAGTGAGAGTCGTTCGTTCTAAGACAAAGGAGAGCGACGGCTATAACGCACTTCAGGTGACTTATGGTGTTCGCAAAAGATCTAAGGTCTCCAAGCCGGTTCTTGGACAGTTTGAAAAAGCTGGCGTTGAACCTGGAGTTGCGATTTTGGAGTTCCGTGACGATGCGAGCGCGGAGTTGTCTGCGGGAGATGAGTTTGGCGTGGAAATCTTTTCCTCTGGCGATAAGGTCGATGTAACTGCAATTTCGAAGGGCCACGGCTTTTCGGGTGGAATGAAACGTCATAACTTTAAGGGCCAAGGGGGCGGCCACGGCAACCATAAGCATCATCGAGCGCCAGGTTCGATAGGAGCCTGTGCGACGCCAGGGCGAGTCTTTAAAGGCACAAAGATGGCGGGTCAATATGGTGGAGGAAGTGTAACGACTCTGAATCTAGAGATAATTCAGGCGGATGTAGATCGCCAATTGGTTTTGGTAAGAGGCTCGGTTCCCGGTCCTAAAGGGGGACGTGTTGTCATTCGAACCTCTGTGAGAGGCGGCAAATAGTGTCTAAATTTGCAAAAGAATCGAGTTTCGAAGCTCGTGCTGCGAAAAGACTCGACCATGAGGGGAACGAGAGCGGATCGGTCGCGTTAAAAGATTCTGTTTTTGGTAGAAAACCTAACATTGCTTTGATGCATCAGGTTGTTATTGGTCAACTTGCCGGGATTCGTGCAGGTACACAGTCGACGAAAACTCGTGCGGAGGTCGCCGGAGGTGGTTCTAAGCCCTACCGACAAAAAGGCACCGGGCGAGCGCGGCAAGGGTCTATCCGAGCTCCGCATTTCAGTGGTGGTGGCGTGGCTCTTGGCCCAAAACCACGTAGCTATAGACAAAAGACTCCGAAGAAGATGGTTGCTCAAGCGCTTTCGGGAGCTCTCTCTGATCGTGCAGCGGCTGGCAAAATCTATGTTATAGATGGCTTTTCGGAGGAAAAACCGTCTACGAAAAAGGCAGCAAGTTGGTTGTCGAAAGTTGGAGAAACTGGGTCGGTGCTTCTGGTTGTGAGTTCTGACGACGAAATATTAGCGAAAAGTTTTAGGAACTTACCCCAGGTGGAGGTAGCCTTTACTTCCCAGCTAAGTGCTTACTTAGTATTGGTTAATGAAGCCATTATATTTACGCCCAAAACGCTTGAATCTGTCAATGCTGCAGGTTCTGATGGAAAGATGGAGAGTGCGCAGTAGTGATGAGTGGATTTGACCCTTATGCAATCGTGAAACGCCCAATTGTGTCCGAGAAGAGTTATAAGTTAATGGACGAAAATGTCTATTGTTTTGAAGTTGACGATCGTGCAACCAAGGTCGATGTCCGTTATGCCGTTGAGAAGTTGTTTGATGTTAAGGTCCTCTCGGTGAACACCTTGAACCGTAAGGGTAAGAGGAAACGCAATCGGAAAAACGGCAGTTGGGTTAATGGCACCTCCAAGAAACATGCAATGGTAAGACTCGCCGATGGCGACTCAATTGATCTGTTTGAGAAGTAGGAGTTGTAGTGGCAATTCGAAAGAGAAAACATACTAGCGCCGGAAGAAGATTTCAAAGCGTCTCTGACTTTAGCGAAATCACGAAGGATCGACCTGAAAAGTCGCTTTTGAGGCCGGCTAAGTCCTCTGGAGGGCGTAACTCTTACGGTCGAAAGACATCACGGCACCGAGGTGGTGGGAACAAGACGCGGTATCGTTTGATCGACTTCAAAAGAAATAAAGATGGTGTACCAGCTAAGGTGGCTGCGATTGAATACGATCCGAATCGCAATGCCCGGATCGCCCTACTGCACTATCTTGACGGTGAGAAGCGTTATATTTTGGCACCTTCAAAGCTTGGTGTTGGTGATACTGTGGTCTCTGGAGTTGGGGCTGATATTAAGGTTGGAAATGCTCTCCCGCTGCGGGTAATACCGGTCGGTACCACGGTTCATAACGTTGAACTTCGACCAGGCCAAGGTGGTAAGATTGCTCGCTCAGCTGGAATGAGCGTTCAGCTGGTTGCGAGAGAAGGCGACTACGCGACGCTACGGCTTCCTTCCACAGAGATGAGACGAGTTCCGATCGAGTGCCGAGCTTCTATAGGCGAGGTAGGTAACTCAGAGTTCGAGCTCCTGTCGGTTGGTAAAGCAGGTAGGAACAGATGGAAGGGTGTTAGGCCTCAGACTCGAGGTGTCGCCATGAACCCTGTAGATCATCCACTTGGTGGCGGTGAGGGCAAGACCTCCGGTGGTAGGCATCCTGTGTCGCCTTGGGGTAAAGCAGAAGGTCGTACTAGAAGTCGTAAGAAAGATTCTGACAAGTTGATTATAAGACGTAGGCGTACGCGCGGAGCCAGGAGGTAGTTGCTCAGATGCCCCGTAGTTTGAAAAAGGGCCCTTTCGTTGATGACCATCTTTTAAAGAAGGTTGACGCTTTAAATGCGGAGGGTGAAAAGAAAGTAATTAAGACATGGTCTCGTCGTTCTACGATCATTCCAGACATGGTAGGGCATACAGTAGCCGTTCATGACGGGCGTAAGCACGTTCCGGTATATGTGACAGAGTCGATGGTTGGTCATAAACTCGGAGAGTTTG
The DNA here is from genome assembly GCA_021784785.1 of Actinomycetes bacterium. GTDB lineage: Bacteria > Actinomycetota > Acidimicrobiia > Acidimicrobiales > Acidimicrobiaceae > Ferrithrix. The sequence goes on along the minus strand of JAJYHJ010000023.1, from coordinate 5,659 downwards.
CACCTACCAGGACATTTCGTTACCATGCTGGACAAGAACGAGCTGGAAGGCGTAGATAGATGAGTACTGAGACACTGCAATCGGCAAGAGCTATGCATCGGTCTTACCAGATGTCGGCATCAAAGGTCCGTGAGGTTTTGGACTTAATCCGAGGACAAAGCGTTTTAAACGCAATGGCGAGACTATCGCTTACTGAACGCGGCGCCGCAGAGGTGGTAGCTAAGTTGTTACGCTCAGCGGCAGCGAACGCGGCAAACCTCTATGGACTTCCGCCAGAGGAACTTTATGTCTCAGAGACCTTTGCTAACGAAGGGGCCACGCTAAAGCGGTTTCGGCCGCGTGCTAGGGGACGTGCAGGAAGAATTCGAAAAAGGACAAGTCATATCGTCATTGAGGTCCAACGTCTTCCAGAGGAGGAATTGAGGAGGCTTCGAGAAAAGAGTCGTGACAGTGCTTCGGGAAGAAGGGCTAGTCGCGTTAGGTCTTCGAGAGGTGCAGGACAAAGTAGATCGTCCAAGGCTGAGACGGCTGCCGACGACAAACTGGAATCGTCTGCGACTGCTGGCGATTCAACGGAAGTCTCAGAAGAGGTCGTGTCTCCCGAGAACCAAGAGGTGCAGGTTAATGAGACCAATGTCGTTGAAACGGTAGTTGACAGGGAAGAGAAGAACTGATATGGGTCAAAAAGTAAATCCTTACGGTTTTCGTTTAGGAATAACGACCGACTGGAAGTCGCGTTGGTTTGACGAGCGGCACTACCAAGAGTGGATCGTTGAAGACTATAAGATTCGCAAGTATTTGATGGAAGAACTAGAGACGGCCGCGGTTTCTAAGGTTGAGATTGAACGAACTAGGGATCGTCTGAAGGTAGATATTCATACGGCGAGACCTGGGATTGTTATAGGCAAGAAGGGTTCAGAAGCCGAGCGACTTCGTCAACATCTTGCAGCAATGACAGGCAACCCGAAGGTTCAAATCAACATCGAAGAGATAAAACATCCTGAGTTAGATGCTACTTTGGTCGCACAAGGGATCGCTGATCAACTGTCACGGCGTGTTTCTTTCAGGAGAGCTATGAAAAGAGCTATCCAGGTGGTCGAGAAGTCTGGCGGCCAAGGTGTTACTGTTATGTGTTCGGGTCGGCTAGGGGGTGCTGAGATGGCACGTAAGGAGTCTTACCGTGAAGGTAGGGTTCCTCGCCATACGCTCAGAGCCAATATTGACTACGGTTTTCGCGAGGCGAGAACTACGTTCGGTCGTATTGGAGTGAAGGTCTGGATATACAAAGGCGACATTCTTCCTTATAAGGTGTCTCTTGAAGAGAAAAGTCCGACGTCAGGTTCTACACCAGGTCCCGATAGGCCGCGTCGGGTAATTACAGCTGGAGGTGGTAGGCGTAGACCAGACCAACCGATCGGCTCTGTTACCCCTGAGACTGATGATGCGCTAGAAGAAAGAGCAGGGATTGCACCCTCTGAGATTCTTGAGACTAGAGATGCTGATACCGACGCACTAGAGCGTCTTCTTCAAGAAGAAGAGGAGATTGAGCGCCGTACGAAGGACTCAGCACCTGAGGCGCCGCACTTCAAGCGAGAGGTTGATTAAAGATGTTAATGCCAAGAAGAGTACGTCATCGTAAAATGCAAAGAGGACGAATGGGCGGCGTCTCCAAAGGAGGCAACGAGATCATGTTCGGCCAGTTTGGTATACAAGCCTTAGAACCAGGTTGGATATCAGCGCGTCAGATTGAAGCGGCCCGTATTGCGATGACGCGGCACGTTCGCCGAGGAGGAAAGGTATGGATTCGTATTTTCCCGGATAAGCCAGTGACGAAAAAGCCTGCCGAAACTCGTATGGGCTCTGGAAAGGGCAACCCTGAGTTTTGGGTCGCGGTTGTGAAGCCCGGTCGTATCATGTTCGAACTTGGAGGTGTGTCTGAGGAGCTTGCATCGGCAGCGATGAACAGGGCGATTCAGAAGTTACCGATTAAAGCGCGCTTTATCGTGAAAGACGAATTGAACTCGGTATCGGAGGTGGGTGCGTGACCAAGGCAAAAGACCTTCGTGTTCTTGCAGATGTGGAACTAGATGAAAAGTTGGAAGAGACGAAGAGAGAGTTATTTACTCTTAGATTCCAATTGGCAACCGCTCAATCTACGAATACAGCACGTCTGTTGTACTTAAAAAGAGAGGTAGCGAGACTTTTGACTTTGAAGTCTGAAAGAGAGCAAGCCTTGTCGGATGATGGAGCAAGAAGATGACCGAAGAGATTATCAATGAGCGTGGCCGTCGCAAAGTTAGAGAAGGTGTGGTTGTCTCTAGCGGCATGGATAAGACGGTAGTGGTGGCGATAACTCAACGAGTGCGTCATCCTCGTTATCAAAGGACGGTTCAGCGTACGAAGCGTCTCTATGTCCATGACGCTGAAGGTCAGAGTCGCGTTGGAGACACTGTCCGCGTAATGGAGACTCGTCCGATCTCCAAGTTGAAGAGATGGCGATTGGTCGAAGTTGTGGAGCGTGCGAGATGATTCAGCAAGAGACTCGTCTAAAGGTTGCAGATAACTCCGGCGCTAAAGAGGTACTTTGTATAAAAGTGCTTGGTGGATCGAGACGTCGCTACGCGAGTATTGGTGACGTGTTTGTCGCAACCGTGAAAGATGCAATACCTGGTGCAGCTGTCAAAAAGGGCGATGTTGTAAAGTGTGTGGTCGTTCGGGTGAAGAAAGAAAAACGTAGGTCAGACGGTAGCTACATCCGTTTTGATGAGAATGCTGCTGTTTTGATCAATGATGCTATGCAACCGAGGGGAACCCGCATATTTGGTCCAGTTGGCCGAGAGTTGCGCGACAAGCGCTTCATGCGGATTGTTTCACTTGCGCCGGAGGTGTTATAGATGAAGATCAAAAAGGGAGATAAGGTTAGAGTTATCGCCGGTAAAGATCGTGGACAAGAGGGTGAAGTCGTACGGGTATTTCCAAAAGATGATCGCGTTGTGGTTGGCGGAGTGAACGTGGCCAAGCGTCATACTAAACCCACGTCTGCGACGACTCAAGGTGGAATTATCGACAAGGCGATGCCGTTGCACGTCTCAAATGTGGCGTTGCTTTGTTCAAAGTGCGGACCTACGAGAGTTGGATTCAAGATGATTGAGCCAGGTAGCAAGTTGAGAGTTTGCGTGAAGTGTGGTGCTGAACTATGAGCGAGACAGTTGAAGTATCAAGACCTCGGTTAAAAGAACGCTACGAAACCGAGATTAAGAAGACTCTTCAAGAGTCTCTTGGCCTTTCTAATGTGATGCAGGTTCCAACTCTTGAGAAGATCGCTATTAATATAGGAGTCGGTCGAGCGACCCAGCAACCTTCTTTGATTGAAAATGCAGTCCGTGATCTAGAGACAATATCTGGCCAAAAGCCGGTTGTCACTAGAGCAAAAAAATCAGTAGCGGGCTTTAAGCTTAGGGCTGGTAATGCTATCGGAGTGAGAGTCACGCTTCGGGGTGATCGCATGTGGGAGTTTTTTGATCGGGTAATTGCTGTGGCGATCCCGCGAATTAGGGACTTTAGAGGTTTGAATCCGAAGTCTTTTGACGGACATGGAAACTATACGATGGGAGTTACTGAGCAGTTGATCTTTCCTGAGATTAGCTATGACTCTGTGGACGCGACAAGAGGTATGGATATAACGATAGTGACCACGGCTAAGAGCGATGCTCATGGCAAGGCGTTGTTGGACGCGTTTGGTTTTCCGTTCAAAAGAGAAGGAGCGTAAGAGTTCGGTGGCAAAGAAGTCTTTGATAGCCAAACAGGCGAGAAAGCCTAAGTTCAAGGTGCGAGGCTATACCCGCTGCCAAAGATGTGGAAGACCACATGCAGTGTTTAGGAAGTTTGGTCTGTGCAGGATTTGCTTGCGAGAGATGGTTCATGCAGGAGAGATTCCTGGTGTTAAAAAGGCGAGCTGGTAGGGAGTATTTATGAGCATGAGTGATCCCATAGCGGATATGCTAACTCGAATTCGTAATGCAAGTTCTGCGAAACACGAATTGGTGTTGATGCCAGGGTCTAAGGTCAAGGAGAATCTGGCCAAGATCTTAGAGCGAGAAGGCTTTATTGCTGGATATCGCATGTCTAATAAGGATGATCGTCCCGGTACGGTTTTAGAGGTTATGTTGAAGTACTCACCTTCTCGTCAGGCAGCGATTAGTGGAATTCAAAGGGTGTCGAAGCCTGGACTTAGGGTTTATCGGCGGGCCGATGCGATTCCTAGAGTATTAGGCGGTATGGGTGTCGCCGTATTGTCAACTTCAAAGGGTCTTATGACTGATAGGGACGCTCGAAAAGCCCATATGGGCGGCGAAGTTATCTGTTATGTCTGGTAGAGTGCGAGGGTTTAATGTCCAGAATTGGTAAAGTGCCTGTAACTGTTCCAACAGGTGTAGAGATTGCCCTAAATGAAGGGAATAGTGTCGCTGTCAAAGGTCCGAAGGGTTCGTTGAGCCGTTCGTTTCCAGAGCAGGTCTCTATCGTGAAAGAGGGCGACCTACTGGTTGTCTCCAGAGTGGACGACTCGAGGACTGCTCGTTCTATGCATGGCCTGAGTCGCACGTTATTGGCAAACATGATAAACGGCGTTACGGCTGGTTATGCACGTAACCTCGATATTGTAGGAGTGGGCTACCGAGCGGTTGCGAAGTCTCCCAAAGAGCTAGAGTTGGCTCTTGGATTTTCGCATCCAGTGGTTGTAGAAGCGCCTTCAGGAATTGAGTTTTCATGTCCTACTCCTACCCGTATTACGGTCTCAGGTATTGATAAAGAACTTGTAGGTCAGGTCGCTGCCAATATTCGCAAGATTAGGAAGCCTGAACCGTATAAGGGTAAAGGTGTTCGTTATGAGAACGAGAAAGTTCTCCGTAAAGTCGGCAAGGCCGGCAAGTAGATATAGGAGATATAGATGTCGGATAGGTCCCATGTCTCTGTCAAAAGGAGACAAAAACGACACTTTAGAGTTAGAAAGTTGATCGTCGGTTCGCCTCAACGGCCGCGCTTGGCCGTCTATCGCTCTAATCAGCACATGGTGGCGCAGATTATCGATGACTCTACGAGTACTACTTTGGCGTTTGCATCTACATTTGACGGCTCATTTAAAGGTTCTAAAACCGGTAATATTGACGCCGCTAAAAAGGTCGGCAGTCTCATCGCTCAGCGAGGCAAAGAGGCTGGAGTGTCTGCAGTTGTTTTTGATAGAGGCGGTTTCGCCTACCATGGTAGGGTAGCTGCAGTTGCAGAGTCTGCCCGAGAAGGGGGTTTGGTTTTCTAATGCCCGAGTCCGAGTTCGAAGAAAGAACTATTAAGGTAAATCGTGTTGCCAAGGTGGTAAAGGGTGGTCGTAGATTTTCTTTTACAGCACTCATGGTAGTTGGCGATGGTAGGGGTAGAGTTGGTCTTGGCTACGGGAAGGCGAAGGAAGCTGGCCTAGCTGTTCAAAAAGGTATTGAAGAAGCGAAGAAGGCGTTAATTGAGGTTCCTCTTGCTGGAGGTACCATTACCCATCCAATCCTAGGTGAAGCCGGAGCAGGCAGAGTGTTGCTGAAACCGGCAGCGCCAGGTACCGGCGTTATCGCCGGTGGGGCTGCAAGGGCGATTCTGGAGATGGCTGGTATTA
>JAJYHJ010000122.1 GCA_021784785.1 Actinomycetes bacterium | reverse complement strand
TGCTTTTCGTCGAGATGATCGAGCATGAATCCAAAGAATCCCTCCAAGGCCTCCTGGTCGATCTCCATACATAAATACTACACCAGATCTACTAGCTACGCGCATCTAATTACTGCCCAAGTCCTTAGCGCGGTTGGAATTTTATAACCCACTCCAAGCCCATTCTTCGAAGCTTCTCAAAGCTTGCAACTAACATTACATTGTGACTTTAGACGACGGACCCAAAACTCATCTATCAAATTCAACTTACCCACCTTCAAAGGACTTTACTTTAGCCTCCTTTTCGCCAAAAGGTCCTTGGGATCTCGACTTTAACAAAATCGAGTGGCTACCAATAACCCCATTTCTTCGTACACGCTCCAAACAGCTCGTACCAAGACTTATTAGAACCAGGTCCCTACCTCCTACTCAACGCGTACTTGGCACCGGTTTCAGACTTGGCGGAGCGCTGCTCGCATGGAAACTCTTTGATAAACCTAAAGGCGTTACTGAGTCTCGCAGAGGTATGTCACAGAGGCTACGCAAGGCTTTCGAGGCTCTTGGCCCAACCTACATAAAGCTTGGACAGATAATATCGGCTGGAGAGGGGATATTTCCAGACGAACTGGTACGAGAGTTCAAAGAACTACGTGACCACGTAAGGGCTCAGCCTTTTGAGGTCGTTCGCTCTACAGTGGAGTCGGAGCTAGGTGTCGAACTTGAAGACCTATTCGCAAAGTTCTCAGAGACTCCAATCGCGGCCGCTTCCATCGCACAGGTCCACCTAGCAACTTTACGCACCGGTGAAGAAGTAGTTGTCAAGGTTCAACGATCCACCGTTGCGGATTTAGTCCGGAAAGATCTGGCAGCCATGTCATGGATAGCTCCTCAACTAGTGGGGCGCATACCAGTTGCAGCTTTAGCCAACCCTCCGGCTTTCGTGGAACTGTTCGCGGAGACAATCGTCGAAGAGCTCGATTTTCGCCTTGAAGCCGCAAACATGCTTGACATAGCGAAGATTCTTGCTGATACCGGTCAAAGATCGATCGTAGTACCTCGACCCCACCCTAGGTACGTTACCAGAAAGGTCTTGGTGATGGAACGCTTATCTGGATATAGTTGGGACGATGTCACGGCCATGCATGACGCCGGTATTGACACTCAAAAAGTGGTGCGAGCAGCCCTCATATCTTTCCTAGAAGGAGCGGTTCTTTACGGCGTATTTCATGGTGACCTCCACGGAGGTAACTTGCTCGTTCAGCCTGACGGTAAAGTTGCGCTCTTAGATTTTGGGATGACCGGTAGGTTGGAAGAGAAAAAGAGAGTGGCTTTTTTGAAACTCATGTTCGGTGGAACCACTAATAACATGGCGATGCAAGTTCAAGCGCTACGAGATCTAGGAGCACTTCCAGAAGACACCAACATAGATGAAGTAATCAAAGACCTAGGACTTGATCAGCCTGCAAAAGACCCGACCCAAATGTCCCCTGATGAGCTCATATCGGAGATACGAGAGATCACTAAGGCCCTTCTCGGCTACGGAGCAAAGCTTCCGAAAGAACTCATTCTGTTTGTAAAAAATATGCTATTTCTCAACGTGTCAATAACGGTTTTAGCGCCAGATGTTGACATATTTCAAGAGATAATGTATCTCGTAACATACTTCACGTCGAAGTACGGCTCGATTATCACAGAAGAGATCGGATTTGACGTCGACGAAGTTCCAATAGATCTGGAGGGCTTCAAGGGCAGTCTAGGTCTTGATTCAAGCGTAGAACAGCTCACCTATCGCGAACTCCAAGAACGTCGTGAGTTAATTAGAAAACGTATGGAAGAACATAATCGATCGAAAACCACTCGACGCACCGGATCGCCGATAAAAAAATTTGGGACAAAGCTGCACAAAAGACCATCGACCCGGTAAGGTTCTTCATCCAATTCGGTAAGTTCGTTGACTCTCTGTGCTACGACGGGAACACTCTAAGTCGAGTATGGAAGTGAAGGTGGTTAGAGATCTGTCTCGTGCATTCTCTTCTCTTATCAAACTCTGATGTGCCCTAGTACGCCTCAGCCATCCGTATAAGAACACCTACTAGATGGCCTCTCGTTTCTCTTGACGTTACTGTCCCCAGATCACGAAATACTACCCATCGGCACACCACGGGAATCATAAAAAAACAACCGCACTATCGCCTTGGTACAGCCACTCAGCAAGTTTTATCAGCGTACACGACTCACACCCATTGATTTGATGCCGTCTTCAGCTATCAATAGCCTTCCTAAGATCCGTTACAAAGTTGTATGCTCCGCGAGGACCCTCACCTTCTAAGACCCTCCTTACCAGCGCTGATCCAACCACGACTCCGTCAGCTACTTCCGATGCGGCCCTAGCTTGCTCGGAGTTCGACACTCCTATTCCAACAAGAACGGTCTTGTTGGTGATCAACTTTAATCTATTTGAGATCTCAAGCGCAGACGTTTGGAGTCTATCCCTCTCTCCCGTGGTTCCCATTACTCCTACTGCATAGACAAATCCCCTGGACTCCTCGCAAAGCAAAGTTGCTCGTTCATCTGAGGTAGAAGGAGCCACGAGCTGAACCGTCTCGATACCCCACTCCTTAGCGATCCTTCTCCAAGAACCACCTTCCTCGAACGAGAGATCAGGAAATATTGCGCCTGAAACTGAGGCGTCATTCATCCACTGAGCAAAACGTTCCTCTCCGGCATGATGTATCAAGTTATAGTATGTCATAACAGCAGTCGGCACCTCCAGTTCTAAGCAGCTCAAAGCGCCAAACACGCTCATCGGTGTAGCACCTGCATCGAGCGCACGTTGAGATGCTTCTTGAATTATCGGACCGTCAATCATTGGATCAGAGAACGGAATGCCTACCTCAACCGCGTCAGCACCCGCATCTACGACCGCCTGAAGCACCTCGATCCACTGGTCGCCCAGTCCACCAGTGATATAGGTCACTAGAAGTTTTGCGCCTTTTCCCCTCTTCGCGTCAAGCGTATGTTCAAGTGATTTCATCCGTCGCTCAATCTGGCACCGATCAGGGACGCTACAACTTCAGCATCTTTATCGCCACGACCTGACAAGGTCAGAATAACGGATGAATCTGTAGGAAGTTCAGCGCCTGCTTCACGGGCCAAGTAAGCAACTGCATGCGCCGGTTCAAGTGCTGGCACGATACCTTCGAGGCGAGATAGAAGTACAACTGCATCAAGTACCTCAGAGTCAGAGACCGCTTTATAGGAAGCACGGCCTATGGAGGACAGGTACGAGTGTTCAGGACCTACGCCCGGGTAGTCAAGGCCAGCAGATATGCTTTTTGCCTCTTCGACCTGTCCAAACTCATCTTGTAATAGGTAAGACCTCATTCCATGAACCACGCCTGGAGATCCCTTGCCGATAGCAGCGCCTCCCTCGGGTTCGACTCCTATCAACTTAGCTGTTGAATCTACAAATCCAGCGAAGGTTCCAGCAGCGTTTGATCCTCCTCCGACACAAGCCACTACGAAATCTGGAGTCCCACCAACTTGCCTTTTGAACTGACTTGAAGCTTCATCTCCGACTATCCTTTGAAACTCTCTTACCATGTAAGGGTAAGGGTGCGGTCCCATAACCGATCCAATACAGTAGTGAGTGTTTTCAAGTTCGGAAACCCAGGCTCTCATCGCTTCATTAACCGCGTCTTTCAGCGTTTTTGAACCAGACCGAACTGGAATCACCTCTGCACCAAGGAGCTGCATACGAAATACATTCAACGCTTGCCGTTTTACATCGATCTCACCCATATAGATCTGACAGCTAAGCCCGAATAAAGCTGCAGCTGTAGCTGTCGCAACTCCGTGTTGACCAGCGCCCGTTTCAGCAATAACCTTAGTTTTCCCCATCTTCTTAGCCAGTAGTGCTTGCCCAATGACGTTATTGATCTTGTGAGAACCCGTGTGGGTAAGATCCTCCCGTTTGAGAAATACCTGTAGTCCAAGTTGGTCAGAGAGACGTTTGGCGTGTGTCAATGGGGTAGGACGGCCCGCGTACTCCGAAAGAATGTGACTGTATTCATACCTAAACTCCTCGTCTGACCAGAACTGCTCAAAGTACCTCTCAACCTCTGCACAAGCCCCGTGTAAAGATTCCGGAACGTACCTTCCTCCGAACTCTCCGAAACGCCCATCTATTGGATGATCCATTATGCTGCTCATCTGCCTATCTCCCAGTTGTAAGGACCCAATTCATCTTCATCAAAAGTCGCTAAGTCGCCAACTACCTTTTCATCAATATCTTCTAAACTTCGGGCAGCCTCAATAAATCGCCTAAGCTTCCGTGGATCTTTTTGCCCCGGCACCAGCTCGACTCCGCTAGAAACGTCTACTCCATAGGGTTGCAGTTTAGAGATAGCATCTCTAACGTTTTCAGGAGTAAGTCCCCCAGCAACTATCATCTTTGTTCTCTCTGGAACGGCTTCCACAAGTGACCAGTCAAACACCTCTCCAGAGCCTGGCGATGGTGAGTCTACTAGTAAAGCCCAACATCTATAGGCCTTCACCTTCTCTAAGCGTTCTCGTCCAGCTACGATAGCTCTTACGGTATATCTCACCCTTGCAGATACATGCTCGATCTCTTCGGGAAGATAGTTGCCATGAAGCTGGGCACCATTGAGTCCGACGCTATGAGTGGTCTCAACAATTTTTTCAGGTCGCTCCCCCATAAACACACCAAAGGTCAATATCGAAGATGGCAATTGAGATAGTATAGCCTTTACATTATCTCTCGTAACTTGACGTGGAGACGGCGCAAAGACAAACCCTAATGCATCCGCACCCAAGGCAACACTTAGTAAAGCATCTTTAGAATTGGTAATTCCGCAGATTTTAACAAACACCTAAGACACTCGCTTCGGAACAGTAGAGAAACTTTCAACCGTCAAGTAGTCGCTGGTAGGCAAGACCAGGGACTCACCTACTAATACCGCATCACACCCCACACTTGCTACCCGCTCAATCTGATAGCGATCCGAGATCCCTGACTCAGCCACCTTGCAGACATCAGAGGGAAGGTCTGCTATTAACTTGGTGGCTAACTCGTAGTCGATCTCAAAAGTATGAAGATTCCTTTGATTCACTCCAACAATATCGGCTCCGACTGACAACGCAACTTCAACCTCTTGGCTACTATGAACCTCAACAATGGCTTCAAGACCTACGTCATGAGCTAGCCGATAAAGTCTTCCAAGTTCACCAACGGAGAGAATAGCTACTATTAGCAGCACCGCTGATGCACCCGCCAACTTAGCATCATAAATGTCAAGTGGCGATACGGTAAAGTCTTTCCTTAGTATTGGTAAACCACACTTTGACCTCGCAACTCTAAGATCGTCCAGAGAACCCGCGAAATACTTAGAGTCTGTAAGAACCGAGATGGCACTAGCGCCACCAGATACGTATCGCTGAACGACCTCCTCCAAGTTCAATTCACCGTTCAAAACGCCTTTAGACGGAGATCTTCTCTTTATTTCAGCGATTAATGCAACAAACTCAGAGCCCATAAGAGTATCTCTGAATGAGTCTGGCCTCTCGATGGATTGGGCCTCGAGTTCTAGTAAACCAAGATCCCTCGTATCCAACCGAACTCTTTCCCTATGGAACGCAGCGATTTCGTCTAAGTAGGTACTCACATCGAAAAGCCTACCCATCTTTTAGACAACATACCGTAGAAGTTTCACAGACTACTAGGTCAACACTTTGGATTCCCCAAACAAACTTCCTAGAAGCTCTTGCACCTAGCAGCCTCTATGTAGTCCGAGATAGTACGCAACCCATCTTTTTTCTTCTATAATTGCCTAGTACGCTAACCGACGTACAACTAATTAGGTTCTATCCTAAAGGAAGGCTCCTCTTGAACAGATGTTGACCGCTTCACCTAAGTTGTCTTTGAAGGAAGTATCAATCTAGGTGCCCTACTCCCCTTCTTTTGCACTTGAGAAAAAAACAGGCATCACACCGTGGGTTGTTGCTCTTGTTGCAGTTGCGTGTTACGGTATATTCTTAGCAATTAGAGTGGTAGTGGCCGGTAAAGGTAACGTCGCAAGCCTAATTATTCTTGGTCATAGCTATGTCAATTCACCGCTACTTCCGATCAAACACCTACCGCAGATACCGGGAGCGGGCTACGACGGTCAGTTTTACTTCCGCTTAGCGCTCGATCCATTTGATCTAAAAAGAAGCGCCTTAGGAATAACGTTCGATACGCCGTATCGCCCGTCACGTATCGGTTATCCAATTCTGGTTTTCCTGCTGGCTGGCACTGACAAAGGTCTTGTCCCGGCATCTATGGTCTACACCAATATTTTAGCGATCGGAGCCACGGCACTTGTTGGATCCTATCTTGCCGCTAACTCCAAGATCTCGCCTTGGTGGGGTCTACTGCTCGCAGGGTACTTTGGTTTTACATATTCAGTTGGTCGCGACCTAACTGAAGTATCAGGCACGGCATTTGTACTCGCTGGACTGCTTTTCATTAGGAAAGAAAAGTGGTTATTAGGTACTGCCGCATTCTGTTATGCAGTTATAACTAGAGAGACGGCGACCTTGGTGGTGTTCGGAATCGGACTGTACTGGCTTTGGTGCCACAGATACGTTTTATCGCCTCGCAATAAGATGGTCCAATCCCCATTTCCTAGTTACATCTGGATAGCTCCAGCGTTTACGTATATTGGGTGGGGGATTGTCACTTACCTAAACGTGCACCAGGTCGGGATTAGATCAGATTTGGCTGCCAATCTTTACTTTCCGCTCGCCTCTCCAATAGAGGCTTTAGCAAGCAGATTGTCGAACTTGAACAACACAGCTTCAATACTATGGCTGGGGCAAGCCGCAGTATGGGCAACAACGCAAGCCTTGGCCGCCGTGCAGTACAGACACTCCACAGCAAAACCTTGGGAGAAAATCACTTGGATAGTTACGGCCGTTATCTCTTTGTCTTTGTCCTCTGAGATCTGGGGGAATACAAACTACTTACGGTCCGTCTCGTTGGCATGGGTAATGGCAATTATAATTCTATGGGACTCACGACCCACAAGAAGATTCCTCGGGGCAGTGTCGTCTATAGCATGGACGGTGAGTGCACTACCATTACTTCTATTTCTCTAAGTAGACCACGTCCCCAAATGATGCTGGTAACCATTCCCCATATCTTTAGTTAATGGTCTCGACCATCAAATTAAGTTCAGGATAACCCTCCGTCGATAGCAGTCCTTAGTATCCCAACCTCACATCAAGGACCCTTTACAATCCTTCGTCAAAACATGTGGGGTGCCAGCTGTGACAAGGGAAGGCATAGACAAAAGTGTCCTTTAGTCCGTTCGATGGCAAATAAGAGGTTACGGAACCACCGCGAATACCGCTGTTTGGCCACAAGTAAGTTCAAACTATTAAGAGTTTCAAAGTAGTCTCATAACAACTATTTGCTAACATCATTGGAAGTTATGGAAACCAGTGGGCGCATCGTGGTCGTGGAAGACGATACCTCAATAGCTGATCTTTTGAACACATACCTAAAAAAGGAGGGCTTTGAGGTTTGGGTTGCTGATAAAGGTGCCTTAGCACTATCAGTAATTAAAGACGTGAAACCCAATATCGTTGTCCTTGATCTAAATCTGCCCGGAGCACTAGACGGCCTTGACGTATGCAGAGAGCTTAGGAAGTCTTCAGATACGCCAATTGTTATGGTAACGGCAAGAGACGCTGAGCTAGATAGGGTCCTGGGACTAGAACTTGGTGCTGACGACTACGTTACTAAACCATTTTCTCCAAGGGAACTGACCGCTAGAATAAAGGCAATTCTGCGTCGATACAACCATACTCCAGTAACACATACAGACACTTTGACTTTGGGCGACATAGTGGTGGATCAAAAGCGTCGCGTAGTCACTTTATCTGATATGCCTGTCGCATTCACAACAAGAGAGTTCGATCTTTTGGCATTTCTGCTCGAAAATCGAGGCTTGGTATTGACTCGAAAGCAGTTACTAGACGGAGTTTGGGGGCCCGAATGGTATGGAGACGATAGAACTGTAGACGTGCACGTTCGTCAACTCCGTAAAAAACTCTCGGACGAGTTTCCACTTGCTACTGTGTGGGGCGTTGGATACCGTCTCGACTAACACTTCAAGTAAAATCCAACAATGAAGCGAAAGTTAGTCGTTGCCTTTGTATCAGCCGTCGCGATAACAGTTCTTGCCGCCGGACTAGGTGTCCTACTAGTAACGAACAGGATTGACAAAGATCAGACCCTCGCGCTTTTGTCTCGATCAAGCGCCATCTTCGTGACCTTGTCTCAACGAGCACCGACGAGATTCTACTCAGACTTAGTTCAAGGAAAAAAGCTTGATGGAGCCTTGCTAGGTGTAGTGACAAATAGTGGCACCATCGTTGGTCATCAACTTGCACAGATTTCGCCAAGTACGATTAAGCCAAAAGTACTACTGCAAGGGCACGTTGTAACTTGGATAACCCACCATAGGATATTTTTCGCGAGACCATTTCGACTTACTAAACCCTTATTTCATGCAACCATCGGCGTAATAGTGCTAGCACGACTAGCTCCCGGAAACGCAATATCAATCGCCTATCTTCTCACCGTCAGTGCACTTGTACTCTTATTTGCCTACCTAATATCAAGCATCATCTCCGATCGCATAACAAGTGGATTTTACTCTCTTATCGAGGTCACAAAACGTATCGCAAAAGGAGACTTAAGCGCCAAGGTACACCTCGGTGAGACGGCCGACAAAGAACTCAAAGACCTAGCCGATGCTATAAACACCATGGCAGAGGAGCTATCAGAGTCAAAAGAAAAAGAACAGCAGTTCCTATTGTCGGTCTCTCACGACCTAAAGACACCTTTGACATCTATTGTAGGGTTTTCAGAGTCGATCATCGACGATGCAATAGATGATCCTAAACGAGCTGCTGAGACCATACTAAAGGAGTCTCGCAGGCTAGAACGACTTGTTGGAGATCTCCTGGAACTAGCCAAAGTCCAGTCACCGACTTTTTCCCTAGAAGTTACCGACTGTGACTTAACTCAGCTCATTGGGGATCTGGCAAACGCTTACGCACTCAGATCAAGAGATAGCAAGATCAACTTTCAATTCCGAAGCATTCCAAGGTCTCTAACGTTAGAAACAGATCCGCAACGATTCATGCAGATCATCGCTAACTTCTTAGACAATGCATTCAAGTTCACAGACAACTGGGTATCACTAGAAGTGTCAGAAAACGATCATGACGTAGTTGTTTCCATTAAAGACAACGGACCAGGCATAACACCAGAGGACAGCGAAAAAATATTCAAAGAACAGTATCGTTCACCCAAGACTTCGTCCAAACCGGGCAGTGGTATCGGACTCCTAATTGTGGGACAACTGGCCAAGGCCTTGGGATTTAACGTGGATCATCGATCTCCAATTACGACAGATGAGCGCGGAACCGAGATGCGGTTATCGATCCCGAAAGGGAAACTCTGGATAGTCTAACTCCGAATTACAGGCGAAAAGCCCGATACGGTACCAACAGCGCTTCGTTGTCAACTTTAGATTTCATACGTCGCCTCTTTTCATGAACCTCCTGCCCTTGCGGACGGGGACTGTGGCTCAACCGTTTTGGTTGGGGTTACCTCTGGCATCCCTCCACGCCGACCGACTGGCCTAGTGCCGATGAATCGGTACTGGTAGATGAGCTTGCTAGTTTTGTTGTGCTAATCTGTGTGATCTCAGACTAGGTTCGTGGCACTACATCGGGCTTGTGCTTTGCGTCGATCGGGTAACCAACGTTCGACAGCCGGGAGATACATGACTCCGACTTATGCATCCGGTCTTGTGGAAACGTATCCCTCATATATCGCATTTTGGAGGATATTGATTGCTCCTACAGCGTCTCGATGGCAAGTAAATCCACAAATAGGATTCTTGCATCCGTAGTATCGACCTGACCGTCGATACCGCGTTTTACGTGTAGGACAGATCCAAGCTAGAGTAGGACTCATCCAGATCTTCCAGTTCAAGGTGAGGGGCACGATAGCTGTTTTGTACTTAGCATATTTACTAACCATCTGTACAGTTGCTATAGCATTACTTACCGCATCATATGTTGCACTATATGAACGATGATTGGCGCAACTAAAGGCATGTGGGCTATCAGTTACATGCACACATTGTGCCCGTTCCTAAATATCGACGTAATGTAATGACAGATAGAGTCAGTGACGAGATCAGAGCTGCGATACTTGAGATGTGTACTCGTTTTGATTCCACTTTCGATGCATTTGAGACAGAAGGTGATCATACTCACCTAATGATCACCTTCCCATCTAAAGTTGCCCTATCGAGACTGGCGATGTCTATGAAGACACTATTAGCTATGAGAGTAAGGGCAAAAAAACTGGCCGGAAGTCCGAGATGCTTTGTGGGGGAAGCATTTTTAGTCACCCTCATATGCCATTGTGTCTTTTAGTGAAGCCCCATTAGAGACAGTAATGAAGTACATAGAAACCAGAAACTCCCTAGACGTAGATCAGGGAGACCAAGAAAGAATGAGATTGCTTGACCCCTCACTTATGCAAGGCGATTGAGCTTTCGTTGGGTCAATCTTGAGCTGTCAGCGAAAAATAAGATCCGTCCTCTAAGTCGACGTCTTGACGGTCGTCTCCACTCCTTCAAGGCTCGCGCTCGACCGAGGATACGGCTTGCTTTCTCTTGCTTCGCCAACAAGTGCGAAATCTTTTACCAGTTGATACAAATGTTAAATTAGTCACCTTTTACGTGTAGATTGTCAGGTAAAGAGAGTTTTGAGGGAGCCAACTTTGACACAGATTGTACGATTTAAGCCCGCAGAAGACCAATTCGTATGGACTTTTGGAGGGGCTGCGCCGGTAATGCGAATAGACCCCGGCACTGTGCTAGATCTTTACACTGAAGACTGTTTTGCTGGGAAAATTCGGTCAGAGCACGATCTTGTATCGACATCTTGTGAATTTCCATTCCTCAATCCTCAGACGGGACCGTTCTACATAAATGGAGCTGAGCCCGGAGATACCCTCGCAGTACATTTCATCTCTATCGAACCAGCTCGCAATTGGGCAGTATCTTCAACCGTACCGCTATTTGGAGCTCTCACTTCAACCCATACGACCGCAACCTTACAACCTCCACTTCCAGAGTTAGTCTGGATCTGGGAGATTGACAACTCCGAAAAGACCTGCACCTTTAACGCCAAAGACTCCAAATTTCAGCGTGCATTTCCATTAGAACCCATGCATGGAACCGTCGGAGTGGCTCCCGCAAACCTCGAAGTTCGGTCCGCTCTCGTGCCAGACGCTCATGGCGGAAATCTCGACACTCCAGAAATGAGAACCGGTGTCACATGTTACATGGGGGTGAACGTCGATGGAGCGCTCTTCTCTTTGGGAGATGGACATGCTCGCCAAGGTGAAGGCGAGACCTGTGGGGTGGCAGTGGAGTGTGCGATGAATACCAAGGTAGTCGTCGAGCTCATAAAGGGGGTAACGACCTTATGGCCGCGAATCGAAAGCGATACGCACATCATGACCACTGGCTCAGCTCGACCACTTGAGGATGCCTTTAGGATCGCTCAGCACGATATGGTACTGTGGCTTAGCGAACTACTCGGTCTCTCCGCCATGGATGCGTATCAGTTCGCCTCTCAAGCGGTAACCTCGCCGCTCGCAAATGTATGCGACACCAACTATACCTCAGTAGCAAAGGTCTCTAAACGCTACCTTGGCAATGCTTCGCCTTACTTAGGCATTCACGAACATCTACGAACGGTAGGTTCCGCGCTCTAAGACCTCAGTGTCCTTCCTGAGGTGAGGAATGAAACTTGAGGTTATCTACAACCAGACACCACAGCGCGTTAGGTGAAACGCTCGGGTCGCGTATTGCAAACAAAGGTCGCTACGGAGATCAGTTTAGGATTTGCTACGTCTTTTGTCCACCAATGACTGAATGGCCAGATCACCTGTCGTGGTAATCCCACTTTGATTAACTCGAAATGCGAACGGATCAACCAAAATGGCTACGTAGGAGAGTTCAGTTCATGTTGAATCAAGTCGCACACTGCTTAAGGTCTCAGTATCCGTGTACACACGGATTAATAAATATACTTACAAGACTTCGCAAGTTCCTCTGCCCCAAGTGCAGATTCGGGGTTAAGGTAGAGTCGTAGATGTGTTCGGGGGCATTTGACGGTTATGAACCTCGTTGAATTTACGAAACGTTTCTCTGCTAAGTCTGCATGCGAGGAGTATCTCTGTCAGTTGCGCTGGAAAGAAGGGTTTCACTACCCTAAATGCG
>JAJYHJ010000031.1 GCA_021784785.1 Actinomycetes bacterium | reverse complement strand
CTGACCCCCATGGCGGAAGCTGGATAAATGTGAATCTTCGTATTAGACATAGCTCACACGCGTATTATAAACGCGAGCTTGAACTAGAGGCAGAAGACAGGCGACTCAAGAACAGCTGTGGCTGAGATCTTCCTTGATAAGACCGCATGCAAGGAGTTGGCGATCGGAAACTTCTAACCCGGGACCGCGGCGTAAGGGCTGCAGAGTTGTTGGGCCAATAGCCTCGGAGGTGCTGCGATAAAAGAGCTTGCAGGATAATGGGTCAGCCCCGTTCAACTAAGAGAACACTCCGACGACAGAGAAAGGGCAGCTAGAGTAACTACGGTAGATATGGTTTGCTTGGAGGATCGAAAGTTCTTCTTGTTTTGCTTAGGTGCTGAGTCGTCTTATCTCTGTCTGAGTTCTAGCTAGTAGCCTTGCATTAAGGTTTACAAACAGAACCTCTTGTGACCTAAGTTGTAAAGGTTAAAGAAAGGATGCGAGATACTTTGGTGGCCACTACTGGACGGGATTTATTTTCCTTGTCCGCTGAAACCTTCTTGATTACCGGCGCCTCTTCTGGCTTGGGTGTCGAAGCTGCAAGAGCGCTCGCTCGCCAAGGTGCAAAATTAGTACTTACAGCTCGTCGTGAAGAACGTTTAGAGGCGTTAGCGCGTGAGCTTCCTAATGCAGCCTACTACGCCTGCGATCTTTCAAGCACTGAAGAGATCGAAGACCTTTGGAGATTTTGCGATCAAGAGATCGGAGTTGTTACCGGACTCTTGAATAATGCCGGTGCGGCTGTTGTGAAACAGGCTACAGAGGAGAGTGACGAGGAGTATAGGTCAGTGTTGGAGGTGAATCTAGTGTCTGTTTTTGCTATGTCCAAACGCTTTGCTAAACGATTGATCGATGTAAAGCGTGAAGGGGTAGTTGTAAACGTGGCATCAGTCTTAGGTCTGTTGGGCTCCGGTCAGATTCCGTTAGCGAGTTATACGTCTTCCAAAGCCGGTGTGGTTAATCTTACTCGCGAGTTGGCGGTACAGTGGGCACAATATGGCATCCGAGTGAACGCAGTGGCGCCCGGATGGTTTTTTTCTGAGATGACCGAAAGTATGTTTACTGACGAAAAGGCCCAAAGGTGGATAGCACAGAGAACTCCTATGGGCAGAGCGGGTGCAGTAGGAGAACTCGATGGAGTTTTTATATTCCTATCTTCCAAGGCTTCCAGTTACGTCACTGGTCAGACCTTCGTAGTCGATGGCGGATGGTCGATACTATGAACTCCGTCAGGAGGGCCAAGTTAAGACGACCTTCCCGAATTTTCCTCCCTTCTTGAAGTATTCGTACGCCTGACTCGCATCGCTGTAATTGAAGTAGCGATCAACGATTGGTACTATCGCACCAGACGCAAAAGACGGGTTAATTTGTCTCGTGAAGTTTTGAGATAAAACTGCTTTTTCAGCTCTGTCCCGACTCCGTAAGGTTGAACCCCTAATGCATCCTCTCTTACTCATTAACGTGCGGAGATCTATCTCTGACGTGGAACCAGAGCCGACTCCAATGACGACGATGCGACCGAGTTGCTGCAATTCTTGAAGATTTGATTGAAGATGTTTCGCACCAACCAACTCCAAGATTATGTCGTATGGCCCCGAACCAGGGAACTCTTCTTCCGTTAGAGCTCGGCAGCTCAGCTCTTCGACTCTTTTGCGCATTTGCTCGTCGCGAACGGTGGCATGTACGTCAGCTCCGACCGAGCGTGCTAGCTGAATCGCTGAGGTGCCTACTCCACCAGCTCCGCCGTGTATGCAGATCCTGTCACCGAGGGTTATGTTTGCTTGGTTAAAAAGCGCATCAAAAGCTGTAAAGAAAGTTTCGGGTATACCGCCAGCGGATTCTAGATCAACTCTGTCGGGTACGGAAACCAGGTTTGACTCATCTATAGAAACGAACTCACTTTGTCCTCCACCTCCTGCAATACCCATCACCCGTTGGCCAATCTCGTACAGGGTCGCCCTTTCACCCAATTCGGCGACCGTTCCAGCAAATTCAAGCCCGGGAATGTCTGTAGGCCATCCAGGCGGGGGTGGATAAACCCCTCGAACCTGTAGCAAGTCCGCGCCGTTTAGCCCTGATGATCTTACTTTGACTAGTACATCGGTTCCTTTGGGAGTGGGTCTAGGCGCTTTTGATACCCGAACGGTTCCATCTCCATTTGATAGTACTGCTTTCATCTCTGATGTCTCCACGTGAACCTCTTTCCAAAGGGCCTAAGGCGGTCTTGCTTCTAACGTAGTCTTACTTGAAGCGTCGCCATTGCAAATATAGGCCCTTGTAGTTTAAGGGGAAGCAGCAACCATCCCATAGGCAATCGGGATTCCAATAAAGGTGACGGGGTCTATCTCGACAAGTATGCCATGGTTGTCGGCTATCATTTCTCGGCGTGAGGGCACCGTCCTTCAAGGCGGTGGTGAATCGCTTTTTATGTATCTGGTCGATTCTGTTGCTCGATGTATTGACTTAATATCGAAATTGGCGCC
>JAJYHJ010000099.1 GCA_021784785.1 Actinomycetes bacterium | reverse complement strand
CCAACGGTACTACCGTCTGTGCAAAGCCTGGTACCGCAGCCAACGAGTGTGGAGCTGGAATTGCTGCTAACACGCCATTGACCTTCAACTTACAGTACGTTTCAGGTATAACCTCTGTAAGCCAAGAGATGCAGGCTCTAAAGTCAACAGCGGCCTCCGCTGGTATCACCATCAACCTATCCCAAGCTCCATTTAATCAGGTAATCACAGTAGCATCCCCTTGCTCAGGCTCTAACTGCACCTGGCAGATGGAGAACTGGGGCGGTGGATGGTCCTACGGACCCGACTACGAACCTACGGGCGGCGAGTTATTTTCGTCTACATCGGGTACAGGTTTTGGGAACGTTAACCCCAAAACAAACCAGCTCATAAACGAGACTCATACAGCTCCCACAGCACAGGCTCCCACAGCGCTTAACACCTATCAAAACTACATGGTGCAACAGCTACCAGTGGTCTATCAGCCCGCGCCTCCTTATCAGCTCTCAGAGATATCAAACAAGCTCAAAGGTGTGTCCCAAAACCCATACGCTAACATGACTCCAGAGACATGGTACTTTGTGAAGTAAACAAGGATATCAAATGTTTTAAGTCCTATTAAGAATAAGGCGTACCGGGCAGCTTCCGGTACGCCTTATAGATCCGTAATTACAAGCGTTTTGCCGGAACCGGTAACTTATCTACCCACAGAATACGCTTGGTCTTGCCGAGGATCAGAACCACCTTTGAGTTCGCCATCACAGTTCGCTACTGCACAGACCCTTCCGAGAGACCATGGACCAGCTACCTGCACACGATGTCCCATCTCCTTGAGACCCGTAATCTCTTTCTCAGAGAATCTGCTTTCAACGTCTAGGCGTCCTACTTTAAGTTCTCGAGGATAAAAAGATGACAGCATGTGTTGAGTATGAAAGCTAGGTAGGTCAATAGCACGCTGAAGATTACCACCCTGGTGCATATATCGCAAGAAGAACGTCAGCGTCCACTGATCCTGCTGATCTCCACCCGGAGTGCCAAATGCCATCACCTCGCCGTCATCCTTGATAACAATCGTAGGACTAAGAGTCGTTCTTGGTCTGCGTCCTCCAATAAACGCTGACGGTGAACTTGAGTCCAACCAACACATCTGCGCTCTTGTCGAGATAGAAAAGCCAAGACCGGGAATGCACGGGCTCCCATGGAGCCAACCGCCAGATGGAGTCGCAGCTACTACATTTCCAAAACGATCGGCCACGTCTAGCTGGCACGTATCTCGGCTAATTGGATCGGGCGGAAGACCCATTGCGCGCCCTCCCTCCAACCCGCGCATAAGGTCAACCGAGGGAGTCCAAGGCGAGCGGTCGTCTGGCGAGCCCGGATGATAGGTCATAGAGGCCGTATCTTGAATGAGTTTACGTCTCTCCGCTGCATATTCCGTGGATAATAGGGTGTCAAGGGGTACATCTACAAAGTTCGGGTCACCATAGAAAGAATCTCTATCTGCCAATGAAAGCTTCGCCGCCTCAGTTACGAGATGGACAAAACTCGACGAAGCCGGATCTAAAGAATCGAGATCATACCCCTCGAGAATCTTCAACTGCTGCAAAAAGACTGGGCCCTGGCCCCAAGGTCCAGTCTTGAATACCTGGGCACCTCGATAGTGAGAGGCTGTAGGTTCTTCAATCTCTGGCTTCCATGACGCAAGGTCATCACCTCTCAAGAAGCCTCTATTGTGCCGACCACTGTCATCGAATACGCTCTCTGTCGCAAAAAAATCGTCGATCGCTTCGGCTACGAACCCTTTATAAAAAGTGGCTATCGCCTTATCAATCTGACTCTCCCGACTCGACCCAGCCGATTTTGCTTCATTGAGGATCCGTTCGTAGGTATCAGCCAATACGGCGTTACGCCAAAAAACACCACCTTTGGGGGCTTCGCCTCTCTCTAAATAGATCTGTGCAGACGAGGTCCAGTGATTCAAAAATAGATCACGAGAAGAAGCGATCGTAAGTGACGTCCTTTCAAGGAGCCGAAATCCGCCTCTCGCATACCCAATAGCCGGGGAGATCACTTCTTCGAGAGACTGGCTACCATAGTCTCGAAGAAGCCTCATCCATGCACCGAAGGCACCCGGCACACAGGCTGCAAGAAGTCCAGTTCCAGGAATCTGTGAGAGACCCATATCCAAAACTTCATCAACATTAGCACTGGCCGGTAGAACACCTTGGCCGCAGAGAACCTTCACTTCATCTGAGTGTGCCTGCTTGAAAAGTACTGGCACGTCACCACCTGGTCCGTTGAGATGTGGCTCAACTACCTGCAAAACAAGTGCGGCCGCCACAGCAGCATCAAAGGCGTTTCCTCCTCGTTCAAGCACCCCCATACCAGTTGCGGCTGAAAGCCAATGCGTGGATGAGACCATCCCGAAACTACCCGAAAGCTCAGGTCGCGTAGACATCTTTCCTCCTTAAAACTTCTTTACAGCACTTTGAGGTAACGCCTCATCGCCTTGAGCTGAACCAAGCCCGACTCAACAATCACACCGCGTCTACAAAATACTTTGGTAGATAAACGTTCTTGGTTCGAAGCTATCTTCGTGACAATTGAACCGCGTTAGGTTCGCTTTAGCTACGACTTCCATACGCTCAAGTACTCAGGAACGCAGCACGAACTCGGCCATAGAATCCAACTAACAGTCTACAACCTACTTGACAGGTAACACTGATAACACTCAGTATCGTATACTGTATTCGCAGATCTATGCGCTACGCTTTGTTTCTCGTAGATGAAACTGAAACACTTGAACTATAAAAATATAGACAGAGATTAATAATGCAACTTTCCAATACCATAAGGATCCAGATCAGAAACTGCCCGTGATAAAGCCAGTCCTTTGTTTTACCATTTTAAATATCCTCATACTCTCTTTGGAAGAACCTAGAGGCGTTGGTCAGCTTACGCCAATAAGAGGTTCAAGTGGTTTATTACGCACACTTGCATCTCGGAAGGACTATCGTTCCCCTAGAACTTTTATAGACTACGTCTCCGTATCGGAGGATGGGTTTCGACGGATTTTTACTTGCAGATTAACTCAGCAGTACGTGCGTTCGTGCTTAGATTTCGGGCATGTACTATTCACAGGGATATCTCATGCCTTTTAGCCACTATCTTCTTATCGCCTTAGCCGGAACGGGTGCGGGTTTTGTAAACACGGTCGTAGGATCCGGAACTCTTATTACCTTTCCTACTCTGCTATCGCTTGGATACTCACCGTTAGTGGCAAACGTGTCAAACACACTGGGACTAGTTCCAGGCTCGGCTAGCGGCGCCTACGGTTATCGAAAGGAGCTTCAGGGGCAAAAGGGGCGGGCTATAAGGTTATCTTTGGTAGCGATAGTTGGTGGTAGCGTCGGAGCCGTCTTACTAGTGCTATTTCCCGGGGCCTTCCAGCAGATCATCCCATATCTCGTTCTTGCAGCGGTATGTCTGATGGTAGTCCAGCCAAAAGTTTCAGCTTATGTTACTAATAGGAAAAACGGAAAACTCGGAACTGGAATCCTATACTCGGGTGTTTTCCTAACAGCAATATATGGAGGCTACTTTGGAGCGGCACAAGGCGTGGTGCTGATAGCGCTTTTAGCCATCGGTATTGAAGAGTCTCTCCAACGGCTTAACGCCTTGAAAAATGTTCTCGCTGGAGTCGTCAATGGAATCGCTGCCCTACTATTTATCTTCATAACTCATATAGCCTACGGCCCAGTGTTTACCATAGCTATTTCATCCATTGTCGGAGCACAGATTGGTGCCCGCTTAGGAAGAAAGATACCCTCTCAAGTACTTAGGGGTGTCATAGTTATAGTCGGTATAGCCGTAGCCCTAAAGTTAATTATCTCAGGCTAACCACGTTTAAAGACAGATCGCTACAGCACCTTTCACTGTTTACTCCTCAGCCAAAAAGATCGCGGGCGAAGTTGTTTAAACACCTGACCCTCCGAATCGTGATAACACGCGAAGTACGAAACCTTACTAGTCAATCAAGGACTGGTAGACGAGCTGGCTCAGTTGACTTCGAAGCGGATATGTACTCGAAGGAATGAGCTGGGTCAGGAAAATAGCAGTTAGTTCTTCTTCTGGGTCAATCCAAAACGCTGTTGAAGCAGCACCACCCCAAGAGTACTCACCCACGCTAGATAGAACCTTGGCAGCCGCGGAGTCCTCAACAACTGCGAAACCAAGTCCAAAACCAACTCCACGGAAAGAGGACTCGGCAGAGATTGGCCTTCCAAAGTCTTCTAAATCCTTGTGATCTGGGAGGTGGTTCATCGTCATATAGTCAACGCTACGACTACCTAGGATCCGAATACCATCTAATTCACCTCGATTAAGCATCATCTGCGTAAAGCGATGGTAGTCATGAAGCGTCGACATAAGGCCCCCTCCCCCTGATAAGTATTTTAGCGGATGTCTAGGAACCTCCGCTAAAGATCCAAGCCTTAGTAGCACTCCATCGTGCGGAGACTTTGTATATAACGACGCAACCCTATAAGCCTCAGAGTCCTTCACGTAAAACCCTGTATCCGTCATTCCCAAGGGATCCAAAATCTCTTCTTGGAAGAACACGTCTAACGTCTTGCCAGAGGCTACCTCCACCACCCGTCCCAAGACATCGGTCGCTACAGAGTAGTTCCACTCAGTTCCCGGTTCAAAAAGTAACGGAAGCTGTGCCCATTGATCACAACACTGCGCTAGATCAAAACCTTCCGGCGCCCCCCACTCAAACCCGGCAGAGCGATACATTTGGTCAACCGGATGCGCGTAATGGAAGCCGTATGTCAGTCCAGCAGTATGAGTCAGGAGGTGCCAGATTTGAATTGGCTCCTTGGCAGGGACTAAATAAGGACTTTGGGAACTTCCACGCTGAAATACCGTGACGTCTTTAAAAGACGGAATAAATTTGTAGACCGGATCGGTTAGTTCAAATAGACCGTGCTCGTATAGAATCATCGCCGCTACTGAAGTTAATGGCTTAGTCATTGAGTAGATGCGGACAATGGTATCGAGTTCCATTTGAGCGGCTGATGCAATATCCCGCATGCCTCTCGCGTCTGCGTATACGACCTCTCCAGCCCTTGAGACCAAGACGGAAAACCCCGGAAGTTTTCCTTCGTCAACATAGCGTTGGAAGTGTTTCGAAATCCTCTCGAGTCTCGCGGGTTCCATTCCAACTTCAACAGGATCAATTTCAACAGTAATTTTTGACATCGTCATATTCACCTCCCTCCTAAGGCTAGACGGAAACGAGACCAAGTATCCATCAACCCCCTACTAGCTTTTCATCGAATCGAAGTCACTGAACCCTAGCTTTTGTTACGACTTAAAAACTTCCTGACTCGTTCACCCAGAGCATCCGTCTTGAAGGATATAGCGCGCAAGATGCCCGCATATTTAAAAAACCCCTCGTCATAACGAGTCATCGAGAGATTATAAAGTTCAACACCGCTTTCTAGGGAGTAAAGGCTCGCTCTAGCAATTGAATCAGCGATCGCATTAGCTCGTTCAAATGAGTTCGGAGAGATTTCGTCAATCAGTCCATACGTTAGAGCTTGATCGCAGTCAAACTCCCGTCCTGTTAAAGCAAGCTCTAACGCACGCCTTTCGCCCATGTTTTTAGCCAGCAAGGGATAGATTCCGTAGGGAAATAGTCCTAATCGGACCTCGGTCAAGGCAAACGTCGCTCCTTCTTGAGCGATCGAAATGTGGCCTAAAGCGGACAATCCAACTCCGCCGCCTCGACAGATTCCTTTAGTGGCAACTATAAGCGGCTTCCTTAGATGAAAAGCGAGTTTGAATAGGCTCATCCCAGGTTCCACCGCTTCATATCCATCTTCCAAGTCGGCATCGTGCGACATCAAGAACTCATCAAGATCTCCGCCAGCGCAAAAGTTATGAGCTAAGGTACCTACCACAACCACCTTAACACCGCGATCTTCTTGCAAGTCAAGCAACGTTGCGACTAGGTCGTCTATCATCTCTTGATTCAACGCGTTATGTTTCTCCGGCCGATCTAACAGTACGGTAGAAACGGCACCTCTTTCGACCACCAAGTACTTAGACATAGCAACTTTCACCTAACATAAACTCATAACTCACTCAGTACGAACGAGGAAGATCCAGTTCCGTCTCAGCAATGTAGTTCAAAATCATTTCATTATTTACGGGAGCGGTTTTGGCCAAGCGAGTCGAAGCAAGCATCTGAATAAGTCCAGTATCCAAGATAAATCCCATTCCTCCATGAGCTTGTATCGATCTATCAATAGCGTCATATGCAATCTCAGACGATAGATACTTAGCCATATTCGAATACGACCCGACAACGTGGACAGGTTCTTGGCGATCAAATACCCGAGCAGCTTCATAAGTTATAAGACGTGCACCTTCTTGTTGGGCTCTGATCTTGGCTAACGGATGCTGCAGAGATTGATAGTGGGCAATAGGCCTATCTCCAAAAACCTTCCTGTCTTTTGCATAGTTTGTAGCTTTATTCAAAAAGTAGTCAACAGATCCCACGGACATCGACGCTGCCACTATTCTCTCAGGGTTAAGAGCAGAAAACAACACCGAAGCTCCTTGATCGATCTCACCAATTGCCATGTCTTTAGAGATCTCAACGTTGTCAAAAAAGAGTTGAAACTGGCTATATCCTTCAACGCCTACCGTAGACATCTTCGTTTTCTCAAGTCCAGCTATATGCACTGGAACCATAAACAAGGTTAATCCATAGGATCGAGGGAGTCCTCTTGCAGATACGTCCTCCAAAGGTGTCGTCCTAGAGACTACAAGAATATAGTCAACTCTATCCACACCAGTTATCCAGGCTTTAGTACCATTCAACAGATAGCTCTGCCCGTCCCTTTGAGAAGTTGCAGAGAGCTTCAACTCAAAAGTATTCGTTCCTGCGTCAGCCTCTGTTACAGCAAACGCCGTCTTTATTTGGCCACTCGCAATCTTTGGGAGAAAGGCCTCTTTTTGGTGTTGGCCGCCTCCAAGAAGTATCGCCAATGTGTCCATGGTAACAAGGAGTGCAAGTGTATTCCCAAGTCCAAAAGAGGCGAACCTCTCCATGGCCAGAACCATCGCCAACAAACCAGCTTCATTACCACCATAACTTTGCGGGATCAACGCCCCGAAAAGTCCGAGACTCGCCATCGCTTCATTTAGCTCGTCTGGGAAGTAGTGTCTATCAAAGATTTGGTTCAAATACTCCTGTTTTTTCCCACCGAGTGCGTCTAAAAAGTAATCGACAGCCTCTACGACTGCCACATGGGTTTCAGAAAAACTACCTAACGTAACTCGAGCAGAGGACCCCTCTTTCATCTACGATCTACCTCCACATCATTTACCGCCAACCTACTAGTTAACCTACATAAATGCAAGCACGCTAGTCACCACTTGGATTATCAGGCGTTTTATCCCTCACTCGTATAGTCTCAATGATCGGTTCGTTTCGTCTTCGAGGACCGCTCCAGGGTGCGGGGACTGCATCTATCTCTTTAGCGAGAGCATACGCTAAAGATTCGTAGTTGACCCTCCATCCTTTAAACTCCCTCCAAGCCTGTTCGATATCTCGCTCAACCGGAAAGCCAACTTCTACTATTCGTGCTATTCCGAAACTAAAGTCCTCAAATGAAAGGCTTATTGGATCATTAGGAGAAGGATCCTCATCAAAGGCAATCCTTAAGGTTCTTCCAATCGAACGAAGAGCAGAGAATCCCATACGAAGACACAGACGCGCTTCAACTGGTGCGTAAGTCGGTGACAAAGCAAGAAAAAGTGCGGCCGAATCCATGACGGCCAAAATAGCAACGAGCCAAGAAGAGTACGGGTTTGGCGATCTAAAACGCAAAAGAATCGGGTACGTCGAGTGCGACTCTTCTACATCAGCCGCCCACCTCTCCCACGTATGGTAGTAGTCTGCCAACTCCTTTGACGAGTCTATCATATTCACTATCCCGACTCTCGTCCTAGCCAGCATCTCCGGCCCCCATGGAGGTTGTCCAGCTCGAGCGGTAAGGAGCGACACTTCAGTCTCTCGACGAGCAAAAGCAGCATAAAGAGTAGGCAGATAAGAGATTTGAAGGGCCACAACGGTTAGACCTGTAAAACCGCCAACGAAGTCCACGACAGTTGCCCAAGCATTTGGAGTAGACGTGAAACCTAGAGTCAAAAGCGATGCCCCCGCCTCTCTCACTGCCTGCTTCACGTCGGTGACAGCTGGAAAGATCATGAGGGTCAGAGAAAATAAAATCAGGACTAGCCAAATTATAAGATTTGTAAATATCACAACCGCCGGCTGGCTTGCTCTCAAGGAGTCTCTTTGTTCATAGTGTTTGATCGGCAAAAGTATAAAACGGTAAAAGTACTCTACTAAGACATCAGAGATTCTTCGCAGACCTCGAATCTTTCCCCTAGGGATGACCAAAGTTCTGGCTATGCTCCCTAACACTGACAGATATATTGCAAATCCCACCAAAGGAATAAGGTACTTCAAAGCAGTCCTAAGTTCTAATGCGATGGCCATCGATGTCCGAATATACACGGACATCTTCCAAAATAGGCGTGGAACTGCGATATGTATTTAGCATGCGAACTTTTACATATATGGCTCAGGTCGTTGTCTCAGGGAGTTCTCTTGTAATTCCCTCGACGACACCACCGCTTGTAGTCGAAGTATCAAGCTCTTGGAGATGTCTCCGTCTAAGTCGCTCAATATTTTGTATATTAAATATGGCGATCACGGTCGACAAAAAGCTCACAGCGAACACCGAGAATAGCAACGCAACGAGAAAGTGAAAAAGCAGATCGCTTAATACAAGATAACCCTTGGAAAACTCAATTACAGAAGGCACTATACATATTAGAGCCATCAGGATAGTAAGTTTCACCCTACCTGACAAGTCTATCTCTCCTAGAAAGCAGTAGGTTGAGCCATTGAGAGACCGACGAGGTACGGCCATCTAGTGCAACAATTGGTAGCCCAAGCGATACGATGCCGTGAGGGTCTGGAGAAGCATGGGCCTTAACGACCGCGATTGCGTCAAGTTTGCCAAGCGTCGTAAGCTGGCTCATCGTAGACGGTAAAGACTGACAAGCATCAACCTCTACAACCACGACGAGTCGGTCTCTAGGAAATGCCTTTTTGAGCTCGGCCACGACAGATCTCGAAGCCATGACTAAGACTGACTCCCCATTCTTGAGAGACGAAAGTATAACCTTTGGGTCTTCAGGCATGGTTGAACCAAAGGGACCTTGAAGAAATACTCTCCTATCTTCTCTAATATTGAATCTTCTACCTACCTCACTGACCGATCTACGAGCATCTTCATCTCCGGATGAAGTTAAAAGTACTAAAGTTCCATCACACACTCGAGGTAATTCATGTAGGCTTCGCAATGCAATTACCTGATTAACGATCTCTTCATCTATCGGGTCGTCTTTCTCATCGATATCAAGGGGCATACTTTGTGCAACTCTTCCGTTAGTAAGATCAATGACCGAGGCCTCAACGCGACTCTCTATCGAAGAGCGCCATGGTCCAGAAGGAGAAAGACTCTGCTGACCTGGTAAGTCCAAAGAAAGTTCCTCAATATCAGTTCCTTTAATGGCCCAAGCAGGTCGTTCATAGTTTTCAAGATATCCTCTTGATCCATTTCTTTTGTAGATCATTGGCCCTAGTTGAGCCGGTTCCTCTAAGACCTCCAATGGCTCTGACGAGCCTAGCTCGTCCTCTCCATGTGAGTCAGTTTCGCCTTCCGCATCTTCTTCACCGTAGTGTTTATATCGACGCAAAGAACTCGCATTCGATCTCACTCTAAATCGCTCCTGTGCAGTTGAACTGTCAGAATAGACATCACCTGAGATTGCAGCTCTTAGCTCATCCGCGAAAGTCTTTGTATCCACGATCTCATCAACTTTAGAAGCGGGATCTGGCTCCACAACAATCTCGTACTTCATCTTCGTCCAAAGTCCAAATCCTCGCTTGGACTTTATACGTTGAGCGAATACTACCTTTGCACCGGAACCGCAAATTTTGTTTGCCTTTACGATCGCCTCTTGTACCGTAGTACCATCAAACCTTAACTGTTGCGTCAACGCTAACCACCCCTACTCTTACTACTCGAACGTTATTTGGAACATCTCGATTTGCTAACACGGGCAAAGGGCATCCTAACGACATCAAAAGTCGCCGAAGTGGAGTCCTCAATCGAAAAGTTGTAAGAAGAACTGCATCAAATCCTTGCCTTGCAGCATTTTCATTTACTTCGTTGATCTGGCGAACAAGTCCGGAAGCTTCTTCAGGTGTAACAACAAGCACGGATCGACCGTCAACGACATGAATCAAACTGTACAGGTACTGCTCGCTCTGACCCTCGACCTCTATCGATGCAAGAGAGTTGTTTACTATGTAGGGCAGCGTTAACTGCGACCCTAGCGCTGCTCTCGCAGCGTCCATAAGTTGGTCCGGCTCTCTTGAGATTTTAGATCTATCGATAATCGCTTCTAAAATCGCCGCTAAATTCCGTATGGAGACTCCCTCTTCTAAGAGGTCCTTAATGACCCTTTGAACATCCCCCAAACCGATCTGGGACTGTGTCATCTCATCTACCACAACTGGTGCGCTAAGTTTGAGTTCATCTAATAGCTCCTTCACCTGTTGTCTTGTAACAAGCTCTGCCGCATGCGTTCTTACTACTTCAGCTAGATGAGTAATCAACACCGAGACTCGATCGACAACGGTTGCGCCGATCGCAGTTGCCTGAGCCTTTGCACTTAGCGGTATCCACTTCGCTGGAATTTGAAACACTGGTTCGACAGTTGGTTCGCCCGGAAGCGAAGTAAGGTTATCACCTATAGCCAAAACTCGGCCCGTCGGTGCTGAACCTCTTGCAATCTCTACCTCATAGATCTTGATCACATACTCCCCTGCAGGAAGGGATAAGTTATCTCTAGTCCTAACAGGGGGAAGCGTTATGCCAAGTTCTGTCGTCAACTTCTTACGTAGGCCCTTGATTCGTTCTAAAAGATCTCCGCCAGAGAGTGGATCGACTATATCTAGCAGATCCAACGCTAGATCCAACTCAATAGCTTCGATCGCCGACTCTCCTCCACGCGTCTCCTGCGTTGATGGAATAAGAGTGACATCAGAGCCAATTGACGTCTGGGCCTCTTCTTCTACGTTGTGCTTCGCCGATACTCGACGTCCAAGTACGAATATGCCCAGTCCCACTACGATGAATGGGAGCTTGGGTAGGCCTGGGAGGAGCCCAAGAAAGGCGACCACGCCGCCGCCGAGTTCCAACGCCTTACCCTGCTTGGCGAGCTGTGAAATCAAATCTAATCCAAAATCAGCTTGATTTGATGTCCTCGTAACTACAAGGCCGGTAGACAGTGACATCAAAAGCGCCGGAATCTGTGAAACAAGCCCATCACCTACGGATAGCAAAGAGTAGGTATCGATCGCCTGTGTGATCGATAGGTGATCCTGAAGGACACCGACTATGAACCCGCCTAACAGGTTGATCAGAGTGATGACCACTGCCGCTACGGAGTCACCTTTTACGAATTTAGATGCTCCATCCATTGCACCATAGAAATCGGCCTCTCGAGCAATATGTTCGCGTCGTCGCCTTGCTTCTGTTTCATCGATATGGCCTGCATTTAGATCAGCATCAATTGCCATCTGCTTTCCAGGCATCGCATCCAAGGTAAAGCGTGCACCGACTTCAGCCACTCTTCCTGCTCCATTTGTGATTACAACAAACTGGATGATGAAGAGAATCAAAAAGACAACAAGTCCGACAACAACGGAACCGCCAACTACAAAGTGACCAAAGCTCGATATAACACTACCTGCATAACCATGCAAAAGCACGAGACGAGTCGCACTTACATTCAGAGCAAGTCTGAACATAGTAGCTAGAAGTAGCACAGAGGGGAAAGCTGAAAACTCTAAAGGATCTTTGACTCGTAGAGCCACGGTCAATACGATCATCGCAAAGGTAATGTTCAACGTAATTGCAATGTCAAGTACAGTGGTAGGAAGCGGAACTACCAGCATCACAACTATGAGGACAACTCCCAATGGAACTAATAACGTAGCCCTGTTAAACCTTGGCATATCACTTTCCGAAGTAGAAAGCCTTCCGCTGGCTTGTGCTATGCCGTCCTGGCATCTTTTCTTCGGAACTATTACGAGGTCCCTTTACTTTTTCTTCTCTCACGGAGAAACAGAGGGAACCATCGCCTAGCTTTGTCGAGACTGTTGCCTACTTGGCTATCTGATTACAACACCATAACACTCACAAACTTCTACTCAGGAACCAAACTTTAAATCTATGGGGGGTGTCCCTAATTCTTTGTCAGGTCGATAGAACGACCTTCGAACGATATAAAGTTCCATTTCCTAGCATTGCATAGATCATGTCACGCCTTCTCCTG
>JAJYHJ010000032.1 GCA_021784785.1 Actinomycetes bacterium | reverse complement strand
CAGTCGCTCACATATGCTCATAGCTTTAATGTATCTCAGACGTGTGATAGATCACCTAGCACCTATTCATCTCCGACTCTAAGGACGGAGTCGTTTGGCACATATTGATTACGTTAAGTTCTTTAATATTAAACAGCGAACTCACGTCGGTTGTTACGCCGACGTGAGAACACCGTCCTTTATCTTCTGAACCAACCCTTTGATCCGCCAGTGGAAGCGCTTGACTCACAACTGCATCTCTCGGAAGCTGGTATATGACCCAATACTTGCTCTACGTGTTGTCCGCATCCGGCCCACGTAGGTTTCTTACATTTATTACACGTTACTGCTCTACACATACCCTATAGGGTATATGGGGTTGCCATATGATCAGTCGAAGTAGCCTATAGAATCTATGTTAGCTTTTACAACTATTTGAATATTGCCTTATCGATGTCGGTAAGAACTGTAAGACCTGTTGCCAATTGTTTTACAATCATTTGCCAAAGACTGACTTGTAGTTGTGTTATCGTCTAAGGACGCTATGGCTTCTTTTTGAGTTAGTTAGCCTGGACGGACACGGTGTTGGGAACTAACTCAACCCATGTGCGTCCTGGCATAAGAGGTATTTTTGCCCCAGCGCTCGTATAGTAAGTGGTTGGGTCGGCGTAACTTGGGCGGCTCCAGTAGCCTTTGTACTCTTTACCGTTTCGGAAGATCATGGCTGGACCCGTACCGATGGTAATTGAGTGAACGCCATAGACGTTTGTACCTGTTTCTACGTATGGCCCAGGTACCGTTTGTACCTTCTGGACCACTACGTTTGTGGCATTTTGTTGTATTCCACCGTTAGAGATGTCGGGCTGAGTTCCATACGATCGCAACCAGAGTTGCTTCTGCTGACTCCACGTCCAGTTAACCTGGGCCGCATAAGAGAAGGGAATGTAGACATTTGATACGGAGACGCCACCTGTGGGTGCTTGGGTTTGGAAGGAAAAGATCTGTGGTGGTGGTGTCGTCGATCGATCTAAGGCATAAAGTAGTTTAGTTGAGGTATACAGATTCTCGGGTGCCACTCGTGACGATATTCGGTAATAGGCGTTTATGTATCTAAAAAAGTCGGCATCGAAGAGGTAGGGCAGTTGGGAGACAGCATTCCTATCGGGATTTATGCCGCCAGCAAAGGCGAGAATTGGTTTTCCAAGGGGTTCAATTACGTGCCAGTCCGTCCACCTTAGCGATCTTACGGGGCCGATTGCAGGAGCGTTGTGGCACTGGTAGACGGCTATGTATCTAGTGATACCACCTTCTACTTGGACTTCATAGACAATGTCAGCCTCCTGAAGTCCACTTTGTGGCCTCGCGCCCGGATCGTTGCCGACTTTCACAGCTAGGGCGGGACGTTGAGGCACTACCCCGTTCGGAGCCGGTAGATCGGTGAGGGGGCATGTGGCGGTCGACTTCGCGGCTGAGGTAGGTATGGAAGCCTGGCTGTTATTCGAAGTGGGCGAGGTAGTGGATGTCGGTGCGCTAGTTTTTTTCGACGTAAGATACACGTAACCGAAGCTCCCCACGACAACGAGAGCTAAAATCGTTGCGATAATGATGATCTTTAGGCGACTAGAAGATCCGGCCTTACGTTGTCCTGATGTATGAGCGTGGCTATTGGGCACGCAACCTCCCTCGCTAGGTGTTAGTGGCAAAACTCAATGTTGTTATTCGCAGATAATAGTGGTTTTATCGGAAGAGTTATCCTAGACCTTAGCTAGGAATCATGTAGGACAACTTATGTAAATGTTTGATAAGTTGATCGATTTAGTGATAGCGTTCTACTTGCGAAGTTCATAGTGATTTTAGTTTTTCATGAATGGTCCTAACGTGAGAGTATCTAAGGTGAGGTTCGTGAGAATAGTTTTCGGCAATTTTCCGACTGGAGGGAACACTAGATGGTAGCCAAAGCTAGGCCGACTACAAAGGACGTCTCCGCAAGGTACAGTCCTGTGCAAATACTCAATCCGGAGGGGGAACTGCTTGGACCCTCGCCGGTAATAAAAGATGAACAGTTAGTCAGAATCTTGAAACTGATGATTCTCGGCAGATCCTTTGACCAACGAGCGCTATCTCTCCAGAGGCAAGGTCGAATTGGAACTTACGCGCCTATCTCTGGACAAGAGGCAGTTCAGGTCGTCAGTGCCTTGTGTCTGAGTGAAGATGAGTGGATGTTTCCGACGTATCGAGACTATGCCGCTATGTACGTTCATGGAATGCCTCTTCGAGATCTGTTTTTGTACCCTATGGGACATCCGCAAGGTGGCCGTGCGCCTGATGGTGTGAATATATACGCAATATCGATATCTATAGCGACTCATCTACCTCATGCGGTCGGCGCAGCATGGGCGTCGAAGATCAAGGGTGAAAAGAAGGCTTTTATCACCTATCATGGCGACGGAGCAACATCCGAAGGCGACTTTCATGAAGCTATGAACTTTGCTGGTGTCTTTCAAGTTCCACTTGTTACGGTCTGTGAAAATAACGGTTGGGCTATAAGTCTCCCTAGGGAGCGTCAAACCCACTCCGAGACTATTGCGCAAAAGGGAGAGGCTTATGGCGTTACCGCCATAATGGTCGATGGGAATGACGTGTTGGCACTCTATAAGGTGATCACTGAGAGTTTGGAGAGAGCTCGCGAGGGCAAAGGACCTACCTTTGTCGAAGCGGTGACCTATCGTCTTGGACCTCATACTACTGCAGATGATCCTGGTAGATATCGAAGTCAAGAAGAGCTTGAAGAGATGAAACTAAAAGATCCGCTCGTGAGGACGACTAAGTATCTCAAAGGTTTGGGTCTACTAAGTGACTCTGAAGAAGTTGAGATGTGGGAAGAGGCGAAAACCCTAGTGAGTGATGCGCTGAAAGAGGCAGAAAGTATTGCTCCCCCTGATCCAGACTTTTTCTTTGATCATGTATATGCAGAACTTACACCTAATCTGGTAAAACAAAGACGTGAGTTTGTACCAGAGGAGGCTGAGTGACATGGCGAAGTTGACTATGGTTCAAGCTATCAATCAGGGACTCAAAGTTGCAATGGAGTCGAATCCTGAAGTCGTCGTTTTGGGAGAGGACGTTGGACGTGATGGTGGCGTATTTAGAGCTACCGAGGAGCTTTTAGATCTTTTTGGAAGCGACCGTGTGATAGATACGCCGCTTTCAGAGTCGGGAATTCTAGGTACTTCGATCGGGATGGCGGTCTATGGCTTACGTCCGATCCCGGAGATTCAATTTATGGGATTTTTGTATCCGGCCTTTGACCAATTGGTCTCCCAGGCGGCCCGTATTCGAACTCGAAGTACGTCACGTTTCACATGTCCCATAACTCTGCGAGTGCCCTACGGTGGAAACGTAAAGTCTCCCGAGTTGCACTCCGACTCTCTTGAGTCTCTAATTGCACACTCTCCTGGCGTGAAGATTGTGACGCCATCGAATCCCTACGATGCTAAAGGGCTGCTGCTGGCGGCTATCTTAGACCCCGATCCAGTCGTATTTGCGGAGCCACTTCGCCTTTACAGATCGATTCGTGAGGAAGTTCCTGATGGGTGGTATCAGATCGAACTCGGCAAAGCAAAAGTTGCCAAGGAAGGCAACGATGTTACTGTTATATCTTGGGGATCGTTGCTTCCTACGTGTCTAAGAGCAGCAGAGTTAGCTGGTGAAGAAGGAACTTCGGTGGAGGTGGTTGACCTAAGGACAGTGTCTCCAATAGATTCAGAGACGATTTTGCGCTCAGTCGTAAAGACTCATCGGGCGATAGTCGTGCATGAAGCGCCGAAGACGGCGGGTCTAGGCGCAGAGGTCGCAGCCATACTTGCGGAGGAGGCAATCCTAGATCTTGAGGCGCCTGTAAGTCGAGTTACTGGTTATGATGCTCCATTCCCAATCCCTGTGGTAGAGCGCAGTTATGTGCCTTCGGATAGACGTGTCCTAGAGGCGATTCGCGCTTGCGTCAAGTTCTAGTGAAGTAGTCAATCGCTCGAGATAAAGTCGTTTTTACATCGGAGGTGTGTTGCTTTGGCTTACGAGTTTCGGATGCCAGACGTGGGTGAAGGTATAACTGAGGGCGAGATCCTTAGGTGGTTTTTTGACATCGGAGACAAGGTCGATGAAGACGCTCCCCTGGTTGAAGTGCAAACTGACAAAGCTGTAGTGGAGATTCCTTCCCCGAGCGCTGGATTGTTGCTAAAGCGCGGTGCAATAGAAGGGGAAGTGATAGACGTTGGGAAGATCTTAGCAGTTATTGGTGACGGAGAGGAAGCCAATATTGGAGAGCCGACAGTCGATCATGACCGCCCAACTGCTAAGAAGGAGATTCCTGAAGCCGAAACGAGTAACGCGATAAGTAGAACTCAGATCCCGCTCAACGAGGCACCAAGCGAAGAAGGCCATCTTCAAAAAAAGGTGCCTTCAAGAGTACTTGCAATGCCATCG
Organism: Actinomycetes bacterium; assembly: GCA_021784785.1. Classification (GTDB taxonomy): domain Bacteria; phylum Actinomycetota; class Acidimicrobiia; order Acidimicrobiales; family Acidimicrobiaceae; genus Ferrithrix. The sequence goes on along the minus strand of JAJYHJ010000032.1, from coordinate 8,052 downwards.
GTTCGAAAGCTAGCGAGGGATCTTAGTGTAGCTATCACTTTGGTTCCGGGTACAGGACCAGGTGGAAGGGTCTTGGCAGAGGATGTGAGAGCCTTTGTTGATCAAGCAAAACTTAACAGGGGAGCGCCAGCTTCGACTCTTCCTGAACCAGGTATTGATGGAGCTGGACTTGATGATGAACTTACGAACCTGACGGTGACTGAGGAGAGTCTTTCTACGCCCGGGCAAAGAGACCTAAGGGTTCCGCTGCGAGGACTCAGAAGGAAGATAGCAGATCACATGGTGCAGAGCGTTTCTAAGATTCCACATGTGACCACCTTTGACGAGGTCGAGATCACCAAGCTCGTTGACTTGCGATCCCGGCTAAAACCCTTAGCCCTTGAACGCGGAGTGAAGTTGACCTACCTTCCGTTCGTACTCAAGGCAACAGCGTCGCTCCTTAGCCGATACCCGTATCTCAACTCTTCCTTCGATGAGGAGACGCAGGAGATCGTGGTCCATGGAGCGAGAAATATTGGCGTGGCAACGGCCACAAAAGTCGGCCTTATGGTTCCGGTTGTGAAGAACGTGGACAGACTATCGGTACTTGATTTAGCGATGGAGGTCGATAGGTTGGCTGATCGCGCACGAGAACGGAAAGCAACCGTCGAAGAACTCAGAGGCTCGACGTTTTCTGTTACGAACATAGGTGTTGTTGGAGGCACAGCGGCAACGCCTATTATCAACTATCCAGACTCTGCAATACTTGGAGTCTATCGACTCACAGATAAGCCTGTTGTTATGAAGGGTGAGTTGGCTGTAGGGAAGGTCCTTCCACTTACTCTAACTTTTGATCACAGAATCATCGATGGAGAAACTGGAGCTCGATTCTTATCCGAACTCTGTGAAATGTTGGCGGACCCGGATCGTTTAATACTGGAGATGATCTAGGTGGTCGTAGGTGAGCTGACTGTCGAGTGTGACCTTTTGGTTATCGGTGGCGGGCCGGGAGGCTATGTCGCCGCTATTAGGGCAGCACAGCTTGGCCTAGACGTTACATTGGCCGAAGATAGCTTCGTAGGCGGCGTGTGTCTAAACGTTGGATGCATTCCGTCAAAAGCTCTTATTTCGGTGGCAAGTAGAGTTGATCAAATACGACACTCCAAGGATATGGGTATCGTCGTGGGTTCGATTGATGTTGACTTTCCGCAAGTTATGACTTATAAATCACAGGTTGTATCGCGCCTTACTTCTGGAGTGACGAGACTCCTGGAAGGCAACGGAGTCAATGTGATTGAAGGCAGAGCTTCTTTTGTCGCTGCGAACCTTGCGCGAGTTCAACTAAGCCATGAAGTCCAGCAGGTGCGGTTCAAGTCTGCGATATTAGCGACGGGATCGCGTCCACTTGAAATTCCTGGAATTCCATTTGACCATAGTGTTGTAGTTGATTCAACGGACGCCTTAAGTTTTGAGTCCATTCCTGAGCGACTTGTCGTTATTGGTGGTGGATATATTGGTCTTGAGATCGGTACAGCCTATCGTAAGTTGGGGTCTCATGTCACCGTCCTTGAAGCCACCGATCGCCTCTTGGGAACTATGGACTCGTCGCTTGTCGCGATCGTAGCGAGGAGGCTAAAGAGTTTAGGCGTAGAGGTCAACTTGTCCAGTACGGTCTCTGCTGTGACGGTTTCAGGTTCAACTGCTTTAGTCACGTTTCAAAACGGTGAGACTATTGAGACGCTTCAGGCGGACAAGGTCGTTGTGGCAGTGGGTCGCGTACCGAACTCTGAAGACCTGGGTTTAGAACACCTGGGCATGAAGTTGGACCCTAAAGGCTTTGTCATCGTAGACGAACAGCGCAGAACCTCGGTCCGATCCATATTCGCCATCGGGGATATAGCCGGTGGGCCATTACTTGCCCATAAAGCGTCTTACGAAGGCAAAGTAGCGGCTGCTGTGGCGGCGGGGCACCGGGATGCGTATGATCCAGTTGCGGTTCCAGCGGTGGTCTTTACGGATCCTGAGATCGCCAGTGTCGGACTAACTTTAAATGATGCGGAGAAGTTAGGGTATAAGGCAGTTGGAGTCCGATTTCCCTTCGCAGGTATAGGTAGAGCAGTCTCTATTAATGACACGGACGGCTTTTGCCAGGTAGTTTATGATAGCGATAGCGGTGTTATCTTGGGTCTTCACCTCGTAGGTCCCGACGCATCTGATCTTTTAGGTGAGGCATCTTTACTCGTTGAGTTTGGAGCAAATCTCGAAGACCTCAGTCGTACCATTCACGCTCATCCAACGTTGGCGGAGATCTTTATGGAGGTAGCGGAGGAGGCCTTGGGTCTTCCGGTCCATCAACTACCCAAAAAATCGCGTTGAGATCGTGCCATCGCATAAAAATAGTGTCTCAATAAGTACTTTGTTCCAAATCTCATCAATCTGACAAGTCCTCTAGCAGCCTATTTGAGTTCGTTGAAACATCTACGTCTTATTTAGCTTTTCTGTAACAAAGCGGACAAACTTACGAAACAGGATAAGGATAACTTTGAGCAACTGTAGAACCTATAAAGGAGGCTTTGCTTTGCTCGTACCCTATGCGTCGTGGCTTCATCCAGGCGACAACTCGTGGCAGTTAACCGCTGCAACGTTGGTTGGCCTTATGAGCATTCCAGGACTCGCTGTACTTTACGGCGGTCTTGTGCAAAAGAAATGGGTAGTAAACACCATGATGATGGCGTTTACGGCGTTTTCAGCCGTTCTCATCGTCTGGGTACTTTGGGCGTTCAAGATGGGTTTTGGCGTGCCAGTAAATCTTGGTCCAGGCTTTCTGGGGCAGTTTGTTGGACACCCAGGATCTGTTCTGAACAGTCTATCGGAACAAGGTCAGGCTCAAATTCCGTTGCTAAATGGCCTTATGCCAAAGTTTAGATTTCCGGAATCCAGTCTTATCTACTTCCAGTTCGTGTTCGCCGGTATTGCTCCCTTATTGTTCCTAGGTTCAGTGTTAGGTCGTATGAGCTTTAGGGCTTGGATGATCTTTGTCCCACTTTGGTCGACCTTTGTATACGCTATAGATGCATTTCTCATCTGGGGTGGCGGATTCTTCGGTTCGAAGGGTGCTCTTGACTACTCCGGAGGGTACGTGATCCACCTATCCGCAGGTATCACTGGATTTGTAGCTGCTGCGGTTATCGGCCCAAGACTTAGGAAAGACAGAGAGACAACTGCTCCAACAAACTTGCTGCTTGTGGCGGTTGGTGCTGGTATCTTATGGCTGGGATGGAATGGGTTCAATGGTGGTGACCCTTACTTTGCATCTGCAGATGCTTCAGCTGCAGTCCTAAATACGAACATGGCGACCGGAGCTGCACTTCTGACTTGGGTATTTATCGATGCGTTTAGCCATATCAAGAAGCCGACTTTTCTTGGTGCTGTAAACGGCATGATCGTTGGATTAGTTGCAATTACACCTGCTGCTGGCTATGTGAATGGCTATGGAGCGATAGCGATAGGTGTCATAGCGTCGTTCATCGTCTGGTTCTCATTCAACAAACTGTCGCAGAAATGGTTCTTTGCGAAGGTTGACGATGCTATGGGCGTAGTTCATACCCATGGCGTGGCTGGTTTGGTCGGCGGCCTGCTAACGGGAGTGTTCGCAGATCCAAGTATGATTGAGTACTTAGGACTAGGCAAGGCAGCAAGCTCTTCTGCTAAAGGTCTTCTATATGGTCACCCTTGGCAGGTAGTTATTCAGCTCTATACAGGCCTTTGGGTGATTGGATGGAGTGCATTGATTACATTCATACTGTTGAAACTGGTGAGTTTGATAACGCCACTTCGTATGAGTGACGAAGTTCTTGAGATCGGCGATCTCGCTATCCATGGTGAACAAGTGGAGCCTTCAGATACAGCACGCAGGGTGGTGCCGGCCGCATATGAGTATGATCAGGTTGACGCCTCGAACGCAGGAGGACCTGAAAGCGGCGTACCGACAATGAAGGTCGAGGAGCTTTAACTCCGGGACTGTCAAGACAGATTATATAGTTACTGACCTGGGTGCACCAATATATAAGTTTGGTGCACCCAGGTCGCGTCTATTCCCCCTTGTTTCCGAGTTAGATGCTCGTGCAAATCGGATATGTGGGTTGACTAAAGAGGTGATCTAACCGTAGGTAGAGATCTCCTCCTGAATTCCCCCGTCTCTTGGATTGAAGTGCTCTATATGCAGCGATGACCCAGCAGCGTGTTGGCCTTATCATCTTTCGTGTATGCGGTGATACTCCTTGGAGGATTCTCGCCACGTGTCATGTCGTGGAGGACCTCAAGTTTCTTTAGAAGTGTTGTAGTACACCAGAGATATTGCTAGCTGACTGTGGTCGAGTAGAAGCGACAACTATGGATAGATAGGAATGGCCGTTGAATCTTTGCGTCATTAGGCTAGATTTGTGCCGTCAGAGTCGTTATCATGATCTCCATGCTGGCTGTTTATAAGTGTCAAAGAACCCTTCACATGGTTGTAAGAGCTTGGAATAGTGGTAAGGATGAAGTCGAACCTACCGAGACGAGGAAATGTAACCACACCACGCACTGCCCTTGAGTCGACTAATGTAATCGTTCCGTGACCTGAGATGTGGTTTGTTTTTAGAGTAATTGTGGCCCTTGAGTTGACCAGGTTTAAGTATCCAGAAGGTTGTGGTACGCCGCTGGCGACGAGTGTGACCTTTCCAATATGGCCACGATCAAGCGCTCCTTTGACCCATACTCTGACGACTTGTTTGACGTTGGGATTTGATGCGCTTGCGACGCCGTAGAACTTGAGTACTGTTGGTAGGTGGCTCTCACCATTTGGACCATTGGGGAGAATGCCAGAGTTGAAAGAGGTATCGGACGCGTGCCCTTGCCGGCCCTGGGCTTGGAGTGGAAGTACTTGGGAGCTAGAGGAAGCGTTGTGAAAACTCGCTGTTGAACGCTTACTTATGAGATACATCGGCATGGACGTGATTGCCAAGAGAAGTGCGAGTGAAGCGAAGCGTTGCCAAGGTGAGTTCAGTCTAAATCTGGGCTGCAATACTCTCCAAAGCGATGCAAGTTTTGAATATGAACCCGTGATGGTTGCGACCGCGAGAATTATAGTGGACAGTGCTACAACCAACCAGGCTGTTGTCGTTACGATCTTAATGTCGACCATCGCTTGGGAGACGCTAGAGATGATAAATACGATCGCCTTAGTTTTCCTAGATAGATTCGAGAAGCTCTTGGACTGTTGGGCTGCGATGGACGTGGCGGATAACATGAGGATCCATACAATCGTGGATGATCCGAAAAGTAGTTGCGAGAAGAACGTTTGCGTTGTGGGCAGTCCGTTATGGAGGAAGTATGTGAAGAATTCAATAGTGGCGCCTAATAGGTAGGTCATAGAGAGGATGGGGATCCGAGCTTTTGAAGGTGACTTAGATGTAGTCACGGCAATAGCTACTGTGGCCGAGGCTGTCATGGCGCCTATTGCCGTTAAGGTTTGGTTTGATAGCTCTAACACCCCGCCTCCTTCGCTCTCTTTGTGAATTTTGTTCTATACAATTGTTATAGATCTTTTATGTGAGAACGCTGGGTTCGCTGGCGGCCACACCTGAATATTTGCTAAAGATTAAGGTCCACTTTACCGATCGGTGCATTTTGGGAGTAAAGCTTCGATTGTCCTATCGTAATAACCTTATTCGGTTTCACGCAGTTACTGTCAAACAACGGGGTTATGCTGGTCCGCGGTCGTAAGTTGAGACATGTAGCGATACCCCCAACCTTTATGGCGTCATCGCGGTCCTTTAGGATTACGAGTCATCTTTGAATATGTAGCGAACTTATTAATTTTGGTTCTAGCGACGCCTGTCTTGAATTGCGCAAAAATCAACTTTGACTCATGAAGCTTCGCCCTTGCTCTGTCGTTTGCTTTGGAACCTTGGATGCCGGTCATCTGAAATGGATAGCGAGGATATCCGTTGACTGAGTCGGTACAATTGCTTTGTGGATCTTAGCGAATCTCTACCAACTGACGCGGTTGAATCGAATGTTCTAAGTGTTTCCCAGTTCTGGAGAGAGATTAATAACGCGCTTTCTCCTTTAATCAGGGATTTTCACCGTGTGCGCTGCACCGTTGCCTCTTCCAAGAGGAGTCAAGCGGGTCATATCTTTTTCGACATGGTGGAAGCTGAGGAGATGGGGGGTACGTCCAAGACGGTGACGGCAAAGATTCCTGCGGTGATCTGGCGAGACCAAGCATCTGTGATCCAACGTGAACTCGCACAAAGATCTCTCTCTTCGTTTAAAGACGATCTAGAAGTTGTAGTTATGGGGAAACTGAATCTCCATCCTCTCTACGGAATGAGATTTCAGGTCCTTGGAATCGACTACGACGTACTCAGAAGAGATGAACTGATACGACTTGAAGAGATAAGGCGAATCTTGCGATCGGAAGGCATCTGGGATGCGAATCGCCTACTGAAGCCCCCGTACCTGTGTAGAGAGGTTGCGCTTGTCACGTCCGCTGGTGGCGTTGTGAAGAAGGATTTTTTGAATCCTTTGGTAGAAAGCGGAGTTAGATTTACTCTGAAGCTATATCCGACGTCCGTTTCAGGTCCTTACGCCGTGGACGATCTAGTGCAGACACTAGCTCGAGCCGGATCGGGAGGTCACGACTTAGTGGTACTCATACGCGGTGGAGGATCGACGGGCGAACTATCGATTTTCAATGAGGAAAAAGTTGTCCGTGCCGTTGCTACTTGTCAAACTCCTATATGGTGTGCGATAGGGCACTCGACCGACTCGGTACTGGTCAACGAGGTTGCCAACCGTTACTTTGATGTGCCGCAAAGTGTAGCGAAAGCGTTAGTCGAGACCGTTTTGGAGTTCCTTGCCTCCGTTTCTTTACTAGCTGATCGGATCATAAGGGTTGCATCTAGCAACCTGGATCGAGAGGAAGAGTTTATGGACCGAGTCAAAATGGTATCGACTATGGCACTGGACTCCATGCAGCATAGGATGCGTTCATCTTTCAATGACATAATTAGAAACGTCACTGACTCCTTAGGCAGCGTAGTTCGTCAAGAACAGGTAGAACTCCTACGAATGGCGAGAATGATATTTGGCGAAAGTGTCCGACAGATCAACTTGGATGAAGTCGATCTAAGTAGACGATTTTCTGCTCTTGCATATGGTTTCAGGCAGACTTTGGACTCCGAACAAGGATTGCTTGGAGTACTGACTTCGCGGGTTGAACAGAGTGATCCCGAAGAAGCGTTAATGAGGGGTTTTGCGGTTATCGGTGACGAGGACGATAGATGGATTAGAACTGCAAAACAAGCGCGGACAACTAAGCTCGCGAAGATTTTATTTGTAGACGGATCGATTTCTGTGAGAGAGCGTGAGGAGTAAACAGAGATGACGAGCGACGAACTGTTCGAAATGAGCTACGAAGAGTTGAAGGCAGAGCTCCAAAATATTCTCGAAACGTTGTCCGCTGGACAGGTTAGTGTTGATAGCGTAACGGAACTCGTAATGAGATCAAAGGTTATAGTAACTGAGTGTCAGAAACGGCTGAAGAGTACTCGCGAAGAGATAGAGGCCATGATTGCCGAGGTTCAAGGTGGCGACTTCTAAGTTGGTGCAGGTCTAGAGTTAGGCGTTATTTGACTTATACTCACCCTCTTGTCTGCCGTGCTCATAGGCGTAGGTCGGCGACGACTTTGTATCTAGAACTTTCCTGGTTTGCTCTGATGCGGTAATTCAAAGTGACGTTATTCCGGCTAAGCTACCTTTGGTTATTTTGCCCTCGTAGCTCAGGGGATAGAGCGGTGGTTTCCTAAACCATGTGTCGCAGGTTCGAATCCTGCCGGGGGCACTTTGTACTGTGTTTTCATGCGTCCTACATGTACGCGTAGGTTATGTGAAGTCGAAGCTGCGTTAGCGTTACTGAACCCATATTTTCATCAGTCGCGCCGGGAATCCCCGTCCGTAAGAGCGGGGAGAGATAGGCGCATATTAGCTCGGTCTCCTTTGGTTCTCTATGTATGTCCTCAATACATC